>NZ_JALLKV010000047.1:0-48406 GCF_023093815.1 Pseudomonas sp. PNPG3
AGCTGGCTTTGTCCCTCCTCCTCCCTTCAAGTCTAACCATACAAGCTGGCTTGCCAGCGATGAGGCCAGAACAAACAACAGAAAACTATTTTTCACCACACATTACCGGCATCGGCTCTGCCGCGAACGCCAATGGCTCCCGACGCCCGAAGTACAAGGCCGTCAGCAACCCCACCGTGCCCATGACAAGACAAAAGCCGACACACACCCACGGGCTCCACGGCATCAGCGCAATCAGCGCCAGCGGCGTGGTGCTGGCCCAAAGAGCGTAGGCCACGTTATAGGTGAAGGAGATGCCCGACACGCGGATCTCGGCCGGGAACAACCCGACCATCACTGACGGCACCACGCCCACCACGCCGCAGGACAGGCCCGCCAGCGCATAGGCCAGCCAGGTCACGCCCCACTGTCCCACCAGGCTGGCATACAACGCGCCGATGCCCACCGGCAGCAACATGCTGTAGAACATCAGTGCGCGCCAGGCGCCTGCACGGTCGACCAGCAGCCCGGCCAGCACGCAGCCGATGTTGAGGAAGACGATGCCCACGCTGCTAAGGGCAAAAGTGTGCCCGGCACTCATGCCGAAGCGCTGCTGCATCACTGTCGGAGTAATCACCACCAGCACCACCACGGCGGAAGTCAGCACGCAGGTCAGCAGCGCCGCCGGGATCAACGCCCGGCGGTGTTCGCCCAGCACCCGCCGCAGCGGGAAGCTCACCGGCTGCTCCTGGCGCGCGCGCAGGGCAAGGAACACCGGTGTTTCGCTGAGCCAACGACGCAGCCACACGCCGATCACGCCGAATACCCCGCCGAGCAGGAACGGATAGCGCCAGGCGTAGTCGAGGATTTCCTGCGGGGTGAACACTTGCGCCAGCAAGGTCGCGGTCAGTGCCCCCAGCAGATAACCAAAGGTCAAGCCGGCCTGCAGGAAGCCCAGGGCATAACCGCGCCGCCCGGCTGGCGCGTGCTCGGCGACGAAGGTCCAGGCACTCGGCACCTCGCCGCCCACCGCCGCGCCCTGCAAGATACGCAGTGCCAGCAGGATCAGCGGTGCAGCGTAGCCGATGTCGGCGTAGGTCGGCATCACCCCGATCAACAGGCACGGCAGGGCCATCATCAGGATGCTCAGGCTGAAGACCCGCTTGCGTCCCAGGTGGTCGGCGAAGTGCGCCATAAGGATGCCGCCCAGCGGACGCGCCAGGTAGCCGGTGACGAAGATTCCGAAGCTTTGCAGCAGGCGCAGCCACTCGGGCATCTCGGGCGGGAAGAACAACTGGCTTAGGGTCAGCGCAAAGAATACGAAGATGATGAAATCGTAGATCTCCAGCGCGCCGCCCAACGCCGCCAGGCCCAGGGTCCGGTGGTCGCCGCGGCTGAACCGTGGCGGGCGAGCGGTATCGATGGCAGTCATGGCAGGGTCCGCAAATCGGCAAAGGGCAAGAGGATAGCAAATAGCTGCCCCCTTGCCCCGCCCGCTGCGGCTTTAGCGGTTGAACAGGGTGTTGACGAAATTGGCCTTCGGCAGTGGCCGCGCCGTGGCAACCGGCATGGCGCCCGGCAGCGGTAGCCTGCCGACCTGCAGCGGCGAATCGATGATCGCCATGAATGCCTCCAGTGCCTCGTTGTCGGGCACCTGGGGCAGGCTCATGCTGACGGCCTGCCGCTCGGCCTGCGGCACCAACGGCACTTGCAACTGGTTGGAGTGATAAAGCAGGGCATGCTGGATCTGCGTGCTGACGCGACAGAAGCGCGCCAGATCGACCCCGACATGACTGGCCAGCTCGATATTGCCCAAAAGCAGGTGGAAAGGCTGCAAGGCACTCAGCACCAGGCGCTGCAGCTCCTCGAAGCTTTCCACTGGCGCTATCCGGTAGTAGCCCAGGCCGTTGAGCAGCCGCTCCAGTTGCAAGCGCTGGCAGGGGTGTGCATCGGCGATGAGGATGCGCAGGGTCTTTTTGGCCATGGTGGGACCTGGGCAGTTGGGTAACGGTTAGGCTCCATGACCATACTGCGCCAGTAACGGCTGCTGCCTAGGCTACGCCTGGCAGGGGTCTTCTTTGATAGAAGTCGGGAAAGCCGTGGAAATCAAGTGATCGACTGACGGAATTTTCATCTGCCTTCAACCCGGCGATCACGATTCCCACTCGCGCATGCGCACACGACAGTGCTTCATGGCGTTGACGATGTGCTTTTCCACCAGGCTGCGGGAAATACCCAGGTGCTCGGCAATCTGCTGGTGTGACAAGCCTTCGAGCTTGCGCAGCAGAAAGCAGTCGCGGCAGACCTTGCTTAGCTCATCCAGGGCACGCTGCATCAGCGCCAGGCGCTGGTCGAGCTGCATGTCATGGGTTGGCGCCGGGGTGTGCCAGCGCTCGTCGTTGTCCAGCACCTCCAGTGGCTCGGCCTGGCGCACCTGGTGCCGGCGGTGGCGGTCGACAACCAGGTTGAGCGCGGTGCGGTAGAGGAAAGCACGCGGGTGCTCGATGCGCTCTGCGTCGGTGCGCTCCAGCACTCGCAGGTAGGCATCATGCGCCACGTCTTCGGCGGCCTGACGACTGCCCAGGCGCGAAGAAAGAAAACCCACCAGTTCGCGATAGTAATGTTCCACGACGTTACCTGAGATCGTCCTGCCAGCCTATGCCAGAAAGCCCTTTCAGGCAGCAACGCGGGACCGAGTGATGTCAACGTGCGATCTTACAAATTATAATTATTCTCAGCAACAAGGGTATGTCATGGGCTATCTAGCGCCTGTCGCCATACACCTGTCAGCCCCTGCTCAATACTCGCTAAATCCCCTCCTGCCGCTTTCGTCTATCTGGCACCCACTCGGCTGGATGTCTGCATGAGACCTTTAACCAACACCCGTCGCCGGCTCCTGCTCAGCGGCCTGGGCCTGCTCGGCCTGGGCAGCCTGCTGGCCTGGAAGGCCCTGCCCTACGGCGCACAGCCGCTCAGCACGGTTGCCGTGACCCGCGCCGACATCGAAAGCAGCGTTACCGCACTGGGCACCCTGCAACCAAGGCGCTACGTGGACGTCGGTGCCCAGGCATCGGGGCAGATCCACACCCTGCATGTGGAGGTCGGCGACATGGTGCGCAAAGGCCAGCTGCTGGTCGAGATTGACCCTTCTACCCAGCAGGCCCGGCTGGATGCCGGCCGCTACTCGATCGCCAACCTCAAGGCCCAGCTGGCCGAACAACGCGCTCAGTTCCAACTGGCCCGGCAGCAGCTCAAACGCCAACGGGAGCTGGCCGCCGCCGGCGCCACCCGTGACGAGGACGTGCAAACGGCCGCCGCACAGCTGAAAGTCACCCAGGCACGCATCGACATGTTCCAGGCGCAGATCCGCCAGGCCCAGGCCAGCCTGCGCAGCGACGAGGCCGAGCTGGGCTACACGCGCATCTACGCGCCGATGGACGGCACGGTAGTGGCGGTGGATGCCCGTGAGGGGCAAACCCTCAATGCCCAACAGCAAACCCCGTTGATCCTGCGCATCGCCAAGCTCTCGCCGATGACCGTGTGGGCCCAGGTGTCGGAGGCCGACATCGGCAAGGTCACCCCGGGCATGACCGCCTACTTCACCACCCTGGCCGGCGGCAAGCGCCGCTGGACCAGCACCGTGCGGCAAGTGCTGCCGATCCCGCCCAAGCCACTGGAGCAGGCCAGCCAGGGCGGCGGCAGCCCGGCCAGCGTCAGCAATGGCAGTGCCGGAAGCCAGGTGGTGCAGTACAGCGTGCTGCTGGATGTCGACAACCCGGACGGCGCCCTGATGGCCGAGATGACCACGCAGGTGTTCTTTGTCGCCGGCAAAGCCAGCCAGGTGCTGACCGTACCACTGGCCGCGCTGGACGAAGGCGATGGCCTGCGCCTGGCGCATGTGCTGACCCGCGACGGCAAGGTGGAACAGCGCCAGGTGCGCACCGGCCTGAGCGACCGCCTGCGGGTGCAGGTGCTGGACGGCCTGAACGAAGGCGAACGCCTGGTGATAGGCGCCCCTGGCGTCAGCGGAGGTTGAATGAGCACACCCCTGATCGAGCTGGTCGACATCCGTAAATCCTACGGCGGCATCGAAACGCCCAAGGTCGATATCCTTCATGGCATCAGCTTGCGCATCCATCCCGGCGAGTTCGTCGCCATCGTCGGCGCCTCTGGCTCCGGCAAATCGACCTTGATGAATATCCTCGGCTGCCTCGACCGCCCCACTTCCGGCAGCTACCGCTTCGCCGGCAAGGATGTGGCCGAGCTGGGCAGCGACGAACTGGCCTGGCTGCGCCGCGAGGCATTCGGCTTCGTGTTCCAGGGCTACCACCTGATCCCCTCGGGCTCGGCCCAGGAAAACGTCGAAATGCCGGCCATCTATGCCGGCATCGCCGCCAACGAACGCCACGCCCGTGCCAGCGCCCTGCTCGGCCGCCTGGGCCTGGCCAACCGCACTGGCAACCGCCCGCACCAGTTGTCTGGCGGCCAGCAACAACGGGTGTCGATTGCCCGGGCGTTGATGAACGGTGGCCATATCATCCTCGCCGATGAACCCACTGGCGCCCTCGACAGCCACAGCGGCACCGAAGTGATGGCGTTGCTCGACGAGCTGGCCAGCCAGGGCCACGTGATCATCCTGATCACCCATGACCGCAATGTCGCGGCGCGGGCGCAGCGCGTGATCGAAATTCGCGACGGCCTGATCATCAGCGATTCGGCCGCCGAAAAGCCCATGGTCGAAAACAGTCGCGGGCTACAGGCCGACCAGCTGCGCCAGCGCCTGGACCATGGCGCAACCTTGCACGGGGCATGGAAAGGTGAATTGTTCGAAGCCCTGCAGGCGGCCTGGCGGGTGATGTGGGTCAACCGCTTCCGCACCGCCCTGACCCTGCTGGGGATCGTCATCGGCGTGGCCTCGGTGGTGGTGATGCTGGCAGTGGGCGAAGGCAGCAAGCGCCAGGTCATGGCGCAGATGGCAGCCTTCGGCTCGAACATCCTCTACCTGAACGGCAAGCCGGCGAGCCTGGGCGAGCAGGCCGGCACCATCACCCTCGACGATGTCGCTGCCATCGGCCAACTGCCGCAGGTCAAGCACGTGATGCCGGTGATCGGCGAAAAGATGATGGTGCGCCACGGCAACAACAGCCAGCGGTTCTATGTGGGTGGCAACAACACCGGGTTCACCGAGATTTTCAACTGGCCGGCGGTGCAAGGCAGCTTCTACAGCGATGCCGATGAAGCCAACGCTGCCGCGGTGGCGGTGATCGGCCAAAAAGTGCGGGAGAAGATGCTCGACCCTGGGCGCGACCCTTTGGGGCAGTACCTGTTGATCGGCAATGTGCCGTTCCAGGTGGTCGGTATCCTGGCCGGCAAGGGCGCCAGCTCTGGCGACCAGGACAGCGACGGGCGCATCGTGGTGCCCTACTCCGCCGCAGCCATCCGCCTGTTCGGCCAGCGCGACCCGGACTACATCGCCGTTGCCGCCCTGGACTCCACGCGGGTCAACGAAGCCGAAGCGGCCATCGACAAGCTGCTGCGCCAGCGCCACAACGGCCGCCAGGACTTCGAGCTGACCAATGACGCGGCGCTGATCCAGGCCGAAGCGCGCACGCAGAACAGCCTGTCGCTGATGCTGGGGGCGATCGCCGCGATCTCGCTGCTGGTGGGTGGCATCGGCGTGATGAACATCATGTTGATGACCGTGCGCGAGCGCACCCGTGAAATCGGTATCCGCATGGCCACCGGCGCGCGCCAGCGCGACATCCTGCGGCAATTCCTCAGCGAGGCGGTGATGCTGTCGATGGTCGGCGGCCTGGCCGGCATCGTCCTGGCCCTGGCCATCGGTGGCGGCCTGATGCTGGCCGAAGTGGCGGTGGCCTTTGCCCTGCCCGCCATGCTCGGCGCCTTCGCCTGTGCTGTCGTCACCGGCATCGTGTTCGGCTTCATGCCAGCGCGCAAGGCCGCCCGCCTCGACCCGGTCAAAGCCCTTACCAGCGAATAACCCATGACTCTGCCTAGCCGCATCAGCCTGTTGCCCCTGTGCGTATGCCTCGCCGCCTGCAGCACGCCGCAAACACCCGCCAGCGGTATTGCCGCGCCATCTGCCTGGCAAGGCGAGGCCGCATCACCCTCGGCCCAACTGCCAACGACGCAGTGGTGGCAAGCCTTCGCCAGCCGCGAACTCGACCGCCTGGTGCAGCACGCCCTGCACAATGCCCACGACCTGGCTGCTGCCACGGCACGGGTACGCCAGGCCCAGGCCCGCGCAGTCATCGCCGGCGCGCCGCTGCTACCGGAGCTGAAGCTGGGCCTGGATGGTAGCCGCCAACGCCTGCTGCACGGTGACGGCTACGACCAGCTGGATGTCAGCCGCAGCGAACCCACCAGCACCTCGTTCGACATGCAGCTCAGCGCCAGCTACGAAATCGACTTCTGGGTTGGCCTGCGAGCGACCCGTGACAGCGCCCTGCGCAGCCTGGATGCCAGCCGCTTCGACCGCCAGACCGTGGAGCTGACCTTGGTCAGCGCGGTGGCCGACAGTTACCTGCAGGGCCTGGCTTTGCAGGAACAGTTGCGCATTGCCCGCCTCAACCTGCGCAATGCCCAGGACGTGCTGGGCCTGGTCGAGGCACGCCAGCGCAGCGGTTCCGCCACGCGCCTGGAACTGGCCCAGCAGCGCAGCCTGGTGGCCGCGCAGCAACGCCAGCTGCCGTTACTGGAGCAGAAGTGGCAAGACAGCCGGGTCACCCTGGCGACCCTGCTCGGCGACCCGGTGCAGTCGCTGCCCACCAGCCAGGACGCGATCAACACCCTGCAATGGCCCGCCATTGGCAGCGGCGTGCCCAGCGAGCTGCTCACCCGCCGCCCCGACATTGCCGCAGCAGAAGCTCGGCTCGCCGCCGCCAGCGTCAATGTGCAGGTCGCCCGCGCCGCCATGCTGCCCAAGCTCACCCTCGGGGCCAACCTGGGGGCTGGCGCCAATACCTTTGCCCATTTGTTCGACAGCTCCTACTACACCCTCACCAGCGGCCTGGTCGCACCGATCTTCAACAACGGCCGCCTGCGCGCCGCGCATGAACTGGCCGAGGCTGAACAGGCAGAGTTGCTGGAGAACTACCGCAGCAGCATCCTGGCCGGTTTTGCCGATGTCGAGAAGGCGCTCAATGCGATCCAGGGCGTGGACCGCCAGCGGCAGTGGCAGGATGAAGAAGTGGCGCAGGCGCGCCTGGCATTCGACCTGGCGCAGCAGCGTTATGGCGCGGGAGCGGAGACGCTGTTGAGCGTGCTGGAGACCCAGCGCACCTTGTATGCGGCGCAGGACCAGCAGGCCCAACTGCGCCTGGCCCGGTTGCAGGGTAGCGTGGCGTTGTACAAGGCATTGGGGGGTGGTTGGGTGGTCAGCCAGTAGGGTCACCTGTACCGGCCTATCGCCGGCAAGCCAGCTCCCACAGGATCTGCACCGGGTCAAGACATGCGCTGTACCTGTGGGAGCCGGCTTGCCGGCGATAGGGCCGCTACAGGCAGCAGCTAGTTCCGCACCTTCAGGTTGCGCGCATACCACGGCCGCTGCGGTACCTTGGGCCGCAGCTTGTCGAGCAGGTCGTCATCGCTGTAGATGATGCGCAACGCCAGCTTCATGGTCTCGGGGTCCATCTCTACACTGCGCCCGGGCCGCAAACCCGGCACCGTCGAGCAACCATGGGTATCCGGCCCTAGCCACGGGTCGGCCACCTCCACCCAGCGCCCTGGGGCAAACCATGGCACACCATTGACTTCCAGGCGCCGCACCTCGCCCGGGTGCAGCCGCTCATGAGCGTGGAACCAGTCCTCGATGCGGTCGTCGATCCAGCCATGAAAGTGCCAGAACACCGGGTTCACATGGGATGAAAACGGGTCACCGAGAAAATCGTTCTGTTCTGCGAACCAGCGTTCGGCAAAATCATCCGGCGTGCGCGCCGTCGGCACCGGCATGCCGTTGGAGGGGTCGCGCGGCACCGATGCCCAGCGCATGTGCAGCCAGTCGTGCAGGCCCAGCTCCACTTCCGAACCGAACTGGCCCAGGGTCAAGGTGCTCAGGTACTCCGGGTCGGTGTAGCGTGACTCCCAGACCTGAAAGTTGCCATGGAAGGTATCCGGCGTCTTGATGTCGCGCACCCACTGGGTGTATTCCGCATCACCGCTGGCCAGCCAGGTGGGCGGCAGGGCATTGCCGTCATGGTTGTCGAAGTAGCGGGCGAATCCGGCCCGGTCGCGCTCCAGTTCCGGCTGCGGCAACGGGAAGCGCGTCCATGACGGCAAGTCCTGCAAGGCACGGGCCCTGCCAAGCATGTGCCGGTGCATGAAGAAAAAGTCTTCGCCCGAGCCGTTGCGGTCCTTGTGCCGGCCCCGCGCGTCACGCTCGCGATCACGAGGCCCGGGCTGCCAGCCCAGGCCACGCAGGGCGCCCTGCTTGTCCTTGCCCAGTTTGTGCCATTTGTCCCGCGACGAATGCCACAGCTGGTGGAACAGGCGATGCTCCGGGGCGGTCAGCCAGGCCAGCAGTTGCGGGTTCAGCGGGGTACGCTCGCGCGCCTCGGGGAAGGTTCGCTTCAAGGCCAGGAACTGGTTGTCCTCCACGGGCAATGTCAGAGCGCGGTCCAGGCGTGCAATGCGCCCGTTGAGGGTCGCCGGCCCGGCGTTGCCGAACCGGCCCCAGACCTCGTCGAGCACGATATGGCATTCATAGCGGGCACGGGCCGAAAACAGACGCCAGCGCAGGGTGCCCGGTTTGTCTGCCAACAGGTCGCCTACCACGCGGTAGCGCGGCTCTTCCTGCCCCCGCAGGCGCTCGGGGGTATCCAGGTAGCCGCGCAGGGAGCGCCCGCTGGTTGCCACATCCAGGAACAGTTCCAGTTCACCTGTGGGCAGGCCGTCCAACCCCGCATCCTTGCCTTGCAGGGTCCAACGCCAGATCCCGCGCAGGGTATCGCCCAACTGCTGCAGGCGGGTATCGGCCAACTCGACTACGGCCTCGCCAGGGGTTTCCGGGAATTCCTCGGCGGCACGCTGGCGCTGCACATACAGCGCCCCCAGCGCACCGGGCACCACCACACCCGTCAGTGCCACACCGGCGATGAAACCGCGTCGGGAAATCGTCATTGCATACCTGTGCATTCATTGCGGCCATGGAGCACGGCCCGTCCAAGGCTAGAACGTTGCACGGCAGGCGAAATTTAGCGGCTTGCCACCCCCGCCCTGAGGGCAACTCGGTCAATGTAGGAGCGGCCTTGTGTCGCGAAAGGGCCGCAAGGCGGCCCCGGCAATTTTGCAGAGGTGCGAAGATCCTGGGGCGCTGCGCACCCCTGTCGCGACACAAGGCCGCTCCTACAGGGCCCTGCGCCAGCGACCTAATAGCGGCTAAATTTCCCGGGTGCGAGCTCGTTCACTGCAGGTAGCGGCGACCTCTGTGCCCATCCCTCGACGGTGAACCTACTGAGACCAAGATGACGACTCCACGCTGGAAGAAAGCCCTGTTTATCAGCCTGTCCGCGGCGGTTGCCGCTGGTGCCGGGTTTGCCGCCTGGCACTACTTCGCCACACCCGCTGGCTATTCCAGGGAGGTGACCCGCCAGGCCAACGACCTGCAGGAACGCATCATCTCGTTCGACAGCCACGTCACCCTGCCGCTGACCTTCGGCACCGAAGGCAGTGAGGCCGACAAGGATGGCGATGGCCGCTTCGACCTGGCAAAGGCCGCACGCGGGCGTTTGTCCGGCGCGGCCCTGACCATCTTCGCCTGGCCAGAGTCCTGGACCGGAGACGGCGGCCCGCACCGCCCGACCCCAGGTTTCGTCGAAGCCGCCCGCCACACCCAGGAGGTGCGCTACAACGCCATCACCGCCATGGTCCGCGACTTCCCGCAGCAGGTGGGTATTGCCTATACCCCGCAAGACATGCGGCGCCTGCACGGCGAAGGCAAGCTCGCGGTGTTCCTCAGCATGCTCAACGCCTATGCGCTGGGCGATGACATCGACCAGCTCGACCGCTGGGCCGCGCGCGGCGTGCGCATGTTCGGCTTCAGCTATGTGGGCAACAACAGCTGGGCCGACTCCTCGCGTCCGCTGCCGTTCTTCAATGACACCGCCGATGCCCTGGACGGCCTGTCGCCGGTCGGCAAGCGCGCCGTGCAGCGGCTGAACGACCTGGGTGTGATCATCGATGTGTCGCAAATGTCCAGCAAGGCGCTGGCCCAGGCCGTTGCCCTCAGCCGCGCGCCGGTGGTGGCCTCGCACTCGGTGCCACGGGCGATGGTCGACATCAGGCGCAACCTCTCCGACAAGGAGCTGCAGCTGATCAAGGACAGCGGCGGCGTGGTCCAGCTGGTGGCTTTCTCCACCTACCTCAAGCCCTTGAGCAGCAAGACCCAGGACAAACTCAACGCCCTGCGCGCCCACTACGACCTGCCACCACTGGCCAACCTCGACTACGCACTGATGCCAGGTGACCCGGTGATTGCCGGCTGGCCCGAGCAGAAGGTCGGCCAATATGCCAACGCGCTGTACGGCATTCTAGAGGAGGAACCGCCGGCCACGCTCAAGGACTATGGCGACGCCATCGATTACACCGTGCGCAAGATCGGCATCGATCATGTCGGCCTGAGCTCGGACTTCAACGAAGGCGGTGGCATCGACGGTTGGCAGAACGCCAGTGAAGCACGCAACGTCACCGCCGAACTGATCAGCCGCGGCTACTCCGAAGCGGATATCGCCAAGCTCTGGGGCGGCAACTTCCTGCGGGTGTGGGAGCAGGTGCAGCGCGCCGCTCAACCTGTCGCCACCTCATCCCCCTGACCCTTGCGAGCCATTTGATGAACGATCGTCGCACCTTTCTCAAGCAGGCCGGCCTGCTTGCGGCCGCCCTGCCCCTCACAGGCCCACTGCTGCCTGCCGCCCAAGCGGCGGCTGCGCAGCCTGCAACCGCCAGCGACTGGGCCGGGTTTCGCAACCTGTTCGAGCTGGACCCGGCGTACGCGCACTTTGCCAACTTCCTGATCACCTCGCACCCAAGGCCCGTGCGCGAAGCCATCGAGGCGCTGCGCGCCCGCTTCGACCGCCACCCGGCCCGCATGGTCGACTGGGACAGCCAATCGGAGTGGAAGCACGAGGCCGCCGTGCGTGAATGGGCAGCCCGCTACCTCGAAGTGACGCCCCGGCAAATTGCCCTGACCGGCAGCACCACCGAAGGCCTGGGGCTGATCTATGGCGGGCTGAAGATTGCCCCGGGGCAGGAAATTCTCACCACCGTGCACGAGCATTCGGCCGCCCGCCATACCATGGGCTTTCGCACCACGCGCGATGGCACACCGGTGCACCGGTTGCGCCTGTTCGACGACCCCGCCAAGATCAACAGTGATCAGGTACTGACCACCATCGCCGCGGCCATTGGGCCGAAAACCCGGGTACTGGGCATGACCTGGGTGCACTCGGGCAGTGGCGTGAAACTGCCCGTCGG
Source organism: Pseudomonas sp. PNPG3 (assembly GCF_023093815.1). NCBI lineage: Bacteria > Pseudomonadati > Pseudomonadota > Gammaproteobacteria > Pseudomonadales > Pseudomonadaceae > Pseudomonas > Pseudomonas sp. PNPG3. The sequence continues at coordinate 11,470 of NZ_JALLKV010000047.1, forward strand.
CGAGATCGGCGCACTGGTGCGCGAGGTCAATCGCCAGCGTGACGAGCAGCACCAGATCATCTACGTGATCGACGGTGTGCACGGCTTCGGCGTCGAAGACATGCGCTTTGCCGATCTCAACTGCGACTACTTCATCGCCGGCACGCACAAGTGGATGTTCGGGCCGCGGGGTACCGGGATCATCTGCGCGGCGTCCACCGAACTGAAGCAGCTGAACCCGACCATTGCCACGTTTTCCGAGAACGAGGACTTTGCCACGGTGATGACGCCCGGGGGTTACCACGCGTTCGAGCACCGCTGGGCATTGGGCAAGGCGTTCGAGTTGCACCTGCAGCTGGGCAAGGCGGCGGTGCAGGCACGGATTCATGGGCTCAATGACTATCTCAGGCAGCGGCTAGAGGCGCTGCCGGGGGTCGAACTGGTGACACCGCGCAGCACGCAGTATTCGGCGGGGTTCACCTTCTTCCGGGTCACGGGGCAGGATGCTGACGAGGTGGCCCGGTATCTCAACAGCCAGCGCATCGTGGTCGATGCGGTGTCTCGGGATGTCGGGCCGGTGGTGCGGACGGCGCCTGGGCTGTTGAATACCGAGGCAGAGATCGAGCGATTGGTCGATGTGTTGAAGAAGCACCTTCGCGGGTGAGGCCGGGGGGCCGCTTTGCGGCCCATCGCGACACAAGGCCGCTCCCACATGGTTCGGTGGGCGCTGTGCTTTGGTGGGAGCGGCCTTGTGTCGCGAAAGGGGCGCAACGCGCCCCCGGCGAGCTCAAGTCAGGACTGGCCACCGACCCGCTTCAACCACGCCCCGACATCCCGGTAAATCCCCTCCACCTGCCCCACGATCCCCGACATGCGCAAGAAGTCATGGGTCAACCCCTCCACCCGGGCAAAGGTCACCGCCGTCCCACCCGCCACCAGCCAGTCACGATAAGCCATGCCCTCATCATGCAACGGGTCATATTCGGCCACGAACAGGTAAGCTGGTGCCAACGGCTGGCGCAGCGTCGACAGCAACGGCGATACCCGCCAGTCAAGGCGCTGCTCGCGCTGCGGCGCATAGTGCTGGTAGAACCACTCCAGGGTAGGCGTCTCCAGCAGGTAACCCTCGGCATGCTCGCGATGGGACTCACGCCAGCAGGAGATATCGGTCACCGGGTAGAACAGCAACTGTGCCAGCGGCTTGAACGCCAGCGCCTCGGGCTGCTCCACTGCCGTAATGGCCAGCACCGCCGCCAGGCTGGCGCCCACGCTGTCCCCTGCCAGCACCACCCGGCGGTTGTCCAGGCCCAGCGAGGCCGCCTGCTCAGCCAGCCAGTTGGCGGCGTCCAGTACATCGTGCAGGGCCTTCGGGAACTGCTGCTCCGGCGCCAGCCGGTAGTCCGCCGCCAGCACCGCGAACTCGCCCAGGGCCGCCAGGCGACGGCACACCGAGTCATGCGAATCGAGGCTGCCGACCACATAGCCGCCGCCATGCAGGTACAGGATCACTGGCTGCAAAGCAGCTCCAGCATTGCCCTGGCGGTACAGACGAGCAGCCAGACGGGCACCGTCGCGCGCGGTAATCTGCAACTCGCTGGCCGTGACGTTGCCGGGCGGGCTCGGGTCGAGTACCTGCGAGCTGCCTTCGAACTCGGCACGGGCCTGGGTCACGTCCATCGCGTGCATGGGCAGGCTCCTGCCCGTCAGCCGGCCAAATTCGACCAGTTCCAGAAATGCCGCCAGATCAGGGTGCAGTGCCATGTGGGTTCCTTGGGTGAACAATGTGACTCGAGCCTCCCTACGGGACGTAGCAGCACGCCGAAAAATTACCCGCCCACACGGCTAAATCGTTGGTGCAGGCACTCGTTATCCCTGCACAACGAAAGACCGCCAGAGGCATACCGTGGACCTTCAGAGCATCCTCAGCAAACTGTTCGCCAACGCCCATGCCGTGGGCATCGAAGGCGTTTTCCAGTTCGTCTTCGGCCAGGACCGGGCCTTCTGGTCGGAGGTGCGTGACAGCAGCCGCACCGGTGCCGGCCGGCACAGCGCCCCGGACGTCACCATCGAGGTGGCCGAGCGTGACTTCCTCGGCATCATGGGCGGCACCGCCAACGTCGAAGAACTGTTCGCCAGCGCCCGCCTGAAGATCAGCGGCAACATGGGTTTGGCCACCCTGCTGCCGCAGATCATCAGCAACGCCCGGCGCGGCGCGCCGGCGACCAAGGTATCGATGAACCAACGCTACCCGACACCGGCACGCCTCAGCGAACGGGTGTCGGCCGCGCAACCGGTGCAGCGCGAGGTGGCACGCGTTGCCCGCGCCGACATGCCGCTGGCGCGCTTCCAGGGCGAATACCTGGCGCACGGCACGCCGGTGGTCATCAGCGATGCCCTGCAGGACTGGCCGCTGTTCACCATGGGCCGCGAAGCTTCGCTGGAGCATTTTGCCGAACTGCAGGGCATCACCCGGCACGGCGACTACGTGAAGAAGACCTTCTCCACCGACCGCGACTTCCGTTCCACTTCCATGGCCGACTTCATCGCCTCGCTGGACACCCCTGCCAAACCCGGCGAAACCCCGGCCTACATGGGCAACAACATCGTGCCGGAAAAGCTGCTGAGGCTGATTCGCTACCCGCATTACTTCGCCCGCGAGAAGTTCATTGCGCCGCGCATCTGGATCGGTCCCAAGGGCACACTGACGCCATTGCACCGCGACGACACCGACAACCTGTTCGCACAGGTATGGGGGCAAAAGTCGTTCATCCTTGCCGCGCCGCACCATCGCCCGGCCCTGGGTACCTGGTCGACCAGCCCCAAGGGCGGCCTGGACGGCTGCGACTTCAACCCCGACGCCCCGGACTACCAGCGCTTCCCGGCGGCGCGCGAGGTGCCGTTCCTGCGCGTGGTGCTGCAGGCCGGTGACCTGTTGTTCCTGCCCGAAGGGTGGTTCCACCAGGTGGAGTCTATGACCACCTCGCTGTCGGTGAACTTCTGGGTGAATTCCGGGCGCGGCTGGTAGCCGGGATTGCCAGGGGCCGCTGCGCGGCCCCGGCAATCGATCAGACCGCCGCGATCAACGCCTCGGCAAAGCGCTGCGCGACCTCGTCGATCTGCTCGCCACTGATGATCAACGGCGGCAGGAAGCGCACCACTGCCCCATGCCGCCCACCGAGTTCCAGGATCAGCCCGCGCTTGAGGCACTCGCGCTGCACCTTCGCCGCCAACTCACGGTTGGCCGCCGGATGCCCAAGCGCATCCCTGTGGCCTTGCGGATCCACCAGTTCCACCCCAAGCATCAGGCCACGCCCGCGAATATCACCCAACTGCGGATAATCTCGCTGCAACTGCTGCAGGTGCTGGCGCAGGCGCTGGCCCATGGCCTCGGCATGCTCTGCCAGGCGATGCTCGACCAGGTAATCGATCACCGCCGAACCCGCCGCCATGGCCATCTGGTTACCACGGAAAGTGCCGGCGTGGGCGCCCGGCTTCCAGGTGTCCAGCCAGTCGCGATACACCACCACCGCCAGCGGCAGGCTGCCGCCAATGGCCTTGGACAAGGTGACCACATCCGGGATGATGCCGGCATGCTCGAAGGCGAACATGCGCCCGGTACGGGCGAAACCGCTCTGGATCTCATCGACGATCAACGCCACGCCGGCCTGCTCGGTGATACGGCGTACCCCCTGGAGCCACTCGATTTCGGCCGGGATCACCCCTCCCTCGCCCTGCACCACCTCGAGGATCACCGCCGCTGGCAGCGGCACGCCGCTTTCCGGGTCGAGCAGCAGGGTTTCCAGGTAATGCAGGTTGGCCCTGACCCCGGCTTCGCCGCCCAAGCCGAACGGGCAACGGTAGTCGTAGGGGTACGGCATGAACTGCACACCGTTGCCCAGCAAGGCCCCCAACGGCTGCTTCGGCCCATGGCTGCCCATCAGGCTCAGCGCCCCCTGGCTCATGCCATGGTAGGCGCCCTGGAAGGCCAGCACGGTGCTGCGGCCGGTGGCAGTGCGCACCAGCTTCAGCGCTGCTTCCACCGCATCGGTACCGGTCGGGCCGCAGAACTGGACCTTGGCTTCACGGCGTAACGCCTCGGGCAGCACACCGAACAGGTCCTGGACGAAGCGGTCCTTGACCGGCGTGGTCAGGTCCAAGGTGTGCAGTGGCAGTTCATCGGCCAGTACCCGCTGGATCGCCTCGACCACCACCGGGTGGTTGTGGCCCAGCGCCAGCGTGCCGGCGCCGGCCAGGCAGTCGATGAACTGGCGGCCTTCGACATCCTCCACATGGATGCCACGGGCGCGCTTGAGTGCCAGCGGGATGCGCCGCGGGTAGCTGCGGGCGTTGGACTCCTGTTGTTGCTGACGTTGCAGCAAAGGCGAATCGGTGAACTCGTACAAGCCACGCGGCGCGCTGGCCGACGGGACCTGGGCAAGGCAGGAAGCGGTGGACATGGGTGAATCCTCGCAAGCAAGCGAAAGTGCGGGTGTTCGTCGCTTGAAAAACGCTTGAGTGCGGGGAGGATTTAGCGGTTGCTGTGGGATTTTTGAAAGCAGGCCCGGCCTCTTCGCGGGTAAACCCGCTCCCACAGGATTGGCACAGATCTCAGGGTTGATGCAGTACCTGTGGGAGCGGGTTTACCCGCGAAGAGGCCGGCACAGGCAATAAAAATCAATGCCCCGAGCGCGCCGGCACTTGCAACAACACCCGCAACCCATCACTGCGGCTGTCGAACTTCAGGCTACCGGCACAACGCTGCACGATCGCCTGCACGATCGCCAGCCCCAGCCCGCATCCACCACTCTGCCCGTTACGCCAGAAGCGCTCGGTCAGGTGCTCAAGGTCCGCCTCGGCAATCCCCGGCCCATGGTCCCGCACCATGAAGCCCACCTGGCCGTCAGCCATCTGCACCTCAAGCTCCACCGCCTCGTCGCCGCCATGGCGCAAGGCGTTGTCCAGCAGGTTGCGCAGCGCCGCCACCGCCAACGGCGCAGGCATACCCAGGTAGATCTGCGTAGCGGCTTCAGGCAAGCGCAGCACGATGCGCCGGTTGTCACCGCCGCCGGCATCCTGCACCGCCTGCCGGGCCACCTGCTCGGCGCTGCACTGTATGCCATCCTCGAACGACAGGCTGCCCTCTACCCGCGCTAGCATCAGCAACTGCTCCAGCGTGCGGTGCATGCGGTCGGCGCCCTGCTCGGCATGCTCCAGCGCCTGCTCGCGCACGGCGCCATCGGTCATCCGTGCTACCTGCAGGTGGGTCTTGATCGCCGTCAGCGGGCTGCGCAGTTCATGCGCGGCATCGTCGGTCAGGCGCCGCTCACGCTCGATGGTCTGGGCAATGCGCAGGAACAGCTGGTTCTGAGTTTCCAGCAACGGTTGCAGTTCGCCGGGCATGCCCGCCACCTGCAGCGGCTCGACGCTGTCCGCGCGCCGGCGGCGCAGGGCATCGCGCATGCGGTTGAGCGGCTCCAGGCCCTTGCCCAGGCCGATCCACAACAACCCCAGGCTGCCAAGCAGGGCCATCAGCACCGGCGCCGAGGCCGCCAGCAGGATCGACTGGTTCAGTGCCTCTCGCTCCATGTGCCGGTCGGCGGTAGTAATGCGCACATCGCCATGGTTATAGGTAAAGGTGCGCCACAGGGCATCGTCGATGGTCTGGTCTCGGAAACCACTGCGTTCATCGTCCATGACGCCATCGTGCTTGTGGTTGCTGGCGAGAATCTCGCCACGCAGTGAGCTGACCTGGCAAGCCATGCCGTCCGGCACGCTGAACTGGTCGGCGGAAAAGTGCGCCTCCCCACCCTTGGCAGTCAGCGGCTGCGGCAGCTGGTCTATCAGCCCGGCAACCATGCGCGCCGAAGCCACCAGGCGCTGGTCGAGGGAGAACATCATCTGCTGGCGCAGGTCGCGCAGCATCCACGCGGCGGCCAGCGCCCAGATGATCACGAAGGCGCTGCCCAGGATCAGGCTCAGGCGTACCCGCAGGCTCATGATGCCGCCTCCTCCGGTGCTTGCGCCGGGCCCAGCCGGTAGCCCAGGCCGCGCACGGTCTCGACGATGCCGTTGCCCAGCTTGCGCCGCAGATGATGGATATGCACGTTCAGGGCATTGCTCTCGACTTCGTCGCTGAAGCCGTACACGCAGTCTTTGAGCTGCTCGCTGGACAGCACCCGCCCGGGGTTCTGCAGCAGCGCCTGGAGCAATGCCTGTTCACGCCGGGACAGGTCGACCGGCTGGCCGGCCAGGGTTGCCTCGCAGCTGCTCGGGTCGTAGCGCAGCGGGCCGTGTTCGATCACATTCACCGCCCGCCCGGCTACGCGCCGCAGCAGGGTGTGCAGGCGAGCAGCCAGCTCGCGCAGGTCGAACGGTTTGAGCAGGTAGTCGTCGGCGCCGGCCTGCAGGCCATCGACCCGGTCGGTAACCGCATCACGGGCAGTGAGCACCAGCACTGGCAGCGTCTCGCCTTTCTCGCGCAGGCGGCGCAACAGCTTCAGGCCGTCTTCGTCGGGCAGGCCAAGGTCGAGGATCATCACGTCGAACTGCGCGGCCTGCAGCATCGCCCGTGCATCGGCGGCGTTGCCCACACGGTCCACGGTCAGGCCCTGGGCGGTAAGGCCGGCGCAGATGCCGGCGGCGATCAGGTCGTCGTCCTCGCAGAGCAGAACGTGCATGGTGGGGCTCCCGGAATGGTGTAGCTGGCATTGCACCTTGGGCGGATTAAGGGGGGATTATGGACCTTTTGTGGGGGATTGGGGATGTGTGGCGCCTGCGGCAACGAGCACCGCGCAACTGCCACACGCTCCCGGGAGCGACAAACATTTGAAGCCCCACCCAAGGCCCACCCCGACAGCCTAACTCCGCCGAACACGCCGGAAACGAAGTCGCATTTTCCTACAACTGGCTCAGAAAACTCCGATCCGAATCCATGATGGGATTTCCCCCTGCACACGCTGTCAGGGAGACACCTCATGTACCTGGATTACCTCGTGCCCTCCTGGCACGAGATCGAGTCACGTGTCATCCAGTCGAAGCACAAAAAGTAGCCATAGAAAAAACCAAAAATCACATGCTGGTAACAGCCGCACTGCACAACCCAGACCTTGTAGCAGGAGGCAGAGACGCGATATCAGACTTTGGAGATCGCCAAGTCAACTCAATAATTGGCCCACAATGGAAAACAAAGATACCGAATTTAAAAAAGGCCGCCGAAACAGTGCCACCGAACCTTAGAAACTCAACACGCATGAATGTAAAATTACACAAATGCTAAGACAAGGAAATTCAAGTGGATAAAATTTTTGCCAGATTCATTGAAAATTTCGGCCCACCAATCGACCGCCGGGAAGTACCTCCATCAACAATCGATCGATATAGAGACAAGCTTCCTCCCAAGCTTCTGGAATACTGGTCCGAACATGGATGGTCGGGTTATGGCGAAGGTATATTCTGGCTGGTCAACCCACAAGAATATGACGCTGTGGTTTCCTACTGGATTGCAGGCACGACACTTGGCTCGCACGACAACTATCACTTGATTGCACGGAGCGCGTTCGGCGACCTGTACCTATGGGGCGAAAAATCTGGCTTTTCATTAAAAATCACGAGCATTAGTTCTCGATACGTCTTTCATAAGACCGACTTTACAACAGAACAGCTCAACACTGAACTCCAAGGCTTCATCCTATCAAGAAAAGTCGACTCAAATGATTTCAACGACCTTTTCAATCCCGCCAGAGAAAAGCTTGGCAGACTTAAACATGACGAGATGTACGGCTTTTTCCCCGCACTCTTGCTGGGTGGCTCTGACTCCCTGCAGCACCTTCAAAAGGTCAGCGCCATTGAGCACTTGGTCTTTCTCGCGCAACTGACAGACCTGCAATCTTACCCCTTCTCCAAGCAACCAGATTGATGCTGCAGCCATTCACTTATCCTTTCTCAACGAACAATGAAGTAGCGCCATCACGGACCAAGCGCCGCCAGGCGCTTGGCACCTATACATGATGGGCACGGTCAAGGCTTAAGTGGCCGCTCTGTGGCTTGTTGCTTTCGGCGGCAAGCACCGAGGCGAGTCCATGTCGCGACTATTCAGTCATCACCCTACCCCATTGACGCTGACCCACCTCTTCGCCGCCATGTTCACCTGAGCTTCGCCGAACCTGCCGGAAACGAAGTCGCATTTTCCTACAACTGACTCAGAAACTTCCGATCCGAATCCATGATGGGATTTCCCCCTGCACACGCTGTCAGGGAGACACCTCATGTACCTGGATTACCTCGTGCCCTCCTGGCACGAGATCGAGTCACGTGTCATCGCCATGGTGGGCTACCAAAGCGGTGGCCAGTTCCGCACCAGCCTCAATGAAGAAGTCGCCTCGCTAGGCCTCAACCTGCGCCGGATCGAAGCCGTCCGCACAGCCTTCTACCACGCCGAATGGCAGGCGGCGCACATGCTGCGCCAGCGCTTCGCCGACCTCGACATCAACAGCATCGTCGACGAACTGCTGATGGTCGTGCGGCAGATGGCGATGATCGTCGCCGGCAGCACCATTACCGGTGGCCTGCTTGGCGCGGGGGTTGGCACATTCGCCGGCGGCGCCGGAACCATTCCGTTCGCCGGCGCGGGCGCGGCTGTGGGCCTCAAGGTCAGTGGCTGGATCCTCGGCGCGCTGGGGCTGGCCTCCATCGCCGAGTTCTTCATCGAGGGCTTGCCGCGTATCGGCGAGTACTACGTCGACGGCATTCGCTTCGCCTGGGAAGGCACCTGCGGCAATGAAGGCACGGGCCCGTTCTGCCGGGACGACCCCTATGCGATATCCCGGGCCACGCATCAGATTGCCCAAGGCCATGTGGAAGTCGTGCTGCTGTTGTTGGGGGCGATCGTGTCGTACCTCACCCGCGGCCGCGGCGATGCCCGGGTGCTGGCCCAGGAAATGGCGGCCAGCCGCAAAGGTGCGCGGCTGGGGCAATGGATGCTCAAGCATGAAGAGGGCTTGAAGAAACGGCCAGACCTGCAGGTGCCGGAGCGACGCAAGGGGGCGGTGGGTGAGCCGCAACCGATGCAGCCTGATCGGCCGGCTGAGAAAGACAAGGAGCCCTCGACAGGGAAGCCCGGTAGCATGCCGTTGCATACCGTGGCGTGCTTCAAGGCCGACAAATTGCCACCCGCCAAGCATGGCGAGTTTGAACGGCAGTTGAAGGGGCAGCAGGATGGGTTGAATCGGCTGACGGTTGAGGAGTTTTTGGAAAATGTGGCCAACCCCGTCAAACGCGATCCCAAGCTTGCCAAAAAGGCACGAAAAGACTTGTACACAAACATAAGAGATAGGATTCACGAGGATCTATCCAAAACGATGGGTCCGCGTGAAGCAAGAAAACTTTCAGAAATGCAAGCCAAAGAGACAATGTCAACGCTTGCAGCCTTGCATAACCCGGACCTCAGTGCTGGTGGACGGGACGCTATCGCTGATTTTGGAGATAGACAGGTCAACTCGAGCATTGGCCCTCAGTGGAAAAACAGGATAGGCGGACTCAGGCGGGCCGCCGAAGAGATGGCTGGTACAGGTGGTGGCTCCGGCCTTTTAAATGTGAAACTGCACAAGTGCTGAAATATCTGGAGGTTATCATATGGACGAAGCATTTTCCGTATTTATTGAGGAAGTCGGTGAACCTATGCATAGACAGGAGGTGCCTGCATCGACCATTGACCGTTATCGAGGAAAGCTACCGGATAAACTTCTACAGTACTGGATTGAGCATGGATGGTGTGGGTACGGTGACGGCATGTTTTGGACCGTAAACCCACAAGAGTATGATGGCGTGGTTGCATCTGTACTTGAGAGTGCAAACCTAGAGAAGTACGACAGATTTCACCTCATAGCCCGCGGAGCCTTTGGTGATCTTTATTTGTTTGGCGAAGAAACGGGATTCTCACTAAAAATTGCAACGCATATTGGCCGTTATGTTGGGAGAACACATGAATTGACAGCAATTGACATGGACAGGCAAGTGCAAAATTTTTTCGCCTGCAGAGATTTGGATTCGAATGATTTTGATGAAATGTTTGAGCCTGCCAAGAAGAACCTCGGCATACTAGGGCCGGATGAGATGTACGGTTTTGTTCCAGCATTGGTGTTTGGCGGCCCAATTCGTTTCGAAAATCTTGAGAAGCTGAAAGCAATTGAACATCTTGTACTGCTTTCTCAGCTTTGCAGCATCGAGCCCTATAGCTTTTCCGACTTCTAAACACTTAAAAAAGGACTTAATCAAATGGACGTCATATTCAGCATCTTCCTCGAAACCTTCGGCGACCCCGTCGGCCACCAACCAGTACCGCCCTCTGCCCTCGATCATTACCAAGGCAAACTCCCCAACCGTCTCCTGGGATACTGGCAAGAGCACGGCTGGTGCGGCTACGGTGGTGGCCTGTTCTGGCTGGTAAACCCTCAGGATTACGAAGACGTAGTAGCGTATTGGCTGTCAGGCACGCACTTCGAAGCACGCGACACTTATCACCTCATCGCCCGTAGCGCTTTTGGCGACCTGTACCTGTGGGGTGAGAACACCGGCTCGGTGCTGACCATTGCGGCGTACCATTCCCGTTACCTCGATGGCGCCCACAGCTCAGGCGACGAAGAGCGGGACAACAAGGTCCACGGCCTGCTCATGTGGCTGATGACCGAATGCATCTATTTCGACGACCTGTTCGAACCCGCCAGGGAACGGCTCGGCATGTTGGCCGCAGACGAAATGTATGGCTTTGTTCCTGCCTTGATGCTGGGAGGGTCAGACAGCCTCGAGCGGCTTGAAAAGCTCAAAGCGGTCGAGCATCTGGTACTGCTCGCCCAACTGAGCGAGCTTCAACCCTATGAGCTGGCTGACGAAGAAGATGAATAGGCCCTGACAAGTGCGTTCACCGGTGCACCGCATCAGGCTTGTCGACATCCAGCAACACACCGGTATCCGGTACTTCTACCCTGACAAAACTCGCCGGGTTGGCCTTGACCACCGAACGCGCCCCTTCATCGCCTGTCAGGCGCGCAAGCGCCGGCCAGAAATCGCGCCCGAACAGCACAGGGTGCCCTTGCTGCCCTTCATGGCAAGGCAACACGATGGTCGACGCGCTGGCCCTGGAAGCCAGCCGGGCAAGGGTTGCCTGCTCCAGCCAGGGCATGTCACCCAACAGAATCGCTACTGCCTGCGCCTCGCTGTCAGCCAGCGAGGCGGCGCCGGCCGCCAGGCTATGGCCCATGCCCAACGCAAAGTCCGGGCTGGAGATGACCCGGCACCCCGCAGGCAGCCCCAGATCCACGCCCCGCTCCCCCTCGCGCAACACCACCCGCACATCATCGAACACTGCACAGGCCCGCTCCACGCTGTGCACCAGCAAGCTGCGACCATCAACCAACAGCGCCCGACGCTTGTCAGCTCCGAAACGCACGCTGCTGCCAGCAGCCAATATCAGTGCAACCACGCTCACAGCGCCACCCGCTCGATACCATTGCGCACGCGAAGGATATCGGCCAGCACCGCCAAAGCGATCTCGGCCGGGGTCTTGCTGCCCAGGTTGAGGCCGATCGGGGCGTGGATGCGGCCCAGTTCGACCTCGGCCAGGCCACCGATCCGCCGCAGGCGTTCGCGGCGCTTGTCGGAGGTGGCCCGGGAGCCCATCACACCGATATAGAACGCCTCGGTGCGCACCGCTTCGAGCATGGCCAGGTCATCGATCTTCGGGTCGTGGGTCAGCGCCACCACCGCGGTGTCGGCATGGCAACCGCCATGGGCGATGAACTCCGATGGCAGCTCGCGGCGCACCTCGATGCCATCCAGCCGCACGCCGTCGAGCACTTCGTCACGCGGCTCGCAGAGGATGACTTCGAAGCCCATGCCCTTGCCGAACTCGGCACAGAAATGCGCGACGCTGGAGTACCCGGCCAGCAGCAGACGCTGGGCGGCCCCCACACGCAAGCGTACACAGGCACTTTCACGCTGCACACGCGGCCCCTGGCTGTGGTCATCGGCAAGCAGGCGCCTGCCCTCGGGCAGGCTCACTTCACGCAGCACGCGGCGCTGGCCCTGCAATGCGCTTTCCAGCTCCCGCAGGTGCGCCTGTACCTCGCATTCGGCCGGCAGGTTCTCCACCAGCACTTCCAGCACGCCGCCACACGGCAGGCGGATGCTCGAACGCGAGTCGCTGCCATCGCCATAACGCACGATGGCCACCGGCTCGGGAAACTCCCCCCGGCCCACGCGCTCGAGAAAGTCGTCCTCGACGCAACCACCGGACAGCGAACCCAGCCACTGCCCGCTGGTGTTCACCGCCAGCAGCGAACCCGGCGCACGGGGCGCCGAGCCGTAGGTGGCGAGCACCGTGCACAACCACACCCGCTGGCCGCCGCACGACCACTGCAACGCCTGGCGGACCACCTGTAGATCGAGATGCTGCACCCTTTACTCCGCCTTCAGCTCGGCGAGCTGCTGTACGCTCAGGTCACCGGGCAATCCACCCCAGGCCTGGCGCAGGTAGTTGACCATATCCGCCACCTGCTGGTCATCGAGCTTGTCGGCAAAGCCCGGCATCGGCTGCATGCGCTCGAAGCCGGTGAACTGCTGTTCACGGATGCCTTCGAGGATCACCTTGACCAGGTTGCGCGAGTCGGCCTGGCGTAGCACCGTGTTGCCGCGCATGGCCACGGCGATGTGCGGCTTGCCCTCGCCGTCCACCCCATGGCAGCCGGCGCAGACATTCAGGTATTGCTGGCGGCCGCGCCTGGCGCTTTCGCTCATCTGCTCCAGCGCCACCGCCTGGATGGCCTTGGCCGGCGGTGGCTGGTCGCCCAGCAGGTAGGTGGCCATGGCCGCCAGGTCGGCATCCTCCAGGTGCTGGGTGCTGTGGTGCACCACCGGGAACATTTCGTTGAACATGCTGCCCTGGGCACTGATGCCGTGCTTGAGGAAGGTGGTCAGGTCCGGCTGGGTCCAGCCGCGCTCGGCCAGATCCTGGGCCAGCAGGCTCGGGGCCAGGTAGCCACCCAGCAGGCCGCCGCTCAGGCGCTGGTCTTGCTGCAACGCACCGATCGGGTTGCGCGGGGTATGGCACTCGCCGCAATGGCCCATGACTTCGACCATGTACTGCCCACGCTGCCAGGCCGGGCTTTTGCCCTCGGTCGGCTGCAACTGCACGCTTTTACCGTACAGCATGTTCCAGCCGCTCAGCCCCTGGCGAACGTTGAACGGAAAGCGCAACGCAGTCTGCGGTGCCGGGCGGTTGATTGGCGGCACGGTCATCAGGTAGGCGAGGATCGCGTCCGAATCTTCGCGCTTGATCAGGTGGTACGAGGTGTACGGCATCGCCGGGTAGAGGTTGGCGCCGTCCTTGCGCTTGCCCTCGGTTACCGCGGCGAAGAATTCGTCGGCGCTATAGTTGCCGATGCCGTACTGCTTGTCCGGGGTGATGTTGCTGCCGTAAATGGTGCCGAACGGCGAATGGATCGGCAGGCCGCCGGCGTACGGCGCGCCGCCTTCGGCGGTGTGGCAGGCCATGCAGTCAGCCGCGCGGGCCAGGTATTCACCGCGCTTGACCTGCGCCTGGTCGGCTGCCTGGGCAAGCGAGGTAAAGGCAAGGCCGAGAGCCAGCGCCAGTGCGCTACGAACAAGACCCATGCTCAACCCTCCTTGACCAGGCCGAGGTCGTTGAGCACCGTGCGGGTGGCGTCGTAGTAACGCACGTAGCCGGTGCAGCGGCAGATGTGGTGGCCCAGGCTCGCCTCGATGCGGTCTTCCACCTCGCTCTTCTTCAGCGGCTGGCGCTGGGCGGTTTCCACCAGCACCGTGGCGGCATTGACGAAGCCCGGCGCGCAGTAGCTGCACTGGAAGGCGAACAGGTCGACGAACTTCTGCTGGATCGGGTTCAGCGTGAGGTTGCCGGCCTCGTCCTGTTTGGCATGGCCCTCGATGGTGCGGACCTTCTTGCCCTCGAAGTAATGCGCGCCGGTAATGCAGGTGCGCACCTCCTCGCTGGTGCCGTCGGGGTTGTCGACGATCACCACGCAGGCGTGGCAGATGCCCTGGCCGCAGCCCAGGCGCGAGCCGGTGAGGTTCTGGTGTTCGTGCAGGTAGTCGATCATCGCCAGGTCGTCGGGGACCTCGACCGGGCCGACCGGTTGACCGTTGAGGGTCAGTTGCAGTGGACGGTTAGCCATTGAGGGCCTCCTTGATACGGGCTGGGGTGATGGGGAGATCGCGAACGCGCTTGCCGATGGCATGCGCGACGGCATTGCCGATGGCACCGACGACCGGGATCATCACCACCTCGGCGATGCCCTTGGACGGGTCGGTGGGTGACAGCGGCGGGAGGATTTCGCTGGTCTGCTGCCACACCGCCACGTCGCGCGCATGCGGCAGGCGGTAGCGGTTGAAGTTCCAGTCGCCCTCCCCGGGCCCGCCCTCGTACAACGGCATTTCTTCGGTCAAGGCATGGCCGATGCCCATGGCGATACCGCCCTCGAGCTGGCCCTTGACCAGTTCCGGCACCAGCACCCGGCCGCACTCGACCCAGCTGTGGTGGTTGAGCACCTGCACTTCGTGAGTGCCTTTGTTCACCTTGACTTCGACAATGGTCGCCACCGGGCTGTAGTAGGTGACCATGGCGTTGTTCAGCTGGGTGTCGGGGTAGGCGGCGTTCTGCCGGTCGAGCAGGTGGTAGCCGTGGCTGCTCATCTGCGCCTTCTTGGCGCTCACCGCGCCATCGCCGTATTTGACTGCCACCGCATCGAGCGGGAAGCGTTCGCGCACGCCATCGATGACGAAGTCGGCCTCGGCCCAGCTCCAGCGGTTGAAGCCGTGCACGCTGACGCCGGTGACCAGGCCCATTTCATGGGCCTTTTGGGCCAGCTGGGCGAACGGGATCGGTGACAGGCCGTTGCCGGTCAGCTCGCCGTTGACCCATACCGCATTCTCGCGGCGCACCACCAGCGGGTTGGCCTGGCCGCCGTACGGGCCCTGGCGCCAGATGGCCATGGCCGCCGGCCACAGACCGTGGATGAACAGCACGCGTGCCGCTTCGCGGGTGGCATGGCTGAAGTAGAAGGCCGAGTTGGTCGCCGACGACGGCGAAGCAAGCTTGCCGACCCAGCGCGGGTTGCGCAGCGCTGCGTCCTGCTCGGGCTGGCTGATCAGGTACGGGTTGCCGCTGGTGGTCAGCTGCAGCTCCGGCCATTCGGTGACCGCAGTCTTCACCTCGTCGGCAGAGCGGCCGAGGAAATCGCTGACAACCAGGGCCTGGGAGGTGGACATGCCGGTACCCAGCTCGGTGCCGATGTGGCGCAGGCTGATGCGCCCGTCGCGGCTGAACTCGATGCTGGCCATGGGGGCTTCGGAGCCGGTGCCGAAGTCTTTCTGGCAGATGGCAAAGCCCACGCCATACCAGTGGTCCGGGTCCTTGGCGTCCATCTGCTGCTTGCGCGCGTCGCGGTTGCGCCACCAGTCGTGCACGGCGGCCTTGTCGAGAATCTCGTACAGGCGCAGGGCGCCGGCCGGGACCGCGCCCTGGGTGTTCTTCATGCCCGACTTCAGCGCGTTGGCGCGGCGCAGGTCGATGGCATCGACGCCCAGGCGCCCGGCAATCTCATCCACCATCATTTCGGTGGCGGCCATGGTCTGCAGGGTGCCGTAGCCGCGCATGGAGCCGGCCTCGACGCCACGGGAGTGATAGGCAGTGACCGACAGGTCGTTCTGCGGCATGTAGTAGATCGACTGCGCCGCCGTGGCGCCGACCGCCGCCACCGAGGGGCTGTAGTTGATACGCCCGCCGCCGTCGCAAGTCATGTCGGCGCGGAAGATCTTGAAACTGTTGTCCTTCTTGTCCACCGCCAACTGGTAGCGGATATCGAAGGCATGGCGCTTGATGCCGCTCTGGAACTGCTCGTAGCGGTCGTTAGCCAGGCGGATCGGCACACCGGCGCCATACAGCGCGGCCACGGCGGCGTAGAAGACGAAGATGTTGTTGTCTTTCGAGCCGTAGCCCACGGTATAGCCCGGGTGCATGTTCAGCGTGTTCAGGGCGAAGCGCGACGGTTTGATCATGTGCACGCATTCCTGCGCCACTTCGAACGGGCACTGGGTCGCCACCACGAAGTGCAGCGTGCCGCTGGCCGGGTCGTACCAGCCGTTGCCGTTGTCCGGCTCCAGGGCGGCCGGCTCGATGGACGGCGTCTTGTAGCGCTCGTCGAACACCAGCCAGTCCTCGGGCGGGTTGTCCAGCTGCTCGGCCATGCGCTTGGCATGGAACAGGCCCTGCTCGGTCAGGTCGCCATGCTGGTTGGGCTGCTTCGACCACACCGGCTTGCGGTTGAGGATGGTGGGGAACAGCATGGAATTCTTCAGGCTGGAGAATTCATCGTCGTCGAACGGTGTGGCACCGCCCACGCGCACGAAGCGGAAGCTGCCGTAGGGGTCGCGCTGGTACAGCGGCGCCTGGGCGCCATAGCGGATCGCCTGGTCATTGAACTGCAGCTTACGCTTGGCCTGGCGGAAGCGCTCGAAGTCGTGCCAGATCAGGATCGCCACCGGGTGACCGATGAACATCGGCACCTTGCCGGGCGGCAGCAGCGGGTCGGGCGAGTGGGCCTCGGGCCAGGCGATGCCGTCCTTTTCCAGGTCGGCCGCGGTGACGATGCGGTCCGGCTGCAGGTCGGCGCCAAGCAGGCTGAGGTCATGGCCGGCATAGATACGGTCGGCCTTGGTCGCCTTGAGCAGCAGCGCATGGCCCTGCTGTGCGGGCCAGCCGGGCATGTCCTTGGCACGGATGTCGCGAGCGAACACCTTGTCGCCGCACACCTTGGACAAGGCATCGTTACGGAAACGTGCCTTGCCATCATGGTTCATCCACTTCTGCGGCGAGGTGGTGACGCGTTCCTCCATCAGCGCGGCGAATGCCTGGCTGCCGAGCGGCGCCATGGTCACGCCGACACCAGCGATCAGGCCGCCTTGCAGGAAGGCGCGCCGGGAAATATCACGGTTGGACATGCTTGATCCTCTGGGCAGCAGGGGGTCTGCCCTTTTTTTGATTCTGGTACTAGCCTGAAAAGCTGACCTGTACGTCAACTTTACAGCAATTGTGTTGGCGCAGGCAAAGTCAAGTCGACAATATGTCGCGACATGCCTGAGGTCTGGGGCGGAATTTGCTCTGGGGCTGGTAGGTGTTTGTCTTAGGATCTCCCAGGCCCAGACAATGCCACGGCAAACACCTGCAAGCCCTGATGCACGCCCCTCACCAAAAACCAGAGTTAACCTTGGGTTAATCGACCCAAGCCAGCATGACCCCTTTCAACGTACTGCCAAGGCGAAGACATGCGCGTCCTCCTGCTTTTCCTGACACTGCTGCTGGCCGGCCCGTTGCAGGCCAACCCGTTCGATGTCAAACCGGACTTCCTGCCGGTCAACCAGGCCTTCGTGCTTACCCACGACCGCCAGGCCGACGGCCAAATGCGCCTGTTCTTCCAGATCCAGCCTGGCTACTACCTGTATCAGAAGCGCCTGAAATTCGACGGCCTGCCTGCCGAACAGCACCCACAACTGCCGGCCGCTCTCAACCACCACGACGAGTTCTTCGGCGACAGTGCGGTGTACCGCGACCAGCTCGAACTGCTGCTTCCGGCCGATGCTCAGGGTCAACTGCGACTGGGTTGGCAGGGTTGTGCCGACGCCGGCCTGTGCTACCCGCCGCAAACCACGTTGGTCGATCTGGGTGGCAGTGTGGCGCCAGCGGCCGAACAAGCCAGTGACCAGGCCCTGGCCAGCGACCTGCAAAAAGGCCACCTGGCCTGGAGCCTGCTCGCGTTCTTCGGCCTGGGCCTGTTGCTGGCCTTTACCCCCTGCTCGCTGCCGATGCTGCCGATCCTCGCCGGGCTGGTGCTGGGCAATGGCGCCAGTGCCCGGCGCGGCTGGATACTGGCCGGGGTCTATGTACTGAGCATGGCCCTGGTGTATGCCGCCCTGGGCGTGGTCGCCGCGCTGCTGGGTGCCAGCCTGCAGGCCTGGCTGCAGCAACCCTGGCTGCTGGGCAGCCTGGCGGGGCTGTTCGTGCTGCTGGCCCTGCCAATGTTCGGCGCCTTCGAACTGCAACTGCCCGCCGCCGTGCGTGACCGCCTCGACCGCGCCGGGCAAGGCACCCGTGGCGGCAACCTGTATGGCGCGGCGCTGCTCGGCGCGCTGTCCGGCCTGCTGATGGGCCCGTGCATGACCGCGCCGTTGGCCGGCGCGCTGCTGTACATCGCCCAGAGCGGCGACGTGCTGCAGGGGGCGCTGGTGCTGTTCAGCCTCGGCCTGGGCATGGGCGTGCCGCTGCTGTTGCTGGTAACCCTGGGCAACCGCTACCTGCCCCGCCCGGGCGCCTGGATGAACCGGGTCAAGGGCGTGTTCGGCTTCGTGTTCCTGGGCATGGCGCTATACACCTTGCGCAGCCTGCTGCCCGCAGCATTGCTGCTGGCCCTGAGCGGCGCCTTGCTGATTGCCCTGGCCTGGGCTGCCTGGCCGGCCCTACAGCGGTTGCCGGCGTTGCGCGCCTTGCCACTGCTGGGTGCCCTGTGGGGCGGCCTGCTGCTGGTGGGGGCGGCAGCCGGTGGCGACGACCTCTGGCAGCCGCTGCGCCCGTTCGCCGGTAGCGGCGCTGCGCCGGCCACCGGCCAGCACACCGAGGACGCCTTCGTCACCGTCAGCCGCCCCGAAGACCTGCAACGCGAACTGGATGCGGCCAAGGCCCGTGGCCAGTGGGTGATGCTCGACTACTATGCCGACTGGTGCGTGTCGTGCAAGGTCATGGAAAAACAGGTGTTCGCCCGCAGCGACGTGCAGGCCGGCCTGGCCGGTGTGCACCTGCTGCGCCTGGACGTGACCGCCGACACCCCGGCCAGCCAGGCCCTGCTGCAGCGCTACCAGGTACCTGGCCCGCCCAGCATCATCTGGGTCGGCCCGGAAGGCGACGAACGCCGCGCGCGGCGCATCACTGGTGAGGTGGATGCAGCCGCCTTCCTGCAACACTGGACCCAGACCAGGAGCCAAGGCTGATGCTGACCGTAACCCTCGGGCCACTGACCATGGCCCTCAACCATCTGCTGATGCTCACCGCCCTGGTGATCGCCAGCATGGTCGGCTGGTGGGTCGCCCGGCGTGGCGGCGAGAGCCCGGAATCGGCACTGTTCAACCTGTTCCTGATCGGCCTGCTGTGCGCACGCGCCGGCTTCGTGCTGGCGTACTGGCCGATGTACCAGGACGATCTGCTGCAGATCATCGATATCCGTGATGGCGGCTTCCTGTTCTGGTCGGGCCTTGCCGGCATCGTGCTCGGCGCCCTGTGGCAGGGCTGGCGCCATCCGGGCCTGCGCCGCCCGCTGGGCTGGGCGCTGTTCAGCGGTGGGCTGTTCTGGGGCCTGGCCAGCCTCGGGGGCCACCTGTACAGCAAGGGCACCGAACTGCCCGATTTAAGCCTGCGCAAGGCCAACGGCCAATCCGTGGCGTTGCACAGCTACCGCGGCAAACCGCTGGTCATCAACATCTGGGCCACCTGGTGCCCACCCTGCCGACGCGAAATGCCGGTGCTGCAACAGGCGCAAAGCGCTTACCCGCACGTGACCTTCCTGTTCGTCAACCAGGGCGAGACCCCGGAAAACGTCAGCACCTTCCTCGCCACCACCGGCCTGAGCCTGACCCACGTGCTGTTCGACGGCACCGGCCTGTTGGCCCAGCGCGTCGGCTCCATGGCCCTGCCCACCACCCTGTTCTACGACGCCGACGGGCGCCTGGTCGGCAGCCATCTGGGCGAGCTGTCCCGGGCCAGCCTGCGCCACGCCCTGGAGCCTTTCGACCGGGCCACCTCGCCCGCCCCTGCCGCACAAGGAAACTGACATGCGACTGACTGCACTGCTGCCCCTGTCCCTGGCTCTGCTAGCTGCCCCTACCCTGCAGGCCGAAGAGCTGCCCAAGGCGATTGCGCAACTGCAAGCCAAGGGCGCCGTGATCAAAGGCAGCTTCGACGCCCCCAACGGCCTGCGCGGGTATGCCGCCGAATACCAGAACAACGGCCTGGCGCTATACCTCACCCCTGACGGCAAGCATGTACTGGTCGGCAGCCTGTTCGACGAACAGGGCAACGACCTCAGTGCCGAGCCACTGAAAAAGCTGGTGTATGCGCCGATGAGCAAGGAAATCTGGGCGAAGATGGAGAAAACCTCCTGGATCGCCGACGGCAAGGACGATGCACCGCGCAAGGTGTACCTGTTCAGCGACCCCAACTGCCCGTACTGCAACATGTTCTGGGAGCAGGCACGGCCGTGGGTGGAGTCGGGCAAGGTGCAGTTGCGCCATATCATGGTCGGCATCATCCGCGAGGACAGCCCGGGCAAGTCGGCGGCGCTGCTGGCGGCCAAAGACCCGGCCAAGGCACTGCACGAGCATGAAAAAGCAGGCAAGGCCAGCAAGTTGAAGGCACTGGAGCAGGTGCCGGAGGCGGTGCAGCAAAAGCTGGCGGCGAACATGGCGCTGATGGAAGAAATGGGCTTGCAGGCGACCCCGGCGATCTTCTATCAGGATGACCAGGGCAACCTGCAGAGCCAGCAAGGCGCGCCGCGGCCGGAGTTGCTTGGGAAGATTCTCGGCAAGCGCTGATGTGAAATCGCCGGGGCTGCCTTGCAGCCCATTCGTAGCACAAGGCTGTGGCGGCCCTGTGGGAGCGGGCAAGCCCGCGAAGAACTCAACGCGGTGTTATGTCACCGGCTGCGCCGGTGTTCGCGGGCATGCCCGCTCCCACAGGTACAGCGCCAAACCTCGAAAACAACGCCATATCTGTAGGAGCGGCCTTGTGTCGCGAAAGGGCCGCATAGCGGCCCCAGAGTTGCTGCATAAAAGCTGAAATTGCTGGGGCTGCCGTGCAGCCCTTTCGCGACACAAGGCCGCTCCTACAAGGGGCGATGCAGGCCTCACTTGCTCTGGTCACAACCCCTCCAGCTCGTCCTTGAGCACATCGGCCCAGATGCCAGCCAATGGCCAAGCTTACATTTGGCAACACTAAGTTATACCACCTAAAGCGACGAACACTTTTCCGAACCGATCATCGGGAAACAACGCTCGGCGATCAAATATATAACAATCCCACAACAACTTCAGATCCGCCCTACAAAAAACAGAAGTCTTTTTCACCCCCATGATCAGTGAACAGATCGCGATCAGACATACCCTTCAGATAGACCCCACAATACCAACTGCAATTCAAACAACCAGATTACACCCCGCCAACACATCACCTCCATCAAACTTGACGTACATGCAGCGTGAATATAAAACCTTACCCCCTGCATTCGCGAAGACACTAAAGGCGAGAAAAATGAACAAAAAGCCATACCCCATAACGCGAACAAGACAGATCCTCATGATCACCAAGGTGTTGATCCTGGAACACCTGCGAGAACCCACTGCGTTGCTGTGGACAGCGGTGGCGCCTTGCTTGATGTTCATACTACTGAGGCAAAGCCGTTCCCTTGCAGCGCCACCAGACTCTCTCTATATATCCTCTGCTGCGTGGTTCTACGCCTACATCGCTGCAAACGTTGCCTTCTTCGGCCTCGGCTTTTATCTAATCGGGCGACGAGAAAGTGGCTTCGTCCGGTCATTCATTTACCAACGCGAGGCAATTGCACTTTTCCTCATATCGCACGCCGTCAGCTACACATTGGTCAGTGTCGTGTACTCTAGCTTTTTCTACTTCATCTCCAAGCCTCTATACGGTTCCTACTCGCTATCAGAACTCCTGTACCTTACAGCCGCGTTCTATACGAGTTACCTGATATTCTCCTGCATCGGCTTGGCGATCGCAGCGATGCCCATCAAATTCAGCACAGCCGGCACGCTATTTTCGCTTCTTTCATTCCTGATGTTACTTTCCGGCTATTTGGGTACCACACAAGACGAACTGGCCCACTGGTCAACGTTGATCAACCCCTTGCACCTGAGCACAAGAATAATTACCGGAGAGATACCACTCACCATTAGTTTTCTGACAGCTTTTGCCATTTCAACAGCGGGACTCTATGCAACAGGAAAGCTATTCAGAATCCACCCCATATGGAGCCGCTATTAAAATGCACCTTCTCACCATCAAAAACCTGGACTTCTCATACAACAGCAGCCCTCTTTTACAAAACATCACGTTACAGTTGAAAAAAGGAGAGGCCGTAGGCGTACTGGGCAGTAACGGAGCAGGAAAGACCACGCTTTTCGACCTGATCTGCAACATCAGAAAACCAAGCAACGGCACAATCATAAATTCATCCAGACAGCAGGCTTATCTGACTCAAGTACTGACACCACCGCCCTTGCTCAGGATGAGCGAAGTCTACCAACTGATTACACATTTAAACTCCAGATCAGCACCGGATCACTGCGAGGTGCTTTCACGCCTCTCTGAATGGTCACCTTCCCTGTCGAAGCGGTATGCTGAAATCTACATGAAAAAGGCATCTACTTGCAGCTATGGCGAAGTCCGGAGTTTTGTCACACTGACGCTACTGCTAATGGGCAGCGACCTGATCATCCTCGACGAGCCTACTGCGGGGGTAGACCCAGAATTCAGACACCACATATGGCTAGGTATAAAGAACGCGTGCAAAAACGGGGCTGGTGTTTTGATTTCATCTCACTATACCGAGGAAATTGCCACAAACTGCCATCATTTCTACATGCTCGCTCATCAACACCTCGAGCCATTTGAGAATGCTCATGAGTTTCTCGCTCGCTACCATGCGAACTCTTATGATGAAGCATTCATCAATGCGTCGATGTCGCAGGAAGAAATCGGAGCTGCATCATGACGGCGAAGAACCGTGGGAAAGATGGGCTTGCAGGTATGGCACCGGCTGCGCCGGTGTTCGCGGGCATGCCCGCTCCCACAGGTGCAGCGCCAAACCTCGAGAACAACGCCGTATCTGTAGGAGCGGCCTTGTGTCGCGAAAGGGCCGCATAGCGGCCCCAGCAATTTCAACTCTTGTGCACCTGCTCAGGTCACAACCCCTCCAGTTCGGCCATCAGGTCACTGAGCCGGTCGACCTTGTCGTCATCCAGCACACTGCCCTGCAGCCCCTGTACATACACCGCCAGCTCCTCCACCGTGCTGCACTCGAACATCGCCCGCAGCGGCACGTTCAGTTGCAGCTGCTTCTGCACCCGCGAGGCGATCTGGGTGGCCAGCAGCGAATGCCCGCCCAGCTCGAAGAAGTTGTCGTGCACCCCGACCCGCTCGGCCTTGAGCACATCCGCCCAGATACCGGCCAGTACCTCTTCCAGCTCATTGCGCGGCGCCTGGTAGGCCTGGCTGTGCTGGCCACCGATGTCGATGGCCGGCAAGGCCTTGCGGTCGAGCTTGCCGTTGGCGTTGTGCGGCAGGCTGTCGAACCAGCCCCAGTGCAGTGGCACCATGTACTCCGGCAACTCGGCACGCAGGCGCAGCTTGAGCTGTTCCAGCAACGCAGCGTCGGCTGCAACGCCCTGATGCGCCACCAGGTAACCCACCAGGTGCTTGCCATTGACGCCCTCCTGCACGCCAACGGCAGCGTCGCGGATCTCCGGCTGTTCGTGCAGGCGGGCTTCGATTTCGCCCAGTTCGATGCGGTAGCCGCGAATCTTCACCTGATGGTCGATGCGCCCGACATACTCCAGCACCCCGTCCGGGCGCTGCCACGCCAGGTCGCCGGTGCGGTACAGGCGTTCGCCCGGTGCACCATGAGGATGGGGAATGAACGCCAGCGCCGTGCGCACCGGGTCGCCGACATAGCCACGGCCCACGCCGGTGCCAGCCACGCACAGCTCACCTGTCGCACCCAGTGGCACCAGCGCCTGGTCCTCGCCGAACAGGTACAGACGATTGTTGTCGGTCGGCGTGCCGATCGGCAGGTAGCTGCCACGGGTCGAGGCGGCATCGACGCGGAAGAACGCCACGTCATCGGAGCACTCCGCCGGGCCGTAGGCGTTGACCAGGCCGATCTGCGGGTAGCGCTGCAGCCACTGCGCCGCCAGCTCCGGAGGCATGGCTTCGCCGGTCGGCAGCATCCAGCGCAGGCAATCGAGGGCCTGGTGGTCGTTGGCCAGCATGCCCTGGATCAGCGACGGCACGCTCTCCAGCACGCTGATGCCGGTGGCTTGCACATGCGCCAGCAGGCCCTGCGGGTCATGGGCGATGGCGTTCGGCACGATCTCCACCCTGGCGCCGAACAGCGGCGCGGCAAGGAACTGCCACACCGAAATGTCGAAGCTCTGCGAGGCCGTTTGGGCGATCACGTCGTGCTCGCCGAGCGCCAGGTAAGGCACCTTGCTCAGCTGGTTGTTGAGCATGCCGCGCTGCTCGACCATCACCCCCTTCGGCAGGCCGGTGGAGCCTGAGGTGTAGATCACATAGGCGAGGTTATCCGGCCCGCTGTGAATGCCGGGGTTGTGGCTGGCCACCGGGCAGGCCTGGATGTCTTCCCAGACCAGCAGCTGCGGCCGTGCCGCCAACGCAAGCTGGTCCAGCAAGTGCCGCCCCTGCCCGGCACAGGCCGCGCTGCACACCAGCACGGGTGTACGGCTGAGCTCGATGATGCTTTGCAGGCGCGCCGCCGGCAGGCCCGGGTCCAGTGGCAGGTAGCCGGCGCCGGCCTTGAAGCTGCCGACGATCATGCCCAGCAGCGGTAGCCCGCGCTCGGCCAGCAGTGCCACCGGCTGGTCCACGTTCACACCCGCCGCGATCAAGGCATGGCCCAGACGGTTGGCCGCCAGGTTCAAGCCGGCGTAGTCGTAGGACGCGTCCAGGCAGCGGGCCACGGTACGTTGCGGATGCGCGGCCACCTGCGCCTCGAACTGCGCGATGTAACTCTGTTCCAACGGATAGGCGCGCGCGGTGCGGTTGCAGTCTTCCAGCAGGAAGCGCTGCTCTTCCGCACCCAGCAACGGCAGTGCGCTCATCTCCCCTTCAAAGCCTTGCACCAGCGCCAGCAGCAGGCGCTTGAACTCGGCCAGCAGGCGCTCGACGGTCGGGTAGTCGAAATAGCGCTGGTCGAACGACAGGTGCAGGCCAAGGTCATCGCCCGGGTAGCACACCGCTGTCAGTGGGAAGTTGGTGTGGGTACGGCCCGAGTCGGAGCTGGCATTCAGGTGCTGGGCGTGGTCGAGCACGGCAGTTTCCACCGGCGCGTTCTCGAACACGAACAGGCTGTCGAACAGCGGCTGGCCCTTGGGCAGTTCGCTGCATTCCTGGATCGCCACCAGCGGCAGGTATTCATACTCGCGCAGCTCCATGTTGCGCTCCAACAGGCCTTGCAACCACTGCCGCACACTGCAGCGCTCACCCGCCACCGGCAATTGCACGCGCAGGGCGACGCTGTTGATGAACAGGCCAACGGTACGCTGCATCTGCGGCATGCTCACCGGGCGCCCGGCCACGGTCACGCCAAAGGCCACGTCGCGGTCGCCACTGTAGCGCGCCAGCACCAGTGCCCAGGCCGCCTGGGCGAAGGTGTTGACGGTGAGCTGGTGGGCCTGGGCCAGTTCGCGCAGGCGCACGCCGTCGCTCACCGCCAGGCGGGTGTAACAGTCGCCGACGATCATGCCGCTACCGGCATGGTCGTGGCGCAGCGGGCGGTCGCTGGGGATGGGGGTGGCACGTTCGAAGCCGGCCAGGTTGGCCTGCCACCAGGCTCGCGCGTCGTCCAGGCCCTGGCGTTGCAGCCAGCCGATGTAGTCGCGGTAGCGCGGTGGCACCGGCAAGCGGGCCTGGCGCCCCTCGCCGAGGGCCTGGTAGATCTCGAAGAAATCGTTCATCAGCAGCGAACGGCACCAGGCATCGATGAGGATGTGGTGGTTGCTCATCATGAACCAATAGCGCTCGTCGGCCACACGCACCAGGCGCAGGTGGAACGGCGCCTCGCTGAGCAGGGCGAAACCAGCCTCGCGTTCCTGCTTGTGCAGGGCCTGCAGGCGCTGCTCCTGGGCGTCGTCGTCGAGGCCACGCCAGTCCTGGTAGTCCACCGGCGTGTTGCCCGGCTTGTGAATGATCTGCAACATCGCCTCGCCGGTGTTCCAGCTGAACGATGCGCGTAGCGCCTCGTGGCGTGCCACCACCGCCTGCCACGCCTGGGCGAAGCGTTCGGGGTCGAGCGCGCTGTTGATGCGGTAGCGGTCCTGCATGTAGTAAAGGCCGGTGCCCGGCT
Source organism: Pseudomonas sp. PNPG3 (assembly GCF_023093815.1). Lineage (NCBI taxonomy): Bacteria > Pseudomonadati > Pseudomonadota > Gammaproteobacteria > Pseudomonadales > Pseudomonadaceae > Pseudomonas > Pseudomonas sp. PNPG3. The sequence goes on from NZ_JALLKV010000047.1 coordinate 37,680, forward strand.
CCAGCAGGGTGTGCAACAGCATGCCCTCCTGCATCGGCGTCAGCGGGTAGACGTCCTCGATCTGCGCGGCCGGTACCGGCAGCGCGTCGATCTGCGCCTGGGTCAGGTGCGCCAGCGGGAAGTCCGATGGCGTGAAACTGCCGTTGCCATCAGCCAGGCAATGCTCGACCAGCGCCAGCAGCTCCTGACGATAGGCCTCGGCCAGGCAGGCGATGGTCCGCTCGTCGTAGCGTTCGGCACTGAAGGTCCAGCGCAGTTGCAGGGCACCGCCATACACCTGGCCATCGACACTCAGCCAGTTGGGCAGCGGTGCATCGAGGTCGTGGGCCAGGCCGGCCGGGGCGTCCAGCGGCCGGAACAGGGCTGTGCTGTCGAACTGCTGGTCGAACTGGCCCAGGTAGTTGAAGGTGATGCGTGCCTGCGGCAGGGCCGCCATCTGCTCACGCACTGCCGTATCGGCCAAGTAGCGCAACACGCCATAACCCAGCCCTTTGTGCGGCACCTGGCGCAGTTGCTCCTTGATGCGCTTGATCGAGCCTGCCCGCGCTGCATCGTCCTCGCCTGGCAGCGGGCGCAGGCTCAGCGGGTAGGCGTTGGTGAACCAGCCGACGCTGCGGGTCAAGTCCATGTCTTCGAACAGCCCGTCACGGCCATGGCCTTCAAGCTGTACCAGCACTTCTTCGTCGCCGCTCCAGCGGCACAGGGCACGCGCCAGCGCGGTCAGCAGCAGGTCGTTGACCTGGGTGTGATAGGCCGCCGGGGCCTGCTGCAGCAACTGCCGGGTCTGCTCCACATCCAGGCCGATGGCCAGGGTACGGGCATGGCAGTGCAGGTTGCCGCCCTGCGGGTGATCGCATGGCAGTTCGCGGCGCACGCCGCCCAACTGGCCTTGCCACCAGCCCAGCTCGTCGCGCAGCGAATCGCTGCCGGCATAGCTGGCCAGGCGTGCGGCCCAGTCGCCCATGGCGTGGGTCTTGGCCGGCAGCGGCTGGCCGCGGTATAGCGCTTGCAGGTCTTCCAGCAGCACGCGCCACGACACGCCATCAACCACCAGGTGATGGATAGCCAGCAACAGGCGCTGGCCGCCCTGGCCGTCATTTACCAGCAAGACGCGCAACAGTGGGCCCTGTTCCAGGTCGAGGCTGCGTTGCAGGTCGGTGTACAGCGGTTGGCAATCGGCGAAGTCGGCGATCGTGGCTGTCCACAGTAACTGCCCGCTGGCAGGCGAAGCATATTCGGCCTGCCAACGGCCCTGGGCCTGGCCAAAGCGCAGGCGCAGGCTGTCGTGGTGCTGCATCAGGTCGGCCAAGGCTCGCTTCAGTACCCCCTCATCCAGCGGCTTGCGTGCCTCCAGCAGAACAGCCTGGTTCCAGTGCTGCGGCTGTGGCACTTCACTGTCGAAGAACCAGTGCTGGATCGGCGTGAGGCCGGCCTGGCCCTGGCGCAGGCCCTGTTCGATGCTGCTGGCGGCTTCGCTGCGCTGAACAATGGCGGCCAGGGTCTGGATGGTCTGATGCTGGAACAGGTCGCGCGGGGTGAACTGCAAGCCGGCCTGACGAGCACGGCTGACCACCTGGATCGACAGGATCGAGTCGCCGCCCAGTTCGAAGAAGTTGTCCTGCACGCCGACCCGGGCAACGTTGAGCACGTCGCGCCAGATCTGCGCCAGTTGCGCTTCCACCTCGTTGCCAGGCGCCTGGTACTGCTGGCGTGCCTGTTCCAGGTCCGGCAGCGGCAGCGCACGGCGGTCGAGCTTGCCGTTGCCCATCAGCGGCAGGCTGTCGAGCAGCACCAGGTGCGCCGGCACCATGTAGTCCGGCAAGTGCTTGCGGGCATCGGCTTTCACCGCGTCGCGCAGCAGGCCCTGGGCCTCGCTGTCGGCAGCGGCCTGCCTGCACACCAGGTAACCTACCAGTTGCTTGCCGCCCGGCAGGTCGAGGGCCAGCACCACAGCTTCGTCGACATCGGCATGCGCCTGCAGGCGGCTTTCGATTTCGCCCAGCTCGATACGGAAACCGCGAATCTTCACCTGCTGGTCGGCGCGGCCGACGTACTCGACCAGGCCATCGCTGCCCAGGCGCACCAGGTCACCGGTGCGATACAGGCGCCCGCCTTCGCTGCCGAACGGGTCGGCGACGAAGCGCTCGGCGCTTAGGCCCGGGCGGTCGTGGTAACCCTGGGCCAGGCCGGCACCGCCGACATACAGCTCGCCAATACCGCCTTGCGGCAACAGGGCAAGGTCTTCGTCGAGGATGTAGGCCGTGCGGCTACCGATGACGCGGCCGATCGGTACGCTGCCCAGCTCCGCCGGCAGTGTCTGTGGTGCCAGGCAGGCCAGCGGCATGACCACGGTTTCGGTCGGCCCGTAGGCGTTGAAGAACTGCTGCGGCGCAAAGGCTTGGCGGATGCGCTGCAAGTGTTCGCCGGTCAGCGCCTCACCACCGGTAATGACCAGGCGCACTGGCAACTGCTCGCCCTGCCCGGCCAGGTACTGCGCCAACTGGCTGCCGTAGCTTGGCGTGAAGCCGAGGATGCTCACCTGCTCCTCGCGCACCAGCTGGCAGATGTCTTCGGCACCCCACTGCCCCTGGGCGCGCAGCACCACGCGGGCGCCACACAGCAGCGGCACCCACAGGCGTTCGCTGGCGGCGTCGAAATTGATCGAATAGAAGTGCAGCTCGCAGTCATCGCTGCGCATGCCGAACGCCTCGATCACCGCCTGGCAATGCATGGCGAACTCGCCGTGGCTGACTACCACGCCCTTGGGCTTGCCGGTGGAACCGGAGGTGTAGATCAGGTAGGCCTGGTGCTGCGGCAGGTTGAGGTTGTCCAGCGGCGCATCACTGTAGGCCGACAGGCTCGCGCTGTCGTCCTCCAGGCTCCAGCGCGCCACACCGTCGGGCAGCTCGCCCAGGGTTTGCAGCAACGCGCGCTGGCTGAGCAGCACGCCAATGCGGCTGTCCTCGATCATGTAGCGCAGGCGGTCGAGCGGGTATTCGGGGTCGAGCGGCACGTAGGCGCCACCGGCCTTGAGGATGGCCAGCAGGCCGACGACCATTTCCAGCGAACGCTCCAGCGCCAGGCCCACACGCACCTGCGGGCCGACGCCACGCTCGCGCAGGGCGCGGGCCAGGCGGTTGGCCTGCTGGTCGAGTTCGGCATAGGTCATGTGCCGGCCGGCAAACGTCAACGCGCCAGCGTGTGGCGTGCGCGCAGCCTGGGCGGCGAACAGGCCGTGCACGGTCTGGTCGAGTGCGAGATCCTGCTCGCCCTGCAACTGGCCCGCCAGCACCTGCTGCTCGGCGCTGCTCAGCATCGGCAGCTCGCACAGGCGCTGTTGCGGGTTGTCGAGCAGGCCCACCAGCAATTGCTGCCAGTGCTCGGCCATGCGTGCGATGCGTGGTTCGTCGAACAGATCACGGCTATAGGTCAGGCAGCAACCCAGGCGGCCGTCGAGGTCGGTCACCTCCAGGTACAGGTCGAACTTGGTGGCGCTGGCGTCGTTGACCAGGTAATCCACCTGCATGCCGGCAAGCTGGCGGCTTTGCTGGAAGGCCCAGCGCTGAACGTTGCACATCACCTGGAACAGCGGGTTGTAGGCGCTGCTGCGCGGTGGCTGCAGGGCTTCCACCAGCTGGTCGAACGGCAGGTCCTGGTGCGACTGGCCTTCGATGGCAACCTGGCGTACCTGCTCCAGCAACTGTGCGGCGCTCATCTGGCCGTCCAGCTCGCAACGCAGCACCTGGGTGTTGAGGAACGCGCCAATCAGCCCTTCGCTTTCCGGGCGGATGCGGTTGGCCACCGGCGCGCCAATGCGCAGGTCACGCTGGCCGCTGTAGCGGTGCAGCAAGGCGGCCAGGGTGGCAGTCATGGTCATGAACAGGGTCAGGCCGCGCTGGCTGTTGAAGGCATGCACGCGGGCAACCAGCGCCGGGTCGAGCTCAAAGCGGTACAGCTCGCCACGGTGGCTCTGCACTGCCGGGCGCGGGCGGTCGGCAGGCAACGCCAGCACCGGGTGCTCATCGCCCAGGCGGGCCTGCCAGTAGGCCAGCTGGCGGGCGCCCTCGCCGCTTTCCAGCCATTGCCGTTGCCACACGCTGTAGTCCAGGTACTGCACCGGCAGCGGCGCCAGCGGCGATTCGCGGTCATCGACGAAGGCCTCGTACAGCTCGCCCAGTTCGCGGGCGAAGATGTCCATGGCCCAGCCCTCGGTGACGATATGGTGCAGGGTCAGCACGAAGAAATGCTCGCGCTCTTCGGCTTTGACCAGGCAGGCACGCAGCAGCGGGCCGCGCTCCAGGTCGAACGGCTGGTGCGCCTGGTCGTCGGCCAGTTGCTGCAGGCGTTGTTGGCGGGCATCTGCGGGCAAGGCGCTGAAGTCTTGCCAGTCGAGGTGCAGGCTGCTGTCTTCGGCCACGCACTGATACGGCACGCCATCGATGCTGGGGAAGGTGGTGCGCAGGGTTTCGTGGCGCACCACCAGCGCCTGCAGCGCACGCTCGAAGGCATCCACATGCAGGGTGCCGCGCAAGCGCGCCATGCCGCCGACGTTGTACGCCGGGCTGCCCGGCTCCATTTGCCAGAGGAACCACATGCGCTGCTGCGAGTACGACAGCGGCACCGCCTGGCGGCGGTCGACGCGGGTGATTACGCCTTGCAGGTTGCGCTCACCGGCAGCACGAATACGCGTGATCTCGGCACAGAAGGCGCCCAGCTCGCTGGCGTCGAACAGGGCCTTGAGCGGCAGCTCGACATCGCAAGCCTGACGCGTGCGCGAGACAATTTGAGTGGCCAGCAGCGAATGGCCGCCGAGGGCGAAGAAGTCATCCTGCAAGCCGATGCGCGGCAGGTTCAGCACTTCGCGCCAGATGGCGGCGACCTGCTGCTGCAACTCGGTTTGCGGCTCGACGTGTTGCCGCTGCTGCCACACCGGGGCGGGCAATGCCTTGCGGTCGACCTTGCCGCTGGGGCCCAGTGGCATCTGCGCCAGCGGGATGAGTTGTGCCGGCACCATGTAGGCCGGTAGTTGTTCAGCCAGCACCGTCAGCAATGCATCAGGCTGAGCGCTGCCACTGTAGTAGCCGACCAGTTGCGCACCTACGGCATCCTTGTGAATCAGCACCAGCGCCTGTTCGACCCCCGGCTGCGCCAGCAGGCAGGCCTGGACTTCCTCGGGTTCGACACGGAAGCCACGCACCTTGACCTGCTGGTCTAGGCGGCCAAGGTATTCCAGCGCCTCGGTCTGCACCTGCCAGCGGGCGCGGTCGCCACTGCGGTACAGGCGCTCGCCATTGCCGTCAGCCTGGGGCACGAAGCGCTCGGCGGTGAGGCCCGGGCGGCCCAGGTAGCCACGGGCCAGGCCTGCACCGCCGAGGTACAGCTCGCCCGGCACACCGGGGGCGGTCAGTTCCAGCTCGTCATCCAGCACACGGCACAGCACATTGCCCAGCGGGCGGCCGATCGGCGAGCGTTCGCCATCGGTGGCCTGGCAGTGCCAGTGGGTGACGTTGATGGCGGTTTCGGTCGGGCCATAGCGGTTGTGCAACTGCACCTGTGGCAGCACCTGCAGCACGCGGTCACGCAGTGCCGCGGACAGCGCTTCGCCACCGGAGAACAGCCGGCGCAGGCTGCCGCAGGCACCCGCCTGCGGCTCCTGGACGAACACCTGCAACAGCGGCGGCACGAAGTGCAGCGTGGTCACGCCATGGGCCTGCACCAACGCGGCGATGCGCTGCGGGTCGCGGTGCTCGCCAGGGCCGGCGAGCACCAGCTTGCAACCGGTCACCAGTGGCCAGAAGCATTCCCACACCGAAACGTCGAAGCTGATCGGCGCCTTCTGCATCAGCACGTCGCTGTCGTCCAGCACATAGCTGGCCTGCATCCATTGCAGGCGCTCGGCCAGTGCCGCGTGGGTATTGCCCACGCCCTTGGGCTGGCCGGTAGAGCCGGAGGTGTAGATCACATAGGCCAGGTTGTCGCCATGCAGATGCAACCCGGGGGCATGGCTTGGCCAGCTGTCCAGGTGCAGCTGGTCGAGTGCGATGGCGCTGACGCCATCAACCTGTGGCAGCTTGCCCAGCAGGCTGCTGTGGCTCAGCAACAGGCCAGCGTTGCAGTCGGCGAGCATGTAGGCCAGGCGCTCGGCCGGGTAATCGACGTCCAGCGGCACATAGGCACCACCGGCCTTGAGAATGGCCAGCAGGCCCACCAGCAGCTGCGGCGAACGCTCGATGGCGATGGCCACGCAAGTGTCTGGGCCCACGCCTTTGTCACGCAGGTAGTGGGCCAGACGGTTGGCTTGCTGGTGCAACTCGGCGTAATCCAGGCTGCCACCGTCCCACATCAGGGCGGTGCGCTGAGGGGTCAGGCGTGCCTGTTCATTGAGCTGCTCGACCAGCAGGCGCTGCGGCGCCGCAGCGGGTGCCTCGCCCCAGCTCAGCAGTTGCGCGCGGCCAGGCTCGTCGAGCAGTTGCACCTCGCCCAGCGCCCGCTGCGGCCCGGCACACACCTGCTCGAGCAGGGCCAACAGGTGCTGGGCCAGACGCTTGACGGTACTGGCATCGAACAATTCGGCGGCATAGTCGAAGGCCAGGCTCAGGCGGCCCTGATGGTCTTCTTCACTGTGCAGCTGCAAGTCGAACTTGGCTTCGCGACTGTGCCACGGCAGCTCTTCAGCCAGCAGGCCCGGCAGGCGGCGCAGCGCAGACAGGTCACGTTGCTGGTGGTTGAACATGACCTGGAACAGGCCTTGCTCGCGAGCCTCGGGCAGGGCTTCGAGCAGTTGCTCGAACGGCAGGTCCTGGTTGGCCTGGGCATCCAGGGTGGTCTGGCGCACCTGGGCCAGCAACTGTTCGAACGGCAGGCGGCCGTCGAGCTGCGCACGCAGCACCTGGGTGTTGATGAAGAAGCCGACCATGCCTTGGGTTTCCAGGCGCGGGCGGTTGGCGTTGGGCACGCCGACACGAATATCGGCCTGGCCACTGTAGCGGTGCAACAGCGCCTGCCAGCCGGCCAGCAGTACCATGAACAGGCTGGCCTGCTGTTCGCGGGCCAGGCCCTTGAGCGCTTCGGTGAGCCTGGCCGGTACCTTGAGGTTGAAGCGGGCGGCGCGGTGGCCGCGCTGGCTGGTGCGCGGGTGGTCGGTGCACAGGTCGAGCACCGGCAGATCATCCCCCAGACGCGCCTGCCAGTACTGCAGCTGACGCTCGGCTTCGCCTGCGGCCAGCCACTGTCGCTGCCAGGTGCCGTAGTCGGCATAACCCAGGGTCAGCGGTGCCAGGTTGGCCTCAAGGCCCTGACAATGGGCGGCGTACAGTTTGGCGAATTCGTCGAGCAGGATGTTCAGCGACCAGCCGTCGGCGACGATATGGTGCAGGGTCACCCACAGTTGATGGTGTTCATCGTCCAGGCGCGCCAGGGTCACCCGCAGCAACGGCCCCCGGGTCAGGTCAAACGGCTGGCGAGCTTCGGTTTCACGTTGGGCGGCGACCTGTTCGGCGGCCTGGCCTTCGAGGTCCAGGCGGCGAAGGTCGAACGGCTGCTGCGCCTGGATGCGCTGCAGGGCCTGGCCGTTCTCTTCGGCAAACAGGGTGCGCAGCGATTCATGGCGCGCCACCAGCGCCTGGAAGGCTGTTTCCAGGGCGTTTTCGTCCAGCTCACCGCGCAACTGCAGGCCGGCCGGAATGTTGTAGGCCGCCGACTGCGGGTCCAACTGCCACAGCAACCACAGGCGGTTTTGCGCCAGCGACTGGGGCAGCGCCTGGGTGCGTTCCAGTGTAGCGATGGCACCGACCCGGTCACCGCCTTCGGCGATGATCGCGGCCACGGCCTTGGCGTAGTCAGCCAGTATCGGCGCTTCGAACAGGGTGCGCAGGCCCAGCTCGATGCCCAGTTCATCGGCCAGGCGTGCGGTGGCGTGGGTGGCGGCGATGGAGTTGCCGCCCAGCAGCAGGAAGTGGTCGTCCGCCGCCACCGCCTCGACCTTGAGGATGTCGCGCCACACACCGGCGATGCGTGCCTGCAGTTCATCGCCTTCGCCCACTGAAGCAACGGGCTCGCCCACCTCAGGGAAGCGGGCATAGCAGTCCAGGCTGCCATCGTCCATGCGCAGGCGGCAGGCCGAACGCTGCAGCTTGCCGCTGGAGGTCTTGGGTAGCGCCCCCGGGTTCAGCAGCAGGACCACGGCCGGGGCCTGGCGGCAGGCGTCGGCAACCACCTGGCGCAGGGTCTTGATCAGCTCCTGGGGCTTGATCGCCTTCTGCACGTTGCGGCTGATTTCCACCGCCACGCCAATACCCTCCTCGCCTTGCTGCTCGACGGCGAACACTGCCACCCGGCCTTTGCGCAGCACCTCCACTTCGCGCTCGAGGGTCTTTTCCAGGTCCTGCGGGTACAGGTTCTGCCCGCGCACGATCAGCATGTCCTTCAGGCGACCGGTGACGAACACTTCCCCTTCGCGCATGAAGCCCAGGTCGCCGGTACGCAGCCAGGTCTGGCCGCCCATCTCGACGAAGGTGCGGGCGCTGGCCTCGGGGTTGCGCCAGTAGCCCAGGGCGATGCTCGGGCCGGCGGCCCAGATCTCGCCCACCTGGTTGTCGCCTAGTACTTGCAGGCGTTGTGGTTCGACAATGCGCACGGCATGCCCGGGCTGCGGGTAGCCACAGCTCATCAGCACACTGCCCTTGCCTGGCTCCGCACGGTTGGCGGCGAAGGCTTCGGCGTCCAGCTCCAGCGCGGCGATGCCCTGGCCACGGCGGCTGCCGCTGACGAACAGGGTCGCCTCGGCCAGGCCGTAGCTGGCGAAGAAGCTCTGCGGGTCGAAGCCGCAGGCCTGGAACTTGTCGGCAAAGGCCGCCAGGCTGTCCTGGCGGATCGGCTCGGAGCCAGAATAGGCCACCCGCCAGCGGCTGAGGTCGAGCCCGGCCAGGGAGGCCTCGCTGACCCGCTCGCTGCACAACCGGTAGGCGAAGTCGGGGCCGCCGCTGATGGTGCCGCCGTACTCGCTGATGGCCTGCAACCAGCGCAGCGGCCGGGCCAGGAAGTAGCCCGGCGACATCAGCACACAGGGCACGCCGCTGAAGATCGGCTGCAGCAGGCCGCCGATCAGGCCCATGTCGTGGTACAGCGGCAGCCAGCTGACGATCACGTCGTCGGGGTTGAGGTCGATGCCAAAGCCTTGGCGGATCAGTTGTTCGTTGGCCACCAGGTTGCCATGGCTGACCTGCACGCCCTTGGGCAGTGCTGTGGAGCCGGAGGTGTATTGCAGGAAGGCGATGTCATCACCCTTGAGCGCGGGTTCGCGCCAGTTTGCAGCCAGTGCCGGGTCCAGGCCATCCACCGCCAGCAGTTCGGGGGCGTTGGCCGCTGTCAGGGCTTCCAGGCCCTGCAGGCTGTCGTGCAGGGCCGCGACAGTCAGCAGCAGGCGCGGCTCGGCGTCGTCGATGATCGACAGTAAGCGCTGCTGGTGGTGCTGGCGCGCGGACTCCGGCGGGTAGGCCGGCACCGCAATCACACCGGCATACAGGCAGCCGAAGAATGCCGCCACATAGTCTGGCCCGCTGGGGAACAACAGCACTGCGCGGTCGCCGAAACCGGCCCGGCTTTGCAAGGCAGCAGCGATGGTGCGTGCGCGCTGGTCGAGGTCCCGGTAGCTGAGCACGGCCTGCTCGCCGGGAGCGTCGGCCAGAAAGCGCAAGGCGACTTTGTCCGGGGTCTGCACGGCGCGCTGCGCCAGGGCCTGGACCAGCGAGAGCGGGAGTTCGAAGGCGTCCGTCATGGGGTGTTCCTGCCAGTGTCTGGTTGGGTCGGGCCGGCTGCTGCGCGAACGTGGGCGCAGCGGCATGTGGCGGCCTGAGGTGTACACAGGGGACGGATGGGCGGGGGGAGAAATTAGCGGTGGTGAGGCTTTGGGGGCACGTGAGGGTTGCCAGGTGTTTGCCTTGAGAAATGTTGCGCCTGACATGCACCCAGCCATCTCTGCGCTTTAGAACTGAAATCACATGAAACCAATTACATTTCGCATTTGACAATCATTATCATTCTGAATAGCTTGTCGCCCGTCGTAGGAAGCTTCCCAAATTTGGGTGCGTCCTTTCCCCTCTGTGACAAGGTGATTTCCATGGCGGAACAACTATCCACAAGTAAGTGCGATTCACCATTACTGCAGGCCTTCGTCGACAACCGCAGCATTCTGGTCAAGATCGCTGCCCGCATCACCGGCTGCCGATCGCGCGCCGAAGATGTGGTGCAGGACGCCTTTTTCCGGCTCAGCGCGGCCCCGCAGATCACATCGTCGTTCAAGGCGCAGCTGAGCTACCTGTTCCAGATCGTGCGCAACCTGGCCATCGACCACTACCGCAAGCAGGCCATGGAGCTGAAATACTCCGGCAGCGAGGAGGAAGGCCTGAACGTGGTCGTGCAAAACGCCTCCCCCGAAGCCACCCACATCAACCTTGCCGCGCTGGATGACATTGCCGAGGCGCTGAACGAACTGCCCCAGCGCACCCGCTATGCCTTCGAGATGTACCGCCTGCATGGCGTGCCGCAGAAGGACATTGCCAAGGAGCTGGGAGTGTCGCCGACGCTGGTCAACTTCATGATCCGCGATGCGCTGGTGCATTGCCGCAAGACGGCCAGTCGGCAGGCCTGAACCTTCAAGGTTGCTGAGGGCACGTGTGGGAGATTCTATGGTTTTCAGCAAGCCAGTTTCGCGCCTTTAGTGACGTATT
>NZ_JALLKV010000048.1:0-26018 GCF_023093815.1 Pseudomonas sp. PNPG3
GCGAACACCGGCGCAGCCGGTGCCATGCACCGCGCTGGATTCTTCGCGGGCGAGCTCCCACAGGTACTGTGCAGGCTTTGGGCGCACGCTATCCCTGTGGGAGCGGCTTTAGCCGCGAACACCGGCACAGCCGGTGCCATGCACCGCGCTGGATGCTTCGCGGGCAAGCCCGTGTCTACAGGCAACCGCTCGCCGCCACCTCTTGGCTCGCTTCCTTGAGCGCTGCGGCAACGGCGGCGGCATCATTGGCGGTGTACACCCGCCCGCCGGTGTTGCTGGCTGCGCAGTTCGAGCCGGTGCTGGCGCTGATGTTGACCACATTGATCCGCAGTCGTGGCTGGCTTCTGGCTATTTGTTCCGACACGTTGCACACGCTGGTGCCGCAACTGTCCCGGCCATCCACGAACATCACGATCACCCCATCCCGGTCGCGCCCGTTCATCTTGCTGGCTGCCGCTTGCAGGCTGATGCCCAGGCCTGTCCCGCCCCGTGCATTCAGGTCGGCTACACGCTTGATGAGGTCGGCGCGCTGGCCTTGCCCGAAGACACCGTGATCGACCGGGCTGCGGCAACCATCGAAGGTGACCAGGCGCATGTCCACATCCTTGTCCAGGTCGCCAATCACCGAGGTCAGCGAGCTTTTGGCCACATCCATGCGGGTGAGCCGTTGTGGCTGGTTGTTGGCCAGCAGCTCATCGACGTAGGGAATGCGGGCCAGCAAGGCGATATACCAAGGGTCATCCTCCTTTTTCACCCTGATGCGCTGGTCCATGGAACCGGAGGTGTCCAGCACCACTGCAAACTCCGACGCCTGGAAGGCACCGCCTGGCGTACAGATTGCAGTCTGCGGGTAGCTTTGCCAGCGCTGGTACAGTGCCGGCCAACTGCTATATAGCCAGTAGAGCAGTAGCAACAGCAGGCCAAACAGCAACCAGGGCCACAGGCGCAGGGGGCGGCGTTCGACCATCACTGTGGTGCGCGTTTCCACGGGTTTTGGCGTTGGCGCGGGCTTTGGCTTGGCCGACGCTAGCTTTGGCGGTGGCGCGACAGGTGTCGGCTGCCCCCAGCGAATCACCAGAGGTTCCCCGTTGATGCTGTACAGGTTGGCCAGATCCGGTGGCCCGACCAGTGTGCGCAACGCCTCTGCGGCAGGTGCCTGGCCGCGCTTTTGCAGCTCGTCTGCCAACTGCCCGACAGCAGCCTGGCGCTCTTCGTAGCGTTTCAGCAGGGCTGCCTGCTGTTCTCGTCCGAGCGTGGCATACAGATGTGGTTGCCCCTCCAGCTCGGACCACCATTCCAGTATGCCGTCGCGGCCCTGCCTGGGTATTGCATACAGGTTGGCGATACCCGGTGGAAAATGCTGGCGAATCAGGGCCACCCTCTGTTCGAGGGCGTTGGCAGCATCCTGGCTGGCATCGGTGTCGCGGTTTACCCTTTGCATGGTTCTTCCTAGTCGCAATCAGCCGTGCTGGAGACTTCCTGGCTGGCATCCTTGAGGGCTGCGGCTATCTGCTCGGCGTCGTTGGCGGAATAGATTCGGCCACCCGTGTTCTCGGCGACGCAGCTGGCCAGGTTGCTGTTGCTGATGTTGATCAGGTTGACGCGCAGGCGTGGCTGCTCGCGGGCAATTCGTTGCGCCACGGCACAAACGTCCTGCTCACAACCGTCCGCGCCGTCGATGAACATCAGAATCATGCCGTCGCGGTCGCGGCCGTTCATGGTTCTGGCCGTCATGTCCAGGCTGGCTGCCAGGGCGGTGCCATCGTTGGGTACCAGTGCCTGGATACCTTCGATCAGGGCCGGGCGCTGGGCAAGCTTGAACACGCCATGGTCCAGCGGCGCACGGCAGCCATCGAAAGTCACCACACGCATGTCGACCGCCGGGTGCAGGTCGTTGATCAGGTGGGTCAGGCTGCTCTTGGCCACGTCCATGCGTATGGGGGCCTGGGTAAGTTGCGCAACACGTTGCTGATCGATGTTCGGATCATCATTGATGTGCTGGAAGAACCATTTTTCGTCTTCCGGGGTAGCGGCGACGTTGAGCAGCATCGAGCCCGAGGTATCGAGCACCACGGAAAATTCCGGCGGCTGTATCCGCGTGTCCTTCACGCAGGCGAACGGCGTTGTGTCGCGGCTGGCCAGCCAGTGCTGCAGGTGCGGCCAGCCGAACCACCAGGCCAGGGCCAGCAACAGCAGGCCAAGCAGCGGCAGCAGAAACCACGGCAGCCATATCCAGCGCCGGCGGGCCACCGGCGCAGGTGGCGGTACGGGCACCGGCGCGGGCTTGACTGGTGCCGGCTCGACCCAGCGTACGACCAGTGGTTGCCCGTTGACGCTGTACAGGTTGTCCAGGTTGGCAGGGCCGATCAGCTTGCGTAACAGGGCCGCCTCGTTGGCCTGGCCCAGCCCTTCCAGCTTGCCTACCAGTTGGCGTACTGCTTCCTGGCGTTCGTCGTACAGGCGCAGCAAGGCTGCCTGCTGCTCGGCGCCCAGGTCGTGGTAACGGTGCGGTTGACCTTGCAGGTCCGACCACCATTCGCGCAGGCCGTCCTTGCCAGTGCGTGGTGTGGCAAACAGGTGGGCAATACTTGGGGGAAAGTGCCTGACGATGATCGCCATAGCCTCTTCGAGTGCCCGCAGGTCGTCCTTGGCCGGGCTGGTGTCGCGGGTAACCCGCTGCATGTGGATATCCTGAAAAGATTCGGCAGCCGAAGCTGCCGAAAAGGTTTTACTCGTAACCCAGGCTTAGCTGAAGGCGGCTGACCTGCTGTTGCAGGTCCTTGAGTTTCTGCTTGCGAGCTTCGATCTGGGCGCTGCTGGCGTTTTGCGAGGGCGCAGCCTGGTTGGCCTTGAGCTGCTGCTCCAGGGCGGCGATCTGCTTTTGCACATCGCTCTTGTTGCCATGGCGGGCCTTGAGGGTACTCAGCAGGCCATTCAACGATTTCTCCAGGCTGGCCTGCTGGCGCTGCTGGCTTTGCAGGTCCTGGCGGGTCGAGGCCTGCAGCGCGCTCAACTGTGCGTAGACCTCGTTGAACTGGCGGTTCTGCTCTTGGGCACTCAGCAGGCTCTGCTCGCTGTTGCGTACGCCTTCGGCATAGCCTCCGCCATAGTCACAGTTGAGTTTGCCAATCAGGCTGGTGTCGCTGTCAGAGGCATTGCACTGCGAAGCAGTGGTCGCACACCCCGCAAGGCTGGCCAGCAGGGCCAGGCACAGGCAGTTACGCAGGAACATGGCGTGCTCTCCCTCAGCCCAAGGTGATAGCCGAACGCTGGTTGTAGAGGCCGTCGACCTCTTGCTGCAGCGACGCGACCTTGGTGTTCATCTTGGCGATTTCGGCTTCCACCTTCTGCACCTCGGCTGGGCTGGCGCCGCCGTCTCGTTCGAGCTTGGCCACCTGCTGGTACTCGGTAACGCGGGTTTTCATGTTGTTCAGGTCTTTGCGCATCAAGCTGATGTTCTGGTCGATGTTGGCGATGTCCTGCTGGGCCTTGGCCATGTCTATGGTCTTGGCCTTGATGCTGTTCTGGATGCTGGCAATCTGTTCTTTGTCGTCATTGATGACGCGTTGCAGGGTGTTGGTACGCTCCGCCACCTTGGCGGTTTCACCCTGTACTTCGGTGGTCATCGCGTTCAGGCGTTCAGTGGTATCGGCATACTTGGCCCGACGCTGGTCCAGGTAGTAGTTGGCGCCCATTGCCACGCCGCATGCCGCGACACCGGCGATGATCGAGCAAGCCGCCTTGTTACCCGAGTTGGACAGCATGCAGGCAAGGATACCGCCGCCAGCGGCAAGGGCGCAGGCCTGGAAGCCCGAAGTGCTGAAGAACTTCGCATCATTGCCAGTAGTCAGGCGCGGGTCGGCGGTGCCGCCGCCACCGGTCAGCGAACTGCCGGTGCTGGCGCATCCGGTGAAGGCCAGGCACGCGGCCATCAGCAAGCTGAGCCAAGGGTTGATACGGCTGGATGGGGTGGTGTTCATGTTGCAGCTCCTGGATGTCCTTGAGTCAGTGTGCGACGGTCTTGCACTTGTTCAGCCAAGCGGTGGCGTCAATTTTCTGGGTCTTCAGGAACGACACCTGGTTGGCCCAGTGGGTTTGCAGGTACGGCGACAGTTCCTTGAGGTTCTTGTTGGCCTTGAACGAGCCGTCCAGCACCGGGACCTGGGCTTCGATCAAGTCTTTGCCGTACAGCGAGCCGGACTCCACAAGGGAGCTGGCGTAGTAACGGCTGAGTTTGTGCAAGCGTTGCTCTTGCTCTTCGAGCTTGACCTTGCGCACGCCACAGGTCGGGTCCTCTTCGCCGGCCTTGCAGTTGCTGGCGTAATTTTTCTGCAGGAAGTCCAGGTACTGGCCATCGTCGAGCATCTTGGTACACAGGAAGGCACCCAGGTTGAGACTGGCGCGGATTGCCTGGTCGCGGGCTTCCTGCTGTTGCTGGTTGCTGGCGCGCAATTGGTTTTCGACCGTTTTCAGCTGGGTCTTGAGGGCTTCGTCTTCGACGTTGGAGGCAAGCTCTTCCAGCGCCTTGACGGTGCCTTTCTGTTTGCTCTCGGTGGCCGGTTGATCGCTACCCAGGTTGCTCCAGCTTTTCTCGATGCTCTTTACCCGGTCCCGCGAAGTCAGGGTGGGTGAAACCATGGCCAGGCGCAGGCCGTTGGTTTTCTTGGCCACGGCGCCTTCGGCGTTGTAATACGGCTCTTCCTGGCGCAGCGAGGTGCGCAGGTCGCCCTCACTGGTCAGGTAGTTGCCACCACGCACCACGTAGCCGCCAGCCTGGCCATGCTGGCGGTCGAGCTTGTTCAGGCGGAACGGCTCGAACATCATCTCGCTGGCATTGCCGAGCATGTCGTGCAGGCCCAGCGGGTTCGGCTTGAGCAGGCCGCTCAGCTGCAACTGGCCGTTGGCGGACTGGGCACCGGCGAACCATTCGTAGGCATTCAGGCCTTCGGGCATGGGGTAGCGGCCATCGCGGAATTCGGCTGTGCTGACTTGCAAGCCACCGCGCGCGGCGAACTCCCATTCCACCTCGGTCGGCAAGCGCAGGAACCCCTGGGCGCCATCTTCGCGGGGCAGCTTGTCTGGCGCATTGGCGCGCAACCAGCGGTTGTACTTGTCGGCGGCCTGCAGGGCATCCAGCCAGGAAACCGACACAATCGGCAGGCGTTGCTTGTTGGCGGCGGTCGGGCAGGTCTCGTCCATCAACGCCTTGTATTGCAACTGGCTCATCTCGTACTTGGCCAGCAGGTAATAGCGCGACTTCTCGCCTTTGGCGCTGGTGAAGCTACCGGCAATGAAGGCGGGTCGGGTCTGCTCGACATAGCCCCATTCGGCGCTGTCCTGGCCGATGTTGATCGGGTAGTCGTCCAGCGGCCCGGCCACCGGGATCATCACCTTGCGAAACACCATGGCTCCGTCGCAGGGCATGGGCAGCACCACGTCGTCGGCATCAGGCATCGGGTTGTAGTACTTCTCGTCCCAGCTTGCCGCTGCTGCCTGTAGGGCGAAGCCGAGACCGAGTGGCGCCAGAAGCAGGCGGCTATAGGCTTTAGAGTTCACGCAGGCTCTCCGCAGGTTGTATCCGTATGGCACGCAAGGCGCCGATCAGGGCGACCAGGCCGGCGACCAGGAAGGCCAGCAGCAGGGCGACCAGGCCATGCCAGACGGTGATGTGACAGATGAAGGCGCCGGTTGCCTGGCTGCTGACCAGTAGCCGGTCGAACAGCAGGCTGCCCAGGTAGTAGCTGCCAAGCCCGCCCAGGTAGCCTGCCAGGCTCAGCACCAGCGCTTGCAGTACCACGTAGGCGGACACTGCGGCACTGCTGAAGCCCAGCAGGCGCAGCACTGCCAGGTGGCGGCGCTTGCGGTCGATGTTGGCCAGGAAGGCGCCGACCAGCGAGGCGATGCAGCCAATCAGTGCGGCCCCGGCAATAACGCCGAAAATAAGCCCCAGCACGTGGTTGATCGCTTTGACGTTGTCGATCTCTGCCAAGCGGCTGGTGGTCTCGATACGCTGTTCATTGAGCCAGTGCTCCAGCGGCGCCACGCTGTCGATGTCTCGCGCATAGACCCGCGCCCGGGCGTAACCGACTTTCAAGGCGTCCAGGGCCTGGCCGCTGCTGGCCCCCAGGCTGGTGACCAGGTAGCCATCGCGGTAGTGCTCCAGCTCCATCAGCAGCTCGGGGCTGACGAAAGCAGCCGGCCGGGCGAAGCGCACCGAACCGACGATGGCGCGTACCTGCAGGGCACGCTCGCCACGCTCGTTGACCTCGTTCAGGCGCCGGGCGACGCGCAAGCGCAGGGTGTCCCCAACCTTGGCGTCAAGGCGCTCGGCGGCCCGTTCGCTGAGGATCAGCTGGTTGGGCGCCAGCTCGCTCAGGTCTGTCGCCAGCAACGGGTCGCCGGCTCGGGTAGGAATGACTTCGACATTGTCGGCAAAGCGGCCATGTGCCCCGAGCAGGTCGGCCTGGGTGTTCAGGGAGCGGGTCTGGCCAATGGCGAAGCCTACCTCCGGGCGTGCCTGCAGGCGCTGCAACCAAGCCTGGTCGTAGTGCCCACTGCTGAGCATCTTGACTTCGAGGTTGCGCGGGTCGCTGAGCAGTTCCTGCTGCAACTGGCTGACCACTCCGTGCTTGAGGCCGAACAGCAGCAGCAGGGGCGCGATGACGGCCACCAGCGAGGCCGCCATGCACAGGGAAACGTTGCGGTCGTGCCACAGGTCGGCCAGGGACAACCTGACCAGTAGCAGCAGGCGTTTATGCCACGGGTTCAAAGCGTGTTTCCCCTTGACCGTTGATGGCGCCCAGCCGTGGCAGGCCGAAGCGTTCGACCAGCGCCCAGTCGTGTGACACGACCAAGGCACTCAGCCCCAGCTCGGCCACCAGATTCAGCAGCAGCTCGAACAGCCGCTCGGCGTTGTGTGGGTCCAGTGCGGCGGTTGGCTCGTCGGCCAACAGCACCTTTGGCTCGTGGGCGATGGCGCGCACGCAGGCCACCCGCTGGCGCTCGCCAATGGACAGCGCCTGGGGCAGCTTGCTCAGCAGCGGTGCCAGGCGCAGTGCTTCGACGGCCTTGTCCACCGCTGCGCTGGCAGGTGCCAGGCCGAGCAGGCGGCGCGGCAGCAGAATGTTGTCACGCACACTGAGGAAGGGCAGCAGCCCACCGTTCTGCAGCACGAAGCCAAGTTCGCGTGAGCGCAATGCCGCCAGCGCCGGCTGCTGGTCGGTGGCCAGCAGGCTGGCCACATCCTGGCGTTGCGGGCCAAGCCGGTAATGCGTCAGTTGTTCAGGCTTGAGCAGCAGGCCGATGGCTTCCAGCAGGGTGCTCTTGCCGCAGCCGCTTTCGCCGGTAATGGCGCGAATCTCGCCGGCCTGCAGGCACAGCGCGTCCAGCCGTATCCGGTGAGCCTGCGATCCTTCGCCTCGAACAACCCGTAATCCCTTGATCTCGAGCATGTGGGGTCAGGGCATCATTTCCAGTGGTACCGGGTAGACGTTGTCACGGCTGTCACTGCCCGGAGCCAGAGCGACCCAGCGGTCGACGTCAGCGTTGTAGCGCTGGTAATGGCGAAGCTTGGTGCTCAGGCTTCGGATGAATTTCTCCTGGGCCAGGCCGTCCCAGCCTTTCCAGGTTTCTTCGTCGAGGTTCAGCACTTCGCTCTGGTAGGGCAGGTCTTGCAGGTATTCGCCCAGTACGCCCAGGTCAGCCACACGGGTGCTCGAGCCCTGCTTCAGCTGGTTCGGGTCGGCGCCCATGGTCGCTGCAACCGAGCGCAGGCGGGTGAACATTTCGTCAGGCGAAATCATGCCTTCGTTGGCCGCATCGAGGATCTGCTTGAGCACATCGCTCAGGTCGCTGAGCTGGGCCTTGGTCAGCAAGACGCGCACATCGGTGGTCGGCACATTCTGCTTGATCAGGTCGCGGTCGCTGATCCAGGCCTGGAACACCGGCGGCACCTGGCTGCCGGTGGCCTTGCCAAGGTAGGCCAGCTGCATGGCGTGGCCAATCAGCGCGGCATCTTCGAGCATTTTCTTCTCGGCGGGGTCGGCCTTGGCGTTGGTGGCGCTGCCAATGGCGGCCTCGCCCATGTAGGCGGCTCGCACTTGCTGGGTGATGGCCGCAGCCAGCCCGTCGACCTTGCGCCCAAAGGCTTGCACATCACCGGCATTGACCGGGTAGTACAGCGAGGTATTGGTACCCGGGTAGTTCGACAGCGTGCGGTACTGTGCCTCGGCGCTACTGTGGTTCTTCGCCCCGCTCGGGGTTTTCAGGTGCAGGGTATACAGCGCAACGCCCGGGTTGCTGGCTTCGATCCTGACCTGCTCGGCGCCAAGGCCGGTGCTGGACAGCTTGTCACCCCCGTCGATGGCTCCGGCATCGGTGATCAGCACCACATAGCGTGCGCCGAACTGGCTCCAGTCGATCTGGTCCACGGCCGACATCACGCCGGCGTAGGCATCTTCGTTGAACTCACTGCTGGAGACCTTGGCCTGCTTGAGGTCGGCAACCTTGGCCATGAAGTCGGCACCGTCCTTCACCGTGTTGGGGTCGGCGTACATCTTGCTGACGTACTCCAGGCCCGGTACGGCCTTGGTGCTGGAACGGTAGGCCACCAGGCCGAACTTGACCTGTTTGCCGAGGTTTTCCTTTTCGATCTGCGCATACACGCGCTTGATCGCCTCACGGGTGCGGTCGATGTACGGGTCCATCGAGATGGTCGAGTCGATGACGAACACCACCGCGGCACTGAACGCCTTCAACTGCTGGTTGGCAGCGGCCTGGCTGGGTGCAGGCGAAGCCGCTGCGGCGCTATCGGCCTTGCTGACCGAAGCCACGTTGAGGATGCGGGTACGGAAGCCTTCTTCCGTCATCACTTCTTCGCCGCTGAGCACTGGCAGCAGGTAAAAGTTCTTTTGCAGGTCGACGAAGTACTCGGGCTCTTCGGCCAGTACCCCTGGCGCCTCGGTGCCATGCTTGAGCTTGGCGCGTAGCGGCGCCACATGGCTGACCGGGTCGGGGGCATTGAGGATGCCTTCGAGCTGGTTACGTTCCTTGAAGAACATCAGCCGGTCGCGGTTGGCCGGGTTGGTGAAGGCCAGGGTCAGTTGCATTTTCCATTCGACGGTGCAGTCCGCAGGCAGCCAGCCGATGCTCTTGCCCTGGGTGTCGGGCCCCACCCGCAGCCACTCGCGGGCGTCGGCCTGGGCACGTTCATACACATAGAAGCGGCTGAAAGTCGGCTGCGCGGCACCAGGGGCGGCACCGGCGCTATCGCTGAGCTTGCAGCCAGGGGTGGTCAGCACGCGTTGGAACAGGGTTTTCTTGCCATCCTGCAGCAGGGGCTTCTCGGCTGCCTGCAGGGCAGGGCTGAGCGACAAGGCCAGCAATGCGGCGCCAATACGCAGCTTCATGGCTTGAGCTCCTCATAGCGCTGCTTGGCTTCGGCGTTGTTCTCATCGAAGCTGAGGATGGTCTCGTACCAGGAGGCTGCCGTGGCGCTTTCCGGGGCCTTGAAGCAGTTGCTTGGCTGGTGGTACTTGGGATCGTATTCGTGGGCGTAGGCCGTGGCGATCTGGATGTCACCGGCATTGGCACGGTTGGCATACAGGCGCTGGGCCACGTCGCACTGGTCGTTGGCCTTGGCCAGGTTGATCACCTCAAGCAGCGCGGCGCTGTCTGGCTTGCTCTGGATGCAAGACTGCAGGAATGCCAGCGATGTCTGGCCTTTCATGCTTTCCAGCGAGCATGGTTTGGCCGTTTCGGTTTGGGCGACGGGCTGGTCTTCAGGCGGTACGGGTGCAGGTGCTTCGGCGGCGTTGCGATTGAACCACCACCAGCCGCCCCCGGCGGCAAGCGCCAGCAGGATCAGGATCAACAGGGGCAGCAGCCACTTGTTGCCTTGTTTGGCCGCCACCGTCGGCGGCGCAGCGACTGGCGCTGGCTGAGGGGCTGGCGCGGGCTCGGGCTCGGGGTCTGCAGCCACTGCAGGAGCAGGCTCCGGCGTGCTCGCCGCCGGTGGCTCGATAACCACCGACGCGCTCGGCAACGGTGCCGGTGGCGGCGACTTCTCCAGCGCCGGCACCGACTCGACGGAGGCCACGATGGCATTGTTGATGCGCACCATGCCCAGGTCGCTGTGCCCGGTCTGCGGGTTGCTGACCTCGATGCGGAACGTAGCGGTGCCGCTGGCCTGCAACAACGGGTTGATCAGGTTGGGGCCGATCCGCGTCTCGATGGCTGGCGCGCCTGCAACGGCAATCAGGTTATCCAGGCGGAACCAGTGGGCGACGTTGCCCCAGTGCCCGCCTTCATGCAGGAACTCATGGGACTGGCTGCTTTGCAGGGAGCATTGCAGCCCTTCGCTGGCGCCCTCCCAGCCGGTGATCCGCAGCAGGCCCTGGCCCGGCGTGTTCACTTCCAGTGGCAGCACATCAACTCTGATACCCATTGCAATCAACTCGCTTGAAAGGTGTTCAGCAGCACCGCCAACTGGCGTCGCTGCTCGGTGGTGATTTCCGGGTCGGCGCCGCTCTTGGCGTTTTCCTGGGTCAGCCAGGCCAGGCCCGACAGCCAGTCGACCAGGAAGCGTTGTTCATGGTGCGGCGGTTGTTCCGGCAGTACCGGCAGCTCGCCCTGGGGCACGCTCTGGTAGAAGTTGAACACTGGCTCGCGCGAACCCAGCAGGCTGTTCGGGCGTTCATCGGCGGGCTTCTCCAGCAAGCCGAACCAGGAAAGGAAGTCGCGCATGGCCAACTGCACCGTCAGCACCTGGCGCTGGACCATTTGGTCGCGGCGCATGCCGTTGAGCACCCGGCGCATGACGGCGGTGTCCAGTTGCTCGATGAACAGCGGGCGGCGTACCGCGCTGACCAGCTCTTCGACCAGGGCCTCGACCACTTCACGGCTGATGCGCAGGCTGCTCAGGCGCATGGGTTGCGTGCCCAGGTCGCGCATGTGCTTGATCCACGCCTTCAACGCCGCGCGGACAAAGCGCTGCTCAGAGGTGAGGCGCTTGGCCAGCGGCTTGGCAGCCGGTGCTGGTGCGGCGGCAGGAGTGTTGGCGAACAGGTTGCCAAAGCTGATGGCCGGGGCCTTGTTGGCCGGGGCTTTGGCGGCTTGTTCCGGCTCTTCAGCGGCGTCGCCGTCAATGCCATCGATGTCGTACACGCCGCCCAGGTAAAGATCGCGCAGCTGTTCGACAGGCACTTGCAAGGCATGGATCAGTTCGCTGATCGCATCCGGGTCGGCACCCAGGTTGTCGAGCAGGTACTGGGTCTTTTCCCGCTTCTTGTTCAGCAGCTGTTCGAAGTCTTCCTCGCGCCAGGTATTCAGGCCGTGCTCCAGCAGGTCGGTGCGGCACTGTTCCAGTTGCTCTTCGATACGGGTGAGCTTGAAGTCGATGTTGCTGATGCCCTGGAAGCTGCCACTGAAGCGGCTGATACCACCGTCATTGAGTTCGAGCATCGCGGCCCAGGCGTCGGCCGGGTCCTTGATATGACGCAGCACCGACGGGCTTTGCGCAAAGCACTGTTGCAACTGCACAAGGCGCGGTGCATGGCGTTCGTTCAGGCAGGTTTCTTCGCCGTTGCCGGTGTCGCGTTCGATGAACGCGGTATCCAGGCGTGGCTTGCGCACCAGGTAGGTGTTATTGAACGGTACGCCGGACCAGTCTTTCATCCACTCCTGGCTGCCAAAACGCTCGATCATGGTCAGCTTCATCATGTTCTCGCAGCCTTCGGGCAGTTGACCCTCGCTCAGGCTGAGGGTGTTGCCGATGAAGCCATCGAGCATGGTCAGCGCCCAGATCAGGCCGGGGGTGCGCTGGCTGCGCTCCTTGGGCGTGGCGCCTTGGGTCTTGTGGATCCAGCGGGTCAGCACCGGCCCGACGCTGACCACTTCGCTTTGCTTGAACGAACTGGTGCACAACACCAGGCCGTTCATCTGCTGGGCGTCGGTATAGCGCTCGAACAGATAGGCGACCTTGCCACGCAGGATCAGGCTGGCGGCCGGGTTGACCTCCTCGACCACGTCGGGGCTTGCTGCATCTTCGATACGCAGCAGCTTCTGGCGAGTGCGGTAACCGGGGAAGTCGAGCAGGTCGACTTCCTCTACTACCGGGTCCTTGGGGCTGTTGGTCAGGCGGAAGGTCATTTCGGCAGTCAGTGCCGCCAGTTGCGCGACCGACAGTGAAACGCTGCCCTGGACCTTGTCACCGTGCAGCGGCAGGACGTTCACTGGCAGGTCGCGGCCAGTGCCCAGGCGGCCGAGAATATCGACGTTCATGATGCTGTTGGCCTGGGTGTAGGCGCCGTTCTCTTCCTTCACCAGTACGCTCAAGGGGGCGTAGACGGTGTCGGGGAACCCCAGCTTCTGCAAGCCGCCGACCAGCAGTTCATAGATTTCGGTGAGGGCGTCCTGTTCACCCCACAGTACCGAAAACAGTTTGGCGCGCTGACGCGGGTTCAGGCGTGGCGCCAGCTTGATCACCCGTGGCCAGTAAAGCTCGTTGAGCTTGCGCACCGACTTTTCGTAGTTGCCTTTCAGGTAGTCCCACAAGGCAACCACGTCATCCCCGTTGACGCCCGGTTGCAGGCCTTTGTTCTCGCCGCCCTCGAAGCTGGCCAGCAGGGCCTGGATACGTTCGTCGGTATAGGTGTAATCCAGTTTTTCCTGGTCGAAATCCTCGAACCAGGCATTGGACAGGATCTTGGCCACTTCGATTTCGCTGAACAGCTTCAGCTCGACCGGATGGTTGGCATCCGGGCTGGGCTTGGCGCGCCGGCTGAAGCGAGTGACCAGGCCGGTGGCTTCCTTGCCCAGGCCGGTCGGGTTCACATGTTCGATGAAGTCCAGGGTGCGGCCACCGAAATCGGTTTCCAGGCGCCCGCTGCGGTCGGCGGCCAATGCCGAGATCAGGTACGACTTGCCCGCCTGGGACAGGCCGAAGAAGCCGATCACCATGGGCGTGGAGGCGGCACGCTGCAGGTCCTTGGCACGGTTGCGGGCCTGGCGCAGGCGCAGGTTGAGGCCATCGGCCTCGGCCTCGACACTGGCGGCATTGCCACGCACCTGCTCGATCCAGTCCAGGGCCTCGCCGGCGCCTTTGTGAATGGCGCCCCAGGCACCCATCAACTGCTGTTGCTTTGGCGTAAGGTCGCTCATTTTCCTTTGACGTTCCCGCTGTCGAGCCAATAGTCGCTGTCACTCAAGCTCATGGTCGGCATGGTGTTGAGTGAGAGTTCAAGATCCCGGTCGAAATCGAAGTCGGCATCCAGGATGTTCGATTCCAGCTTCTGGATGACCAGCTTGTCGCTGATCAGCCCCTGGTCACGTTCTTCCTGGTCGAACTGCTCGATTTCCAGGCGAATGCGCAGCACAGGAGCCTCGCCGTTCTTGCCCACCGCGCGGGAAAACGCTGCGCTGCCCGAGGGGGTGAAGCGCAGGGTGTACAGCGGTGAGGCCGACCAGCGCTCGGCGGCCAGTTGGCGGTAACCCAGGTGCATGTCGCCGCGCATTTCCAGCCAGGGCGTACCGCGCTCCTCACCCTCGCCGACGATCGGCAACTCGATCAGCCCCTTGTCGGACTTGAGGTCGTGGTAGAGCACGTCGGCGTGCTTGATGGTGCCGGCATTGTCGATCTGGCCGAAGTGTTTGATGACCGAATACGGCTTGAGCGCGGCAGTGCGGAAGTAGAAGTTCGGCACGCTGTGCTTGGAGCACAGCAGGCAGATCATCGCACCCACCGAGGCGGTGCTTTTCGGGTCGTCGATCAGGCCATTGCGGTGGAACGGGTACCACCCGCCAGTGCGGTAGTTCTGCATCGGCAGGATGCGCCCTGGCGGCAGCGGCAGGCGCTGGCGAATGAAGGCCTGGATGCCGGGCAGACGCGACGGGCGGCCAGTCAGCAGGAGCATGTCGCAGGGGTAGTTGAATACCACTTCGCACAGTTCGCCGAGCACCTTGGTGATGTTGATCTGGCCACCCATGAAGGCAGCGTGGACCTGCTCGAGGTCGAAGACAATGGGCGTCTGCAGCAGGTCCAGGGCACCGTCGCGGCCGACTTCGCGGCGCACGGCGGCGTTGACGAACGCCAGTACGCTGTCATTGACCCTGGCCTCGCCCAGTACCTGCTGCCAGGTCTGCTCCACGGCAGCCTGCGGTTGCGCCGGGTCGAATTGCTCATAGGCCTTGAGCAGGGCCAGGCCCAGCGGCACGAACACTTGCAGGTTCAATTGCTGGCGCAGCAGGCGCTCCTGGGCCGTGGCATCGCCATTGCCGCACAGGCGCGACATCAGCGCATCGGGTGCCGGAACGCCGGCAGTGCGCAGTGCATTGGCGAAGGACGGCAGGATGAACTCCTGGATCACGTCCAGCAGGATGTCATCACCGGCAATCTTGAAGCCATCACGGAAGCGCTGGGTCGGCACGATATGCACGTTGGCGCCGGCACCACCACCTGCGCCACGGTCCAGGCGGTAATCGGTGATCACCAGGTCGGTGGTGCCACCGCCAATGTCGATGGTCGCCAGGCTGATCTGTTCGTGTTCCTGTTTGTCCGGGCGCGCCAGGGCGACGAAGAATTCTTCCGGGTGGCCGGCAAAGTTTTCGTTGACCTCGTTGTACAGGTAAACCAGCTGGCCGCAGCTGGCTTCGTCCCACTCCACACGCACGCTGGGGAACGGGGTACGGGTCTTGACGTCCTTGCCCTTGAACGGGTTGCTCTCGTCCTGGTGCCAGCCCAGGCTTTTCCAGACCAGGCCGATGGCTTCGTACAGGCGGTTGCTGAGCAGGCTGCGTTCGGCCTGGGGCATGCCAGGCGGCACGGTCAGGGTAATGCTGTTGAGCTGGCGCGGCACCCGCGCATGGCCCTGGCGCGAACGCTGGGCCGGGCTGTTGATCTGGCTCAGCGCCTGGGTCACCACTTCGGCCAGCATGAAAGTCATCAGGCTGCTGCGCGAATAGCGTGGGTTGAACACCGGCATGTCGAAGGGTTTGAGGTACAGCGGCTGGCCACGGTCGTTGATCAGGTTGGCAAATGGCGCGGCGACGGCCATGGGCTCCTTGTCGGTCTTGACGTAGGCGGTGTTGAAGCGCCAGCCATGGCCGTAGGCCTTTTCGTCCCACAGGTAGCGTTTGGGGCTGGAGAGGCCGGTCGAGCCTTCGGTGCCGCGGTTGCGGCTGGCCAGGCGGCTGGCTTCGCCGCCGACCCGGGCAATGGTCGGCCACTGGAAGGCATTGTGCCGGCCGCTCTTGATCGACAGGTGGTCTTTGCCGAAGGCCGCATGGGTGAATTCGACCCGGCTCTCGAAGGCTTGGTTGTAGACCTTTTCCGGCTCGCTCAGGTCGCGCAGCGCCAGCACGTAGTTGTGGCGCATGCCCGAACCCGCCTGGCCATGGTCCTCGATGAGGATGCCGCAGGTGCGCGAGTTGCCTACGTCCAGCACCAGGTCCACCGGGATCGGTTTGACGATGCCATTGGCCTCGTTGGCGATCACCTTGATTTCCGGGATCTCGACCTTTGGTTTTTCGCCGCTCTGCTCGGCCGGCACCGGGCGGCGCAACAGGCTCAGCAGGTTCAGGTAGTGGCCAAGGTGGCGGTTACCCTGCAGGTCACGTTCCAGGCGTTCGCGCGTCCACTCTGCGCGGGCCTCTGTGTACACCTCGGTCAGCCAGTCGCGGATCCAGGTGTGGGTCAGGAACCAGCCATATTCGCGGGCACTGCAGGCCAGCTTGAACGCCACGCCCGCGCGCACGTCGTCTTCGTTGGGTGCCAGGTACGGTGCACCGGCTACCAGCGGCATGGTACGGCTGTCGAAACCGAGGGTAAGGCGGTGGGTGTTGCCGTCGAGGTCAGGCTCGGCGAGCTTGACCAGGCGCATGCGCGCCCAGTTGTTCGGGCCTTCATCAAAGCGATAGGGGGGCGTGAAGCGCAGGAACGGGATGGGCAACCATACCCCGTCCAGCAGCTTCAGGCTGTCTTCCATGGGCAGGCGGAAGTGGCTTTCTTCGCTGGTGTCGAACTCCACCTGTACCACTTTGTCCGGCTCGGGCTCGTAGAAGTCCTTGTATTCCTTGGACCACAGCAGGCGTGTAGGCACCATGCCGTTGTTGAGCTGGACGAATTTGCCGGTCTGCTCGCCATCCGGGCCGAGACGCAGGGCGAAATCCATGAATTGAATTCCGGTATCGCTGACCAGCGTGACCGTTTCTTCGAACTGGGTGATTTCGGGCAACATCTTCTGCGTTTCTCGTGTGATTAGCCGGCTTTGTTCATCAGCATCGGGAAGCCTTGGGCACCGTAGTTGCCGGTGCAGTCAGCCGCGCCGTTGGCGTTGGGTATGCAATCCACCTGCGGCAGCTCGTAGCTGCTGCCGTCGGCGCAGGCAGCCTGGCCTGCACTGTTGATCGACAACTGTCCGCCCTGCATGGCGGCGGTAACGGGTGCCTGGCATTGCACGCCGTCGGAGCGGCTGACGGTGGCCTGGCCCTTGCCGTCCTGGAAGTCGTATTTCAGGCGTAGCGGTTTGCCTGTACCTACCTCCTGGATGCCAGCGCCGGCCCAGTTGCCGTTGAGGAAATCGGCAGTGCCGTCCGCCGCATCTGGCGGGATGCTCAACGGGTTTGGCGCGGCTGGTGCTGTTGTGGTTGGCGGTTGCTCGTCGGCCAACTGTGGTGGCGCTGGCGGGGTGTTGTCGCCGGAGGAGGCGGGGGCCTGAGTGCCAGCCGTTTCCTCTGCTGCTGGCTGCTCGTCCGGAACTGGCGTCGCTTCTGGTGTACCTTCTGCTTGGTTGCCGGCCTGTGGCGGTTCATCGCCCGCATCGGTCTGGCCGGTAGGCGCGGGAACCGGAGCAACCACTGCCCCCGGGGTGCCGGAGGTCGGCACCTGGACATTGCCGTTCGGTGCGCCAACAACGGACGGCGAACCGCTTGCCAGGGTAGCGATGTCGTTGGCCTGGGTAGCGCTATTACGGTCCAGATCCGGCATGCCTGGACCGGAAAGATCGACCCCCGGGATGCAGCCACGCAGCCCGAACAGCAGCAGGGGCAGGAGTGCCAAAAGCAACAGCAAAGGCAGCAGCCAGCGCCAATTGCGCCACCACGGCAAGCGTGCGACCGCAGCCGCTGGTGCTAGAGCTGGTGCTGGCGGGGCCATGGGGGCAGCAGCAGGTGCCAACGGCGCAGCCACGGGCTCGGCGATGGGCGTGGTGCGTGGATAAAGGCAGTGCAGGGGCTGCCGGCTGCGCTCGGCACCGGCATGGATGAAGCCCCAGAAGGTCAGTACCGGGCGGCCATCGACCAGGTAGACGAAGTTCTCGTCGGGGAAGGGCACCACGCAGGTCAGCAGCTTGCCGAACACCGCGTTGTCGCCCTGGGCGGCTTTCTTGCTGGTGGCCGTAGGCTGGCCATTGGCATCCAGGCCCAACAAGGTGTTGCTCAGGGCGTTGATCTTGCTCTGCAACACTTCAAGCTGCACCCGTGCCGGCGCACGCTCTTCCTCGGTGGCGCTGCTCCAGGGGATCACATCGCCGGGGCGGTCGCTGTACCAGTCGATGGTGCTGCCCTGTTCATCGCTCTGGGGGATGGCCAGGTGCTCGATCAGCTCTGGGTGCTCCGGGTACTTGCGGCGAATCGCTTCGCGGATCTGCAAAGCAGCGCGATAGACGGGCTGGCCAGTCTCGCCCAATGCTGTGAAGTGCTCACTTCTACCGCTGCGTAGTAATACTCCGCGCATCCTTGAGACCTACCTAGTCTATTAGCCGAATCCGTTCGGTATCCATTATTCAATACCGAAAAACTGAGCAACACTAATGGCAAAGTGCTTTTTTCGTCAATTCATCTTGATGGCTTTTTGACGTCAAGGAGAAACGAAAAAGCCCCGGGAGATCTCCCAGGGCTTTTTGATATGGCGCACTCGGCGGGATTCGAACCCACGACCCCTGCCTTCGGAGGGCAGTACTCTATCCAGCTGAGCTACGAGTGCAACGCGCACGCATGATACCCATCTGCGCCGGTCGCGTCCATCGCCTTGATCTATGGCCTTTTTTCCTTCGTGGCCTGTGCCGGCCCCTTCGCGGCTAAAGCCGCTCCCACCTCGACCGCATAGCCTCAAGCCCTGTGCAGTACCTGTGGGAGCCGGCTTGCCGGCGATGAGGCCAGTCCAGGCAATACAAGACAGTGGCTCCCACAGGTTTGAGGCCTGTGCGTTCGAGGTGGGAGCGGCTTTAGCCGCGAAAGGGCCGGCACAGGCCAATGCAAATCCATCTATCCATATTCGATATCAGTATTTCCTTGCCGGTTCTTATACCCGCTAGTCTCTGGTCACAGCTTGTTATAACAAGTCATCGATCAGCGAAGAGACCCATGGCCGAACTGCTCCCCCTGTCCCCGGTACCGCTCTACACCCAGCTCAAGGAATTGCTGCGCGAGCGCATCCTCGACGGCACTTATCCGCCGCATAGCCGCATGCCCTCGGAAAGCGAACTGGGCAAGGCCTTCGACGTCAGCCGCATCACCGTGCGCCAGGCGCTGGGCGACCTGCAGAAGGAAGGCTTGATTTTCAAGATTCACGGCAAGGGCACCTTCGTCGCCAAGCCCAAGGCGTTCCAGAACGTCAGCACCCTGCAGGGCCTGGGCGAGTCGATGACGCAGATGGGCTACGAAGTGCTCAACCGCCTGCGCAGCTTTCGCCATGTGCCGGCCAACGCGTTGGTGGCAGCGCGGCTACAGGTCGAGGAGGGTAGCCTGGTCACCGAGATCCGCCGGGTGCGGCTGATCAACCGCGAGCCGGTATCGCTGGAGCTGACCTGGCTGCCCAAGGCCGTCGGCGAAAAACTGGAAAAGGCCGACCTGGTCACCCGCGACATTTTCCTGCTGCTGGAAAACGACTGCGGCATCGCCCTTGGCCACGCCGACCTGGCCATCGATGCGGTGCTGGCCGACAGCGACCTGACCCAGGCGTTAGGGGTGGAGGAGGGCGCGCCGATCATGCGCATCGAGCGCCTGACCCACGCCGCCGACGGTACGCCGCTGGACTTCGAACACCTGTACTACCGCGGCGATGCTTTCCAGTACCGCCTGCGCATCGACCGCCAGAAGGGGAGCAAGGCATGAGCATCCACACCCAGGACTACGACATCATCGTCATCGGTGGCGGCACCGCCGGGCCGATGGCGGCGATCAAGGCCAAGGAGCAGGACAAAAGCCTGCGCGTGCTGCTGCTGGACAAGGCCAACGTCAAGCGCAGCGGTGCCATCAGCATGGGCATGGACGGCCTGAACAACGCCATCATTCCCGGCCATGCCACGCCGGAGCAGTACACCAAGGAAATCACAGTGGCCAATGACGGCATCGTCAACCAGGCCACCGTGCATGCCTACGCCACCCACAGTTTCGAGACCATCGAGCAGCTCGACCGCTGGGGCGTGAAGTTCGAGAAAGACGAGACTGGCGACTATGCGGTGAAGCAGGTTCACCACATGGGGGCCTACGTGCTGCCCATGCCCGAAGGCCACGACATCAAGAAGGTGCTGTATCGCCAGCTCAAGCGTGCCCGGGTCGAGATCAGCAACCGCATGGTCTGCACCCGTGTGCTGCTCGATGGCGAAGGCGCCGCTGCCGGTGTACTGGGCTTCGATTGCCGCAGCGGCGAGTTTCGCGTGGTACGGGCCAAGGCGGTGATCCTCGCCTGCGGTGCTGCCGGGCGCCTGGGCCTGCCGTCGTCGGGCTATTTGATGGGCACCTACGAGAACCCGACCAACGCCGGTGATGGCTACGCCATGGCCTACCATGCAGGCGCCGAACTGGCCAACCTCGAGTGCTTCCAGATCAACCCGCTGATCAAGGACTACAACGGCCCGGCCTGCGCCTACGTCACCGGCCCACTGGGCGGCTACACCGCCAACAGCAAGGGCGAGCGCTTCATCGAGTGCGACTACTGGAGCGGGCAGATGATGTGGGAGTTCCACCAGGAACTCGAAGGCGGTAATGGCCCGGTGTTCCTCAAGCTCGATCACCTGGCCGAAGAGACCATCCAGAACATCGAAGAGATCCTGCACAGCAACGAACGCCCCAGCCGTGGCCAGTTCCACGCCGGGCGTGGCACCGATTATCGCCAGCACATGGTCGAGATGCACATCTCCGAAATCGGCTTCTGTTCCGGGCATTCGGCCTCGGGCGTGTGGGTCAATGAAAAGGCCGAGACCAGCGTCAAGGGTTTATATGCCGCCGGTGACATGGCCGCGGTGCCGCACAACTACATGCTCGGCGCCTTCACCTACGGCTGGTTTGCCGGGGTGAACGCTGCTCGGTACGTGGCCGGGCGCGAACTCGCCGAGGTCGATGCCGCGCAGGTAGAGCGCGAGCGCGCGCGGGTGTTTGCGCCGCTGCAGCGTGAGCATGGCCTGCCGCCAGCCCAGGTCGAGTACAAGCTCAGGCGCATGGTCAACGATTACCTGCAGCCGCCGAAGGTGACCAAGAAGATGGAAATCGGCCTGGCACGCTTTGCCGAGATCGAACGTGACCTGGAGCAGATGAAAGCCGGCAACCCGCATGAACTGATGCGTGCGATGGAAGTGTCGGTGATCCGCGATTGCGCCGAGATGGCTGCACGGGCCTCGCTGTTCCGCGAGGAAAGCCGTTGGGGGCTGTACCACCATCGGGTGGACTTCCCTGAGCGCAACGATGGCGAATGGTTTTGCCACTGCCACCTGAAAAAGGGCGAGCACGGCGAGATGACCAGTTTCAAGAAGGCCGTGGAGCCTTACCTGATCCCGCTGGATGCCGAAGAGCAGGCCGCTTACGACCGCTTGAGAGTGAAAGCCGATGCCGCCTAGGCGACGCTGTGCCCTGTGGGAGCGGGTTTACCCGCGAAAGCGTCGGTGCGTTGACCACCGCATTCGCGGGTAAACCCGCTCCCACAGCGAATGCAGAAACTTCCAGAAACGGGTGCCCATGAAGGCCCCAAGGACTCCGTGAAATGGCCTACCAGCCGCAAGAAATCTTCTTCCGCAGCAGCGCCCCGGTCACCATCGACGAAGACAAGTGCATCGCCGAAAAAGGCTGCACCGTATGCGTCGAGGTCTGCCCCATGGACCTGCTGGCGATCAACCCGGCCACGCAGAAGGCCTATATGGCCTTCGATGAATGCTGGTACTGCATGCCCTGCGAGAAGGACTGCCCCACCGGTGCGGTGAAAGTCGACATTCCGTACCTGCTGCGCTGAAGCACCCCAGCCATCCGGCGAACCACCGGACGCCCTCCTGCAATGCCCCTCGTTTCCCACCACCCAAGCCCGGTGGCGGAGACGACTCCATAAATCAAAACGATTCGAGGGGAAATACCCATGCGCCTTGTTGCAACCGTGGCCGGCCTAGCGCTGGCGCTCACTGGCCTGAATGCCAGCGCCGAAACCATCCGCATCGCCATCGGCACCCAGGACACCACCATCAACTGCGCCACCGGTGGCCTGCTGATACGTGAACTGGGCCTGCTGGACAAGTACCTGCCGCATGACGGCAAATACAAAGATGCCAAGTACCAGGTCGAGTGGAAAAACTTCACCAGCGGCGCGCCGCTGACCAACGAAATGGTCGCCGGCAAACTCGACTTCGGCGCCATGGCCGACTTCCCAGGGTCGTTCAACGGCGTCGCGCACCTGGATGCCGGCAAGCGCAGCCTGTTCATCAGCGTGCTGTCGGGCAGTGTGCATGGCAGCGGCAACGGCATCGTCGTACCGGCGGCGTCCAGCGTGCAGTCGCTTGGCGAGCTCAAGGGCAAGACCATTTCCGTGCCGTTCGCCTCCACCGCCCACGGCATGTTGCTGCGCGCCGTCGCAGCCCAGGGCTGGGACCCGCAGAAGGATGTGCGGATCATTGCCCAGGCACCGGAGATCGCCGGCTCCGCCCTGCGCAGCAACCGCATCGAAGCGCATGCCGACTTCGTGCCGTTTGCCGAGCTGTTCCCCAACCGCGGCTTCGCCCGCAAGATTTACGACGGCGCCCAGGCCAACGCGCCGACCTTCCATGGCGCCCTGGTCGATGCCGACTATGCGAAGAAGTACCCGGAAGTGGTCACCGCCTACCTGCGTGCCAGCATGGAAGCCGACCGCCTGATCGCCGCCGAGCCGGAGAAGTACAGCGAGTTGATCGAAAAGGTCACCGGCATTGAAGCGGAGGTCAATTACCTGTTCCACGGCCCGCTCGGCCTGCAGACCCGCGACCTGACCTGGAAGCCTGAATACCGCCAGGCAGTCGCTACGTCCATCGATACGCTCAAGCTGCTGAAAAAGACCGACCTTGGCCTCGACACCGACAAGTTCATCGACGACCAGTACATCCGTGCGGCCTTCAAGCAGGCTGGCCTGGACTACGACAAGGCGCTGAAAGATTACGAGCCGCTGCCACTCAAGGCCAATGACGCGCTGACCGGCAAACCGATCACCGACTTCAGCCGCCTGGCGCAGATCTGGGTGCGCGGTGAAGACAAGGTCCGCCACTACGCTTCGCCGGAGGCCGCCCTCGGCGCCCTGGCCCAGTTGGAGCAGGAGGGCAAGGACATCCGCGCGATCTACGCCCAGGCCGCCGACAGCGGCATCAAGTTGTTGGCCAACCAGGCCTGGTTCGTGCGCAACACCAAGGGCGAACTGGCGGCGTTCCTGCTCAAGGACCAGGCCGAGCAATATGCCCAGGCCCATGGCGGTGAAGCGCTGGACTTCGTCAGCGCCAACCAGAAGCTGGTCGCCCAGCGCTGACCGGGAGGTACCGACATGACCTGCAACCTCACGCGTTGGCCGGTGCGCCTGGCTTCGCTGCTGGGCTGCCTGCTGTTCTGGCAGTTGGCGGCAAGCGTCAAGCTGGACCTCGGTCTGCTGACGTTCACCTATGTCCCCACGCCGAAGGCAGTGCTGGAAGCAGCCTGGCAGTTGCTGACCTCCAACACCCTGCTGGCGCACCTGGGCAGCAGCCTGTCGCGGGTGTTTGCCGGTTATGCCACCGCGGCGTTGCTGGGTGTGGCCCTGGGGGTACTGATCGGCCGCTGGAAATGGGCCGAAGACACCCTGCTGCCGCCGCTCGAAGTGCTGCGGCCGATCCCGGCGGTGGCATGGATCCCGCTGGCGATCCTGATGTTCCCATCGTCGGAGCTGTCGATGGTGTTCATCACCTTCACCGGCGCGTTG
The DNA here is from genome assembly GCF_023093815.1 of Pseudomonas sp. PNPG3. NCBI lineage: Bacteria > Pseudomonadati > Pseudomonadota > Gammaproteobacteria > Pseudomonadales > Pseudomonadaceae > Pseudomonas > Pseudomonas sp. PNPG3. Next base: position 23,171 of record NZ_JALLKV010000048.1, read on the forward strand.
TTCCCCATCCTGCTCAACACCGTGCACGGCGTCGAGGCCGTCGACCCTCGGCTGGTGGCGTCGGCGCGCAGCCTCGGTGCCGGGCGCTGGGCGATCCTGGGCGAAGTGGTGCTGCCTGGCGCACTGCCAAGCATCATTACCGGCCTGGCCATCGGCATGGGTACCTCATGGTTCTGCCTGGTCACCGCCGAGATGATTTCCGGGCAGTTCGGTATCGGCTACTACACCTGGGAGTCGTACACCTTGCAAAACTACCCGGACATCATCGTCGGCATGCTGCTGATCGGCGTGCTGGGCATGGGCAGCAGCGCCCTGGTCAAGCGCCTCGGGGAGCTGGCCACGCCTTGGTACCGCACGCGGAGGGCCAGCTGATGAACAGCTATCAACAGCTGCCAGGGCGTATCGAAGGCCGTGACCTGTCGATACGCCTGGGGCACGGCAGCGAAGCGTTCGAGGCGGTACAGCGAGTGGACTTCGCCGTAGAGCCCGGCGAGTTCGTCTGCATCCTCGGCCCCTCCGGTTGTGGCAAGTCGACGTTGCTCGGCGCCCTGGCCGGGCATCTGCTGCCCAGCAGCGGCCAGTTGAGCATGGACGGCCAGGCTGTTGCCGGGCCGTCACCGCAGCGTGGCATGGTGTTCCAGCACCACACCTTGCTGCCCTGGCGTAGCGTGCTCGACAACGTGGCTTTCGGCCTGAAGATGCAAGGCCTGGGCCGCGTCGAACGTCGCCAGCAGGCTCACGATATGCTGCAACTGGTGGGCCTGGCCGACTTTGCCGGGCGCTGGCCCAGCCAGCTGTCCGGAGGCATGCAGCAACGGGCCGAGATCGCTCGGGTGCTGATCAACCGGCCGCGGCTATTGCTGATGGACGAACCCTTCGGTGCCCTCGATGCGCAAACTCGTTCACGCATGCAGGAGCTGTTGCTGGACATCTGGGCAGGCATCCGTACCACCGTGGTGTTCGTCACCCACGATATCGACGAGGCGCTGTTCCTCGCCGACCGTATCCTGGTGATGAGCCCGCTCCCCGGCCGCTTTATCGAGGACCTGCGCCTGGGCTTTCCGCGCCCACGCCGCGCCAGCCTGCTGACCAGCCCTGAGTTCACCCACTTGAAGCGCCATTGCCTGGCCTTGCTACGCCATGAAGAAGGCCGCGAACTTCCGCGCCTGACACCACTTGGCCTGCCAGCCAGCGACCACCCGCCGCTACGGATTGCCCTATGACTGAACGACACATCGACAACCCCGACATTCTCGAACTGCTGCCACGTCTCGAAGCGGCCGACGCAGGCGTGCGGCGCATCGCCTTGATCGAACTGGCCGACCTGGAAGATCCGCTAGCCTTGCCATGGCTGACCGATGCCCTGCTGGTCGATGGTGCCGATGAGGTGCGCGCCGAGGCCGCACGCTTGCTGGAGGCCTGGGAAGAGCCGGAAGTGGTACAGGCGCTGTGTGCGGCGTTGGCCGACAGCGCCGAAACGGTGCGTCTTGCCGCCGCGCAGAGCCTCAGCGAGCTGAAGAGCCAAGAGGCCGGGCAGTTGATCCTGCCGTGGGTCGGCCATGCCGATGCCTTCGTCCGTGCCAGTGCGTTGCGTGCCCTGCGCGAGCTGCGCCTTGAGGATGCCGCCAGGCCGGCGCTGCTGGCACTGCAGGACCAGGACTCCGCTGTACGGCGCGAAGCCGTTGCTATCCTGGGCTGGCTCAAGCATGAGCCGGCGTTGCCCGCGCTGGCGAAACTGGCCGAGCATGAGCCCGACACTGAGGTACGTCGCGCGGCAATTGGCGCCCTGGGCCTTGCTCGCCACAGCAGCGTGTTGCCGGCTTTGATTGGTGCATTACATGACCCTGCCTGGCAGGTGCGCGAAGAGGCCGCGACGACCCTGGGCAAGGTTGGTCATGCCCAGGCCGGTCAGGCATTGGTCGACGCGTTGGGCGATGACTTCTGGCAGGTTCGCTTGCGCGCCGCCCGCTCGTTGGGCCGCCTGCGCCATGCCGAGGCACTGGGGGCGCTGGCCGGGTTGCTCAGCCACGGCATCGCCAACCTGCGCAAGGAAGCCGCGCTGGCGCTTGGCGAACTAGGCCTGCCCCGCGCCTTGCCGGTGCTGCAGGCGGCCGAGGCCGACAGTGACCCGGAAGTGCGCAAGGCGGTGCGCATTGCCTTGGCGCAGTTGCGCGGAGCCGTGTGATGAACAGCCCGGACGCGATACATAACCAGCGCGAGGCGAGGCAGTTGATCGTGCAATGGCAGGAGGCCGAGCAGGTCGTCAGCCACGCCCGCCTGCGTGGCGCATGCCCCTGCTCGCAATGCCGGGCGGCGCGGTTGCAGGGGCGGGTTTCGTTGGTAAGGGATGATGTGCGTGTGGAGCGTGTGGTGGCGCAGGGGTATGGGGTGCAGTTGATATTCAGCGATGGCCACGAGCGTGGTATCTACCCCTGGGCCTACCTGCGCGAGCTTGGTTGACAGGTCCGGCCCGTCGCCGGCAAGCCCCACAGGTACTTGGGCCTTGAGCGCGATGCGGTAGAGGTGGGAGCCGGCTTGCCGGCGATGAGGCCAGTGCATGCAGGCAGGAGCGTGGCGACGAGTGGTATAGCCCGGTGACCTCGGTGGTGGCCTACCGGCCAGAGACCGATACCCAGCACCACGGTGCTCAACGGGGTACGGCGCGGGACCCAGGGGGTGCTGGTGGAGCTGAAGGTGCATAGCCGGCAGCCGGGTAGCGTGGGCTACCGGGCGTTGGTGATCGACCCGGCCAAGGCGTTCTGACTCACCCCTTCCGGGAGGGCCGTCGGTCCTCCCATCACATTTCTTTCAGCTCAATCGTCTAACCTGTACTGGCCCTATCGCCGGC
>NZ_JALLKV010000048.1:26118-47012 GCF_023093815.1 Pseudomonas sp. PNPG3
GCCGGCTGCCACAGCACAGATTCATGAAATTTCGGGCAGGCTGTTCAACCATTCGTTCTTTTTTTCGAACAGCCTATTGTCCAACACCCCAGCAGCCGCTTAGCATTCGTTTGAGATTTCAAACGCTCGATGCCCTGCCTTGGGCGCTTTTCAACAATCAACAATTCGGGAAGCCGACATGCAGCTCAAAGACGCTCAGTTGTTCCGCCAGCAAGCCTACATCAATGGTGAGTGGCTGGATGCGGACAATGGCCAGACCATCAAGGTGACCAACCCGGCCACCGGTGAAGTCATCGGTACAGTGCCGAAGATGGGCACCGCGGAAACCCGCCGCGCCATCGAAGCCGCCGACAAGGCCCTGCCGGCCTGGCGTGCACTGACCGCCAAGGAGCGTTCGGCCAAGCTGCGTCGCTGGTTCGAACTGATGATCGAGAACCAGGACGACCTGGCTCGCCTGATGACCACCGAACAAGGCAAGCCACTGGCCGAAGCCAAGGGCGAAATCGCCTATGCTGCCTCGTTCATCGAGTGGTTCGCCGAAGAAGCCAAGCGCGTCTACGGTGACACCATCCCTGGCCATCAGCCAGACAAGCGCCTGATCGTCATCAAGCAGCCAATCGGCGTTACCGCGGCCATCACCCCGTGGAACTTCCCGGCCGCCATGATCACCCGTAAAGCCGGCCCGGCCCTGGCCGCTGGCTGCACCATGGTGCTCAAGCCTGCTTCGCAGACCCCGTACTCCGCCCTGGCCCTGGTCGAGCTGGCCCACCGCGCCGGCATCCCGGCTGGCGTGCTGAGCGTGGTTACCGGCAGCGCTGGCGAAGTCGGCGGCGAGCTGACCGGCAACTCCCTGGTACGCAAGCTGTCCTTCACCGGCTCGACCGAAATCGGTCGCCAGCTGATGGAAGAATGCGCCAAGGACATCAAGAAGGTTTCCCTGGAGCTGGGTGGCAACGCCCCGTTCATCGTGTTCGACGACGCCGACCTGGACAAGGCGGTCGAGGGCGCGATCATCTCCAAGTACCGCAACAACGGCCAGACCTGCGTCTGCGCCAACCGTATCTACGTACAGGACGGCGTCTACGACGCGTTCGCCGAGAAGCTGGCCGCCGCAGTGGCCAAGCTGAAGATCGGTAACGGCCTGGAAGACGGCACCACCACCGGTCCGCTGATCGATGGCAAGGCTGTGGCCAAGGTCCAGGAACACATCGAAGACGCCGTTGGCAAAGGCGCCAAGGTGCTGGCCGGTGGCAAGATCATCGAAGGCAACTTCTTCGAGCCGACCATCCTGGTCGACGTGCCGAAGACCGCAGCTGTCGCCAAGGAAGAGACCTTCGGCCCACTGGCGCCGCTGTTCCGCTTCAAGGACGAAGCCGAAGTCATCGCCATGTCCAACGACACCGAGTTCGGCCTGGCCTCGTACTTCTACGCCCGCGACATGAGCCGTGTGTTCCGTGTTGCCGAAGCCCTGGAATACGGCATGGTGGGTATCAACACCGGCCTGATCTCCAACGAAGTGGCACCTTTCGGCGGCATCAAGGCTTCGGGCCTGGGCCGTGAAGGTTCCAAGTACGGTATCGAGGACTACCTCGAAATCAAATACCTGTGCATCAGCGTCTGATCGCACGGTAACGGCTTTACCTCTGCCAGCGGGGCGCGAGAGCGACGTCTCGCTGGCCTTTTTGACATCGCAGTACCTGGTGGCCAGGGCGTTCACGGCAGTCGATCAACGAATACTGTTCGCGGGCTCACCCAGCCACCCCCGAATAAAAGCGCCACTCCAAACCGGCGCAATGAGGGCATTATGAGCAAGACCAACGAATCCTTGATGCAACGTCGTGTAGCTGCCGTCCCACGTGGCGTTGGCCAGATCCACCCGATCTTCGTCGACACCGCGAAGAACTCGACCGTGATCGACGTTGAAGGCCGCGAACTGATCGACTTCGCCGGCGGCATCGCAGTACTGAACACCGGCCACCTGCACCCGAAAGTGGTTGCGGCCGTGCAAGATCAGCTGACCAAGGTCAGCCACACCTGCTTCCAGGTGCTGGCCTACGAACCCTATGTAGAGCTGTGCGAAAAGATCAACAAGCTGGTACCAGGCGACTTCGACAAGAAGACCCTGCTGGTCACCACCGGCTCCGAAGCCGTTGAAAACGCCGTCAAGATCGCCCGTGCCGCCACTGGCCGTGCTGGCGTCATCGCCTTCACCGGCGGCTACCACGGCCGTACCATGATGACCCTGGGCCTGACCGGCAAGGTCGTACCGTACTCCGCTGGCATGGGCCTGATGCCAGGCGGCATCTTCCGCGCCCTGTTCCCGAGCGAACTGCACGGTATCAGCGTTGACGACGCCATCGCCTCGGTCGAGCGCATCTTCAAGAACGACGCCGAGCCGCGCGATATCGCCGCGATCATCCTCGAGCCGGTACAAGGCGAAGGCGGCTTCCTGCCAGCGCCGAAAGAGCTGATGCAGCGCCTGCGCGCCCTGTGCGACCAGCACGGCATCCTGCTGATCGCCGACGAAGTGCAGACTGGCGCTGGCCGTACCGGCACCTTCTTCGCCATGGAGCAGATGGGCGTTGCGCCTGACCTGACCACCTTCGCCAAGTCCATCGCTGGCGGCTTCCCGCTGGCCGGTGTGTGCGGCAAGGCCGAGTACATGGACGCCATCGCCCCGGGCGGCCTGGGCGGTACCTACGCCGGTTCGCCGATCGCTTGCGCCGCGGCCCTGGCCGTGATCGAAGTGTTCGAAGAAGAAAAACTGCTGGACCGCAGCAAGGCTGTGGGTGAGCGCCTGACCACTGGCCTGCGCGAAATCCAGAAGAAGCACCCGATCATCGGCGACGTCCGTGGTCTGGGCTCGATGATTGCCGTCGAAGTGTTCGAGAAAGGCACTCACACCCCGAACGCTGCTGCTGTTGGCCAGGTTGTGGCCAAGGCACGTGAGAAGGGTCTGATCCTGCTGTCTTGCGGCACCTACGGCAACGTCCTGCGTATCCTGGTTCCGCTGACCGCCGAAGACGCACTGCTGGACAAAGGCCTGGCCATCATCGAAGAGTGCTTCGCCGAACTGGCGTGATCGCTGATTCGCCCCAGTAAGAAAACCGCCCGGGCAATGCCCGGGCGGTTTTTTTTCGCCTGGTGTTCAGGTGTCGGAGGATGCCCAGACTGCGCTTGGGAAGAAGCGCTCGACCAAGTCGTCGTTTTTCAGCATCGCGGCATACTCGTCGCGCTTGAAGGGGTTGCCTGTGCGCAGGTCGAATACGGGGTGTTCCACAGGAACCTCGTCTGGGACTTCCTTGAGCTTCACATTGACGAAACGGAAATCGTCACCAACCACTTCGCCGATGTCATCGATCTGGAAGCGGCATCCCGGTGGGAACAGTGTTTCCGCTTCTGTGCTGGACCATGACAGCGGCGCAATGGGGGCGCCGCTGTGGTACTGACCGGCAGGCAGCTCAAAGACCACCGATGTATTGTCGAAACTGCCCGTTATGTTGTCCGCCGATGCGAGCTTATCGGTGGCGAAATCGCGTACGACGTAAGGGTTTTCCGTAAAGGAAGCCAGGTCCGAGTTGACCAGCACATCGCCCTTCTTGAGCTTGCCTTTGCGAAAATGTTCGCCTGAGGTGCTCCTTGAGCCGTGTCCACCCCGATACAGGGGAACCTTGTTGTCCTTGGGCAGGGCTTCCAGCGAGTCGACAAGCTTGTCGACGAAAGTGTCCGAGTCGCAAAACGGGAACTCATGCACGCCGCGGCGCAGGTAGCTGTTGACCTGTGCGTTTTCGTCAGTGTATTGGCCGATCAGGAAGTTCTTGTAGTCGTCGCCATCGTTATAGGTATAGGTGATGCCCTCCTCGGTTTCTAGATGCTCGAACTGATGCTCGTCCATCAGCGGTTCCTCGCCTTCGTTCAGGCGAGCGATATCGGCATCGTCCAGCAGAGCGCGGTGGCGGTCCTCGGCCTGGTTCGCGAGCCGCTCTCTTTGCGTCTTGTCCGGTTTCATGCAGGTATCCCAGAAGCTCGAACGGTCGCTGCGCAGGGGTACAGCAGTGTCGCCACCTGCCGCGGCGGGCGTTTCGGTTTCGGGCGTGGTCGGGGGTTTGGGCGTGGTGACCTGGCCGTTGTCGCCAGGGTTTCCGCCACGCAGCCCCCCGGCGTCGGCACGCTTCCAGGTGCCGTCGGCCTGGCGCACCACTGGCTGGCGTCCGAAGAAGGCGAAGGGGTTGTCCGGGTCGATGATCGCCCATTGGCTGGTGTGGGGGTCGAACTGTACCTGGAACACCCGGTCGTCGATCTTCACATACGGGCGGTCATTGACCAGGGTGATGCCTTGCGCGTGTGCATTTCCGGCCGGGGTACCACTTTCCAGCGAGATGTTGACGGCGTACCTCTCGGGCGCTGCTGTAGCCGATGCACTGCCGATGCTTTCCACCGGCGTCCAGTCGCCAAGCTTGTCCTGCAGGGCATAATGTCCGGTATCGATCAGTTCACCGCTTTCGCTGCGCCGGGCTACCCGCGCCAATCCTTTTGGGGAAGGGGTGCCGACCAGCAGGGGTTGGCCGTTGAGCTCCACGGTCTTGAGTTCGCGCTCGGTGAGCCCGCGCAATGCCTTTTTCGTCTCTGCCCAGCGTCGCGGTTGGCTGGGGAGTCGCTCGGCATTGCGCAGCAGACCGCCGAAGCCTTTCAGGCCATGCGTCAGGTCGCCATAGGCACCGGTGGCATTGAGCAGGGAGGACAACAGATACAGGCTTGCGCTGCCGGCATCCCGGTTGATGAAAGTGCTCAGCGCTGCCACGTAATCGCGCAGGGCAAGGACGGCCCCCACCGCGAACGCAGCAGGAGGCAGGGGCAGCGTCACGACCTGGACAACCGTTTCCAGCGTGTTCCAGACAATGCTTGCGATCATGTCGGCCCGGCCCTTGCTGACATCGCGCACATCGACGATACGTTGTTGCAGCGGCTCGTTGTAGCACAAGGTGCGTAGGTCGTCCGCCGGCGCTTCAGGCAAGGTCGGTACCAGGCTCGGGCCGCCCTCGCTAAGGTCCCTGAACAGGAAACTCAGCAGTTGCCCGGCTTGCCTGCGGCTGCGGTCCTTGTAGTAGTCGATCATGCCAGGGGTCTTGAGCGACTGTACAAAGTTGCCGAAAGGCCGGAAGGCGATACCATCGGCCGCCGCGGGGGTGTAGAGCAGCGTCTGCGCGTCTTGCCCTCCAGGCGGTTTGAGCAAGTAGCAGCCGTGGATGACTTCTTCACGATAGGGCGGCGTCTTGCCCATGATCCGATACAGTTCGTTGAACAACTTGCCGACTATCGGCTCGTCGGCCAGGAACTCATTGTCGATACGCACCACCAATCGGTAGAACGCATGACGTTCCCGATCCGCGCTAGTGGTGCGGTGCATGCTGTGGATGCTCGCCAGCACCCAGGCGTACTGGTCCGCATCCAGGTGCCCTTGCAACAGGCTGCGCAGCGCCGCCTGCTGCATCTGCAGCTGTACGATCAGCACGCTGTGCCGACGGCGCCAAGCGTAGCCAGTATGTAACGGCGACAGCAGGGTTTGCTCGATCAGGCTGACGTAGCGATCGGATACCCACAGGCCGCGAATCGAACCTGTGACCGATTGCGGCGTCAACGCCGAGAGGTCGACTCCGGCAGGGCCTTCGAAGGTTGCCGTAGTGTCGGCGGTGGGGTTGAGCAGGCCGAGGCTGTCGTCATAGCCGTTGCGTACCAATTGGGTATAGGTCAGGGTTTCCCTGGGTGACTTGATGACCACGGTGTCAGGGTCGACGTTGACAGCGCCATCCCCGAGCAACTGTTCGAGCCTTTCCTTGGCCTGGGCATGGACATACGCCTCGAAATTGGGCAGCTGGGTGTGTTCAGCCTCGGCATACTGCGAAACGGCAGCCAGGATTTGGTCCTCCAGCCGTGTCAGTTGGCCGCGCTGGGAGGCACTGGCCGTTGCCAGCCAGGTGGGCGTATGCGTGGCGGTGTTGGTCTCGGCTACGTCGATGCGGTTGCGTGTCAGCGCCTTGATCCCTTCCTGGCCGGTGAAACGCACCAGCGTCATGAACTGTTCGTAGGGCTTTGTCAGGCTCGGGACCTGCTGGCGCTGCCGGTGGAAGTCGAGGTACCAGCTGTCCCAATTTTGCGTTTCGGTGCTGGCAGGCTGCTGATGTTCGTTCGGGGATGGTTTGTCGGCGATATTCTTTATCAAGGTTGCGAATGTGGAGCGCTGCTGGGTAGCTACGTTCGTCAGCAGGTAGTCTTGTGTCTTCTTATGGGCGAACCAGCCCACTACTTCGATGAGCAACTGCCGTTCGTTGTCGAAACCCATTACAGGTTTTTTGGGGTGATGCGGGCAGCAGAGCAGCAGGCGCTGCAGGGCACCGTCGGCGCTTTCCTGGCGAACCAGCAGGGCATCGCTCAGTAGGTACTGGTCTGCCAATAGCAGGTTGGCGCTGGACAACCTGTCGTATCCTGTTCCGCTTCCGGCAACGAAGGTCGCAAGGGTCTGTTGGTCTTCGGGCTTGATCTGGCCCTGCAGGCGCGCGCACCAGGCTTGGGCAGCGATCTGCCGCAACAGGGTGGCGTTCATCTGCGCTCGGGCATTCTCATGCTTGTGCGCGGCTTTCTGGGCAGAGGCAAACTTGCCGTGCAGCGCCAGCGTTTCTACTAGCTTGGCGATATAGGCGGGGGTGAGCGTGGCATACGAGTCTGGCAGGGGCTTGCCCTGCCGTTCGAGGCGCGTGCCGATCATGAAGCTCGACATCGGCTGCGCGTCGCCGTCGTGTAGACCTTGCAGCGCAAGCTTCACAAGACTGCGCCGGGTTTCGTAGGGGGCCAGGGTTTCAGGTAACGTACGCTGGGTCACCAACACGATCTGCTGCGGGTCGACCGCCAGGCCCAGGTCATTGGCGATTTTGCTGCGCAGGTGCTTCACCGCGAAGCTTTCGCTGCTGTCGCACCCATCCAGCACACTGAGCAAGGCAGCGCGGCTGTGGTCATACTCCATAAGTGCATTCAGGCACTGATCGGCCTGGTCCGCAGGCGCGTACCGCAACCAGTGGGGCGCCTTGGGCGACGGCGTGAGGGCTTCGTTCAGGATGGCTTCCAGGCTGCTGCCTGGGCCGAGTAGCAGAGGCAGGCGAAGGGCATCTTCGATCCGCCCCGAGCGGGACTCGTCGGTAACTGGCGAGGGCTGCAAAGCGAGCTTGATATCGCTCAGTTGCAGGGCGCGCAGTTGATGGTGCAGTTCGGCGAATGCGTTGCGGTGAATGGGTTCGATCACCCAGTGGCGTTGTTCGTAGGTTTGCACTGCCGAGGCCTGCGTCATCGCGAGGCGCTGTGCACCGGTCAGGGTATCGGTGATGCTGGCCCGTGCCACTGACTTGTTCACCAGCGTGGTCAGTGCCGCAAGAGCCAACGCAGGGGTGGCGAACGCGGCCCATTGCCGGCCCGCCAGCCACAGCAGGGTCGGGCCGCTGTCCAGGCTGAACATCAGGCAGCCATGCAGCGTGGCGGTGTGGTTTGCTGCGATCTTCAAGCCCAAGGTGTTGATTTTCAAGTCGTGCTGAACGAGCGAGGCGGGCAGGCAGGCCGCGTACATCGAGTGGATCGTGCCGGCAGTGACCTGGACCTCGAGCAATTGGCGCAGAGTGGCTTCGATATCCTTTATATGGCACTGGCGGCGAACCAGATCGGTCTTTTCGACCGACTCCCAATAGGCGTGCGTGGCATTCCTGATCGTAAGCAGGGCGCTTGTCGCTTCACTCGCCGTGAGTGCCCGGTCCAGGTTGGCCAGCCCCATGCTGTCCAGCGAGGGGTGCTGCGCAAGGCGTTGGTCGATGCTAGCTCTCAGGGTCGAGAGCGCTTGTCGAGTTGCAGATGAAAGGGTACGCGTCATGGGGCTCCTCTGGCCGTGTCTGCGATACGGCTTTGTCATGTGGAGCACCACTGAAACGGATCATGTTGTGAGCCAGTTGGTAGTTAATGCTCATAGCGGCGCGGTGGCGAACATGAACAAACTGTGAACTGCCCGCCATTGCGGGATTTTTGTGCCAATTCGCTGCAGGGGGCGCTATCGTTAACCGACGGATATGTTTGGAAGCTGCGATGGATCGTGTGCCAGGATCATTCAGGAGTCGCCCATGAGCGCCGCAGACCCCCACCCACCCCGCGTTCTGATCGTCGAAGGCGATCCTTGGGTGCGTGACATGCTCCGTGACATGCTGCTCAGCGTGCGCTGCGATGCCCGGCTGGAGGTCTGTGCCGACGGCACCCAGGCCATGACCGCGCTGTCGAGCAAGCCCGACCTGATCATCGCCGCTCGTGAGCTGTCCGGTGTCGATGGCCTCGATCTGCTACGCAAGGTGCGCGCCAAGCGAGACAACCCCGGCCTGCCGTTCATCCTCATGAGCGAGCGCAGTGATAGCTCCAGTGTGCGAGAAGCGTTGCCCCTGCACCCCACGGCCTACCTGAGCAAGCCGCTGAACCTCGACAACCTGCGCAAGCGCCTGGAAGAGCTGCTGCTGGCCGTTGGCGAACAAGTCGCCTGCCCGGTGCCGTCCTTGCAGCCTGGTGTCAGCTTGCCTGCTTTTCTTGAACAGCGCCGCGCCATCGCCGACGGCGGGCCGCTGTTTGCCGACGTGCAGGTCGCGATCAAACGCGCACTCAACCCCCAGGGCCTGAACCTCAAGGTGCTAGAAGAGGAAGTGGGTAGCGACCCACAGATCACCGCGGTGCTGATTGCCGCTGCCAACAGTGCGGCCATGCACCGCGACGCGCCTGTGCAAACATTGCTACAGGCCTTGAACAAGCTTGGCAGCACCCAGAGCATGAACCTGATCCTGGGCATGACCCTCAAGCGCAGCGCGCGGCTCAGCGACCCGCTGCTGACGCAGCATGCGGCCTATTACTGGGGCCTTTCGCTGCACACTGCCGAATATGGCCGGACCTTGGCGCGCATGTTCGAGCTGGACGAGGGGCGCTGCTATTGCGCGGGGTTGCTGCATTGCCTGGGCGACCTGGCGGTGTTGCGCTGCCTGCAGGAATGGCGGCAGGCCGGGGGTGAGCTGGACGAGGACAAGGTACAGCTGTCGCTCAACGAGTTCGGTGCAGCGTTTGGCTCGGCGTTGCGTACCCGTTGGCGGTTGCCGCTGGCATTGCGCGAGTTGGTCGCGGCCATCTACCAGCTGGGCGGCGGCGTGTATTCACGGGAGATCCTGGCCATGAACCTGGCTGGGCAGCTGTCGCGGCTGCCGCCCGAGCAGGGGCTGGAGAGGCTGGCCAGTGGCAAGACCGCGCGGTTGCTCAAAGTCGGTCTGCCGGAGCTGAGACGGCTGCGCAAGGTGGAGAGCGCCGAAACCAAGCCGACAGCCTAAGTCGTTGAACTCGGCGCAAACCCTGTGGGAGCGGGCTTGTCCCGCGCAGTTTATGGCACCGGCTTTGCCGGTGTTCGCGGCTAAAGCCGCTCCCACAGGGATAGCGTTAGGCTGAAACCTGTGCAGTACCTGTGGGAGCCGGCTTGCCGGCGATGAGGCCGGCCCAGGCAATGCAAGACAGTTGCTCCCACAGGGTGGCGGCGGTCTTGAAGTGTCACCCGCGGACGATCTGGTTCTTGCCCTGCCGCTTGGCCCGGTACATCGCCGCATCGGCCCGGGCATACAGGCTGTCCAGTGCCACATCCTCGTCAGTCAGCCCGGTCAGCCCCTGGCTCACCGTCACCCCGTATGTCTGCTGCCCATGGCTGAAGCTCAAGTGCTGAATCTGCCGCTGCAGGCGCTCGGCAATCTGCTCCGCCATCTGCGCATTGCAGCCCGGGAACACCGCTGCAAACTCCTCGCCGCCAATGCGCCCGAACAGGTCGCCGCGGCGTAGCACGGCCTTGCCGCTGTCGGCGATGCGTTGCAGCACCTGGTCACCTTCCTGGTGGCCGTAGCTGTCGTTGACGTGCTTGAAATCGTCGATGTCCAGCAGCAGGAAGGCCAGCGGCGTGCCGTTTTCGCGGGCGCTGTCGAAGGCTTGCTGGGCGCACTCGAAGAAGTGCCGACGGTTGCTGCTCTGGGTCAGCACGTCGGTAGTGGCCAGGCGCTGCAATTCACCTTCGAGCTGCTTCTTCTCGGTGATGTCCTCGGCGATGCCTACGATGATCACCCGCTCATCATCGCGTTGTTGGTTGATGTAGCACTTGTCGCTCAGCCAGCGCAGCTGGCCGTCGGCCGTGAGGATGCGGTACTCGCGGTCTTCCACCGAGCCCTTGAGCAGCACCTGGGCCAGGCTGCGCTCGGCGAACTCCAGGTCGTCGGGGTAGATGCTGTCGCGCCATTCGTTGTAGTCGGCCATCACCAGGCTGGCCGGGCGGCCGAAAATGCGCTCGTAGGCGGGGCTTACGTACAGCACCTGGCGGGTTTCCCAGTCGAAGGCCCAGAGCACTGCATTGACGCTGTCGAGCAACGAGCTGAACAGCTGCTCGCGCTCGCTCAGGCGGGCAACTTCGCCCTGGGCGTGGAGCAGCGCAAGCAGGGTCTGGGCGGCCTCGGGAGGGGGTGTGCCGGGCAGTGTCGTTGGAATGTTCTTGGCCATGTGCACGGAGCAGGTCTCGACAGGAAAGCGTGCGGCCAGCATCCGGCCCGCCACGCGGGGCGATGTGCCGGATTTGAGTGGCAACCAGGGGGTGAAGTTCCGGGCGGCACGCCCCGCCAAGGGGGCGTGCCGATCAACGGCGGTCAGGCGCCGGTCGGGCGCAGGGAGTAGGTCTTGAGCTGTGCCGCGAAGTCGCGCAGAGCGTGAATGCCGCTGCTTTCGGCCTCGTGTACCCAGTCCTTCATGGCGGCCAGCATGTCGTGGCCGTTGGCGCTGGTGCGCGCCCAGATCTGCTGCAGGGCCAGGCGTTTTTCGTAGATGGTCTTCAGCGCCTGGCTGTGGGCGAGCATCGACTCGATGCGCACATGGTGACGGTCTTCCAGCAGGCTGGTCTCGCGCGACAACAGGCGCTTGGCGCGGCGGAAGTGGTGGCGCAGCGAAGCATCGACGCGGGCCAGCTCCTGCTTGACCAGCGGGCCGATTACCAGCTTGCGGTACTGGGCCATGATCTGGAAGCGGTTGTTGAGGATGGCCATGGCGGTGTCCATGTCCAGGCTGGCCTTGCCTGCCACCCGGTGGGCGATGGGCGCCACGCGCTGTACCTTGGCCAGGCGCAGCAGGCAGAACAGGCGGATCCACGCCCAACCCATGTCGAACTCCCAGCGCTTGACCGACAGCTTGGCCGAGTTGGGGTAGGTGTGGTGGTTGTTGTGCAGCTCTTCGCCACCGATGACGATGCCCCACGGCACCAGGTTGGTCGCGGCGTCGCGGCACTCGAAGTTGCGGTAGCCGAGAGCGTGGCCCAGGCCGTTGACCACGCCGGCGGCCCAGAACGGAATCCACATCATCTGCACTGCCCAGATGGTGATGCCGATGGTGCCGAACAGCAGCAGGTCGATTACCGCCATCAGCGCGATGCCGCCCAGCTTGTAGCGCGAGTAGAGGTTGCGCTCGATCCAGTCGTCCGGGCAGTTCTTGCCGTAGATGCGCAGGGTTTCGGGGTTGCGCGCCTCTTCCCGGTAAAGCTCGGCACCCTTGCGCAGCACCGTGCCCAGGCCCTTGTACAGCGGGCTGTGGGGGTCGTCGGGGGTTTCGCATTTGGCGTGGTGCTTGCGGTGGACGGCGGTCCATTCGCGGGTGTTCTGCGCCGTGGTCAGCCACAGCCAGAAACGGAAGAAGTGCTTGAGCGCGCCATTGAGCTCCAGGGCCCGGTGCGCGGAGTAGCGGTGCAGGTAGACCGTGACGCTGACGATGGTCACGTGGGTCATCAGCAGGGTAGTGCCGACCAGTTGCCAGGCCGACAAGTCGAGCAGGCCGTTGTACCACATAGGTGTAAATACCCTCGGAATGCGGGAGGAGGGGCTGATTATCCCTTGGGCAGGAAATAAATACAGTCACCCGTTCAGATAGGAAGTCACGACATGTTTCAGCCTTTATAATGCCCCATCATTTTTCATGGGCAATTGCACCCGACATGTCTGTTTCCGTTCGCGACGCCTTGCGCATGGCTGCGCTGTATGTGGTGCTCTCGATCCTCTGGCTGACGCTGGCCGAGGTGGTGTTGCACGGCATGACCGACGACCCCCTGGCACTGACCGTGGGCCGGCAGATCAACGTGGTGGTCTGGGTGCTGCTGAGCGCCGTGCTGATCTATGTGTCGCGGGTGCGGCTGCTCGACTTCATCGGTGTTGGCGCGCGTATGCGTGGTGAAGACCGTGAACGCCTGCGCATGGCTGCGGCAGTGTTCGACAGCACCCTCGAAGGCGTGCTGGTGACCGACCGCCATGGCCTGATCGTGCACGTCAACCGTGCCTTCATGCGTATCACCGGCTACCAGCAGGACGAGGTCATCGGCCAGCGCCCGAACAAGTTCAAGTCGGGCCGCCATGGCCTGGCGTTCTACCAGCAGATCTTCGCCACGCTGGCGGAAAAGGGCGAGTGGAGCGGCGAAATATGGAACCGGCGCAAGAGCGGTGAAATCTACCCGCAATGGCAGACCATTTGCGCCATCCGCGACGATCAAGGCGAGCTCAGCCATTACGTGGCGGTGTTCAGCGACATCAGCGCGATCAAGCATTCTGAACAGGAACTGGCCTACCTGGCCCACCATGACCCGCTGACAGGCTTGCCCAACCGCCTGCTGTTCAACGACCGGGTCGAGCAGGCGCTGGCCGCAGCCCAGGCCAACAAGCGTGGTTGTGCCCTGCTGTTGCTGGACCTGGACCATTTCCAGAGCATCAACGACGGCCTTGGCCACACCATTGGCGACCAGTTGCTGAAGCTGGTGGGCGAGCGCCTGGCAGAGGTGCTGCGCAGCGGCGTGACCTTGGCGCGCCTGGGGGGCGACGAATTTGGCGTGCTGGCGGAAAACTGCCATGAGGTTGGCCAGGCGGGCAAGCTGGCGCAGGGCATCATCGAGCGCATGCGCGAGCCGTTCCAGTTCGACGGTCACCGCCTGTTCATCAGCGTCAGCGTGGGCATCAGCCTGTTCCCCAGCGATGCCTTGAGTGCCGAGCAGTTGCTGCGCAATGCCGACTCGGCGTTGTACAAGGCCAAGAGCAATGGGCGGGCCTGCTATGCGCTGTACACCGAAGAACTGACCGCTCACGCCCAACACCGGGTCGAGACCGCCGGCGAGCTGCGCCGAGCCTTGGAGCAGGACGAGCTGCGGGTGTTCTACCAGCCGGTGCACGACCTGGCGACCGGCGGCCAGGTCGGCGTCGAAGCCTTGGTGCGTTGGCAGCACCCTCAGCGCGGCCTGGTGCCACCGGGCGAGTTCATCCCGATTGCCGAGCGTACCGGGCTGATTGCCGAGATCGACGCCTGGGTACTGCGCCAGGCGTGTCGGCAGATGGTGCGATGGCAGGGTGAAGGGCGGCAGTTGGCATTCGTGGCGGTGAACATTTCCAGCCGCCTGTTTGGCCAGCACGAGCTGTACCAGCAGGTGGCCGAGGTGCTGGACGACACCGGCCTGGCCCCGGCCTTGCTGGAGCTGGAGGTGACCGAGAGCGCGGTGATGGAGGACCCGGAGGTGGCGCTGGAGCAGTTGCATCGCCTGCGCGAGCTGGGGGTGACCTTGGCTATTGACGACTTTGGCACCGGTTATTCTTCGCTGCTGCGGCTCAAGCGCTTGCCGGTGCAGAAGCTGAAGATCGACCAAGGCTTCGTTGCCGGGTTGCCGCTGGATGAGGACGACATCGCGATCGTTCGGGTGATCATCGCCCTGGCCCGCAGCATGGGCATGCAAGTGCATGCAGAGGGCATCGAGCAGGCCGAGCAGGCCAGCTTCCTGCTGCATGAGCAGTGTCAGCTTGGGCAGGGGTACTGGTTCGGGCGGCCGGTGCCTGCCGGGCATCTTCGCTGGGGTTGAAGGCCCCTTCGCGGGCATGCCCGCTCCCACAGGGATATCGTTGTATTCAAGCCCTGTGCAGTACTTGTGGGAGCGGGCGTGCCCGCGAAGAATTCAGCGCTTGTTCAAGCCTTTCGCCAACCGGTCGCCACCCAGCTGGATCAACGCCACCAACGCCACCAGCATGGCAATCACGGTCAGCATGATCTGGCTGTCGAAGCGCTGGTAGCCATAGCGGTAGGCGATATCCCCCAAGCCCCCGGCACCGATCGCTCCGGCCATGGCCGAGGAGTTGATCAGGGTCACCAGGGTAATGGTGAAGCCCCCGACAATTCCCGGCAGCGCCTCGGGCAGCAGCACGTGCCAGACGATGTGCCAGCGCCGGCAGCCCATGGCCTGTGCAGCCTCCACCAGGCCGTGGTCGACTTCGCGCAGGCTGACCTCGGCAATCCGCGCGAAGAACGGCGTGGCGGCAATGGTCAGTGGCACCACTGCCGCCCACACGCCATACGTGGTACCCACTACCAAGCGGGTGAAGGGGATCAGCGCGACCATCAGGATCAGGAACGGGATCGAGCGGAACAGGTTGACGAATGCACCCAGCACCCGGTTCAGCAGCGGCGCCTCGAAGATCCCACCCTTGTCGCTGGTGACCAGCAGCACCGCCATCGGTACGCCTACCAGCAGGGCGATCAGCGACGACACGCCGACCATCAGCAGGGTATCGAGCAAACCTTCCAGCAGGCGATCAAACCACATGGCCCAGTACCTCCACGTCCTCGGCCCAGCGGCGGGCGCGCTCCAGCAATTGATGGGTGTCGTGCGTTGAGTGCTGCACCGACAGGATCAGCTGCCCCAGGGCATGCTCGCCAATGGTTTCCACACCGCCCTGCAGCAGGCGCACGCGGCCGCCAAGTTCGTTGAACAGGGCAGACAGTTCGGGTTCGCCGAGCAGGGTCAGCCTCAGCACCACGGCACTGTCGCGGCTTGCCGGGCTGGCCCGCAGGCTGGCTTGCAGCGCGGCTGGCAACCTGGCTTGCAACGGTGCCAGCAGAGTACGGGTGACTTCGTGGCGTGGTGAGCCAAACACCCGCCAGACCTCACCCTGCTCGACCACTTCTCCACGTTCAAGCACCACCACCCGGTGGCAGATATCGCGGATTACCGCCATCTCGTGGGTGATCAGCACGATGGTCAGGCCCAGGCGCTGGTTGATGTCGCGCAGCAGTTCGAGAATGGAAGCAGTGGTCTCCGGGTCCAGCGCCGAGGTGGCCTCGTCGCACAGCAGGATCTCGGGGTCATGCACCAACGCCCTGGCAATGCCCACGCGCTGCTTCTGCCCGCCGGACAGCTGCGCCGGGTACACGTGGTGCTTTTCCCGCAGGCCCACCAGCTCCAGCAGTTCGCGTACCTTGCACTGGCGCTCCGCCTTGGCCACGCCGGCCACCTTGAGGGGCAGCTCGACGTTCTGCCACACGGTCTTGGCCGACATCAGGTTGAAATGCTGGAAGATCATGCCGATACGCCGGCGCAGGGCTACCAGGTGCTCCTCGTCGAAGGGCGCGATGTCCACCTGGTCGATCAGCACCCGCCCCTGGCTGGGTTGCTCCAGGCGGTTGATGGTACGCAGCAGCGATGACTTGCCGGCGCCGCTGCGGCCGATGATGCCGAAGATCTCGCCATGGCGGATGTTCAGGTCGATGCCTTGCAAGGCCGGTTGCGCCTGGCCCGGGTAGGTCTTGCCCAGGCCGATGAAGCGCACATGGGCTTCATTGACCTCCGGGCGCAAGGCCTGCTCCCTGGCCGTTGGCGGCAGTGGTTGTGCGGTGGGCGCCCGCAGCGCGCTGGCCTGGCTCATGTCAGCCCTCCCAACCGGCCTGGTAGAGGTTGCCGTGGGCTTTGTCCAAGGCTGCGCGCACCACTGGCGAGTGCTGGTAGATGTCGACGAACTTGGCCAGGCGTGGGTCGTCCTTGCTTTGCGGTCGAATGACGAACTGGATCACGTATTCCTTGTTCTCCAGGCCGTCGAACAGCAGTGCGGAGCCGGCGTCGAAGCTGTTGGCCAGGCGGATGTAGGCCGGGTAGCCCTGCACCAGGTCGGCGTCGTCATAGGCGCGAACCAGCTGTACGGCCTCGACCTGAAGGATCTTCAGTTTTTTCGGGTTGGCGACGATATCGTCCTCGGTGGCCTTGTAGCCGACCCCCGGCTTGAGAGTGATCAGCCCGGCCTTGGCCAGCAGCTGCAGGCCACGGCCGCTGTTGATCGGGTCGTTGGCGATGACCACGCTGGCGCCTTCGGGCAGGTCGGCGAAGCTCTTGTACTTTTTCGAGTACAGGCCGACGTTGTTGATGATGCCCGGGGCGTAGGGCACCAGGTTGAAGCCCGCAGCCGCCTTGGCGTTTTCCAGGAACGGGATGTGCTGGAAGTAGTTCACATCGATGTCGCCGCTGTTGAGGCTGACATTGGGTGCGATCCAGTCGCTGAACTCGACCAGCTTCACTTCCAGGCCTTGCTTGTGCGCTTCTTCCACTGCGGCTTCCAGCGGGATGGCAAAGGCCGAGGTGGTGCCGATCTTCAGCGGTTCGGCAGCCAGCGCGCTGGCGGACAGGCCGAGGGTGAGGGCAATGGCCGCGACGGGCCGGAACAGTTTATCAAGCATGGTGCAGGGCTCCAGTCGGGGCAGGGGTAGAGGTAAAGCGGTAAGCCGAGCCAGGGTGGTCGGCGGGCAAATGCGGGTGGTCGGCCTGGAACAGTTTCTCGCGCAGGGTGCCTTCGGCGTAGGCGGTCTTGTAGCGGCCACGCTGTTGCAACTGCGGGATGACCAGGTCGATGAAGTCCTCGAAGCTTTCCGGGGTTACGGTGCGGGTCAGGTTGAAACCGTCCAGGCCGGTTTCATCGACCCAGGCGATCAGCTGTTCGGCCACCTGCTCGGGCGCGCCGACCAGGGTCACGTAACGGCCACCCAGGGCGTGCTGCTGCAGCAGGCGCCGTCGGGTCCAGGCGTTGTCCTGCAACTGGCGCGTGGCCGACTGGATGGCGTTGCCCTGGCTGAAGGCAATCGGCTCGTCCAGGGCGTAGGCGGCGAAGTCGATGCCGGTGGACGCTGCGAAGTGCGCGACCCCGGCCTCGGCGCTGGCATGGCGCAGGTACTCGGCATGCTTGGCCTGGGCCTGCTGCTCGGTGGCGGCGACAATCACCGTGATGCCCATGAACACCTTGACCGCTTGCGGGTCGCGGCCAGCGGCTTGGGCGGCGGCGCGCACCTTGTCGACCTGGGCGCGGGTGGCGGCCTTGTCCTGGCCACTGATGAACACGCATTCGGCATGGTTGCCGGCGAAGGCCAGGCCACGCTGCGAGCTGCCGGCCTGGAACAGTACCGGAGTACGTTGCGGCGAGGGCTCGGACAAGTGGTAGCCGTCGACCTTGTAGAACTCGCCCTGGTGGTTGACCTTGCGCACCCTGTCGGGCCTGGCATAGACGCGCTGCTGGCGGTCGGCGACCACGGCATCGTCAGCCCAGCTGCCTTCCAGCAGCTTGTACAGCACCTGCAGGTACTCGTCGGCCTGGTCGTAGCGGCGGTCATGCTCGGGTTGCTGCGCTAGGCCCATGGCCCGGGCGGCGCTGTCGAGGTAGCCGGTGACGATGTTCCAGCCCACCCGGCCATGGCTCAGGTGGTCCAGGGTGGAAAGGCGCCGGGCGAACAGGTACGGCGCTTCGTAGGTGAGGTTGGCGGTAAGGCCGAAGCCCAGGTGGCGGGTGACGGCGGCCATGGCCGAGACCAGCAGCAGCGGGTCGTTGACCGGCATCTGGATCGACTCCTTGAGGGTGACGTCCAGCGACTGGCCGTAGATGTCGTAGGTGCCGACGATGTCGGCGATGAAAAGCCCGTCGAACAAGCCGCGCTCCAGCAGCCGCGCCAGACTGGTCCAGTAGTCCAGGGTCTTGTACTGGGTCGAGGTGTCCCGTGGGTGGGTCCACAGGCCGTGGTTGATGTGCCCGATGCAGTTCATGTTGAAAGCATTGAGCAGGATCTGCTTGGCCATCAGATGGTCCCCCGGCGTGGTGGGTTGGCATCATTGAGGTAGTAGTTGCCGATGGCGTGGTACTTCCAGCGCACCGGGTCGTGCAGGGTGTGCACGCGGGCGTTGCGCCAGTGGCGGTCAAGGTTGTGTTCGGCCAGTGTGGCCTGGCTGCCGCCCAGTTCGAACAGGGTGGTGCCGGCCGCGAGGGAAATCTCGGTGCTGATGGCGCGGGCCTCGGCCACCGCGATGGACGCGGCGGCCACGTTTTCGGCAGTGCTGTCGTCGCGGGCGCGGTCCAGATATTCGCCCGCGCGCTCCAGCAAGGCTTCGGCGGCGTGCAGACGGATCGCCAGATGGCCGAAACTCTTCAGCGTCAGCGGGTCATCGCTGGCCTTGTCCAGGCCGGAGTCGACCCAGGGGCGGCTGCGGGTGCGCACGAAGTGCAGGGCATCTTCGTATGCGGCGCGGGCGATGCCGGTATCGATGGCGGCATGAAGGATCTGCGCCAGCGGGCCGACCGGGGTGGGGCGTTCGAAGGCGCTCTGGAACGGCACCACGTCGGCGGCACTGACATACACGTTATCGAACACCACCGAGCCGCTGCCGGTGGTGCGCTGGCCGAAGCCGCTCCAGTCGTCGATCACCTGCAGGCCCTGGCTGTCGGCCGGGACGAAGGCCAGGTGCTGCACGCCCTGTTCATCGACCACCGAGGTGGGAATGCGCTGGGCGTAGATGGCGCCGGTGGAGTAGAACTTGCGGCCGTTGATGCGAAAACCATCGCCGTCGCGGGACAGGCGCGTGGTGCGGTCGTTGGCGGTCTTGGTGCCCAGTTCGGCCAGGGCGTTGCCGAAGCGGTTGCCCGCCAGTACTTCGGCGTACAAGCGCTGTTGCTGTTCGGGTGTGCCGTTTACCCGCAGCACTTCCAGGCCGTAGAAATGGTTTTGCGGGATCTGCCCTAGCGAGCCGTCGGCCTGGGCGATGCGGGCGATTACCTTGGCCAGGGTGATGTTGGACACGCCGGCGCCGCCGAAGGCCTTGGGTACGCTGATGGCCCACAGGCCGGAGCGAGTGAACAGTTCCAGTTCGGCGTGCGGCAGACGGCGCTCGCGGTCGCGCAGGGCGCTGTCGCGGCGCAGGTGTCGGGCGACTTCTTCGGCGACGTTCAGGGCCTGGGTGTCGCTGGTGATGATTGCTGTCGTCATATTGCTCTCCGGGACCCTAGGGGCCGCTTCGCGCCCCAATCGCCGGCAAGCCAGCTCCCACATGGACCGCACAGGTCTTGAAGGCAGTGCAGGAACTGTGGGAGCTGGCTTGCCGGCGATTGGGCTGCAAAGCAGCCCCAAGGCCCTCAAGTCAGATCCAGGAATGCCGTGCAGGCAAGGTGCCGTTGAGGTGGTAAGCGCCAACCGCGTGGTACTTCCAGCGCACCGGGTCATGCAGGGTGTGCACCCGGGCATTGCGCCAGTGGCGGTCGAGGTTGAACTCGGCGAGGGTGGCGCGGCTACCGGCCAGCTCGAACAGCTTTTCGCTGGCCTGCAGGGCAATCTCGGTGGTCAGTACCTTGGCCTCGGCCACAGCGATCGAGGCCCGCGCTGCGCTTGCTGCATCGATCGGCTCGGCGTTGACCTCGTCGAGGACCCGCGCGGCCTTGCGCAGCAGGGCTTCGGCGGCGTGCAGCTCGAGCTTCAGGCGGCCGATGTCGGCGATTACGTAAGGGTCGTCGCTGGCGCGGTCGACCTTGGCTTCGATCCATGGCCGGGCCTTTTCGCGCACGAAGCTGATGGCGTCCTTGATCGCTGCTTCGGCAATGCCAGCATCGATCGCCGCCTGGATCAGCTGCGAGGCAGCGCCCTGGATGTTGGGAATGTCGCGCTGGCGCCAGTTGTCGATCACCAGGTCGGCATCCACCGGGACCTGGTCGAGCAGCACGGTGCCGCTTGCAGTGGTGCGCTGCCCGAAACCGGACCAGTCATCGACGATGCGCAGCCCCGGGCTGCCTCGGCGGACGAATGCCAGGCGCTGGCGACCTTTGTCGTCCAGTGCCTTGACCGCAACCCAGTGGGCGAACAGGGCGCCGGTGGAATAGAACTTCTCGCCGCTGATGCGATAGCTGTCGCCGACGCGGGTGATCCTGGCCTTGAGGGTCAGGGTGTCCTTGGTGCTGCGTTCGGGGCCGGCATTGCCGATGCGCCAGCCATCGAGCACGCTGCGGAAGATCACCGCCTGCTGCGCCTCGGTGGCAGTCAGGCGCAGCAGTTGCAGCATGCCGAACTGGTTCTGCGGGATTTGCCCCAGGGCCGGGTCGGCGGCGCTGATGAGGCGGAACACTTCAGCCACGGTCTCGAATGACACCTCCGGGCCGCCATGTGCCTTGGGTACGCAGATGCTGCCAAGCCCGCTGCGGGTGAACAGTTCGATCTCGGCCCATGGCAGTTTGCGTTGCTGGTCGCGGCGGGCGGCCTGCTCGCGGGCGACCTCGGCCAGTTCGCGGGCTGCTTGCAAGGCTTCGGCGTCGTTGCGTAGAACCTTGGCCGGCAGCAGCAGGGGCGAGCTGTCGAGATCGCTGTGGAATTGGGTATCGGGTTGGCTGGACATCAGTACCGCTCCTTGGCTGCACTCAATGCCCTGGCGTTCCGCACTGGGGTGATCGTGATCCTGACCATTCCTGACCTCGCAAATGAATTGTGTCGCTAACAGCTGATCGCGACAGATGTGTGCTGGTCCGGTGGTCCGGTTTATATACCCTAATGCTTTATAAAAAGTTTATGAACTAACTCTTTGGAATATATATAGAAGGAGGGATTTGCTGTGGATGTACTGGCCCTATCGCCGGCAAGCCAGCTCCCACAGGACGCCACAGGTTTTGATTACTGTGGGGTATCTGTGGG
Source organism: Pseudomonas sp. PNPG3 (assembly GCF_023093815.1). Lineage (NCBI taxonomy): Bacteria > Pseudomonadati > Pseudomonadota > Gammaproteobacteria > Pseudomonadales > Pseudomonadaceae > Pseudomonas > Pseudomonas sp. PNPG3. The sequence goes on from NZ_JALLKV010000048.1 coordinate 46,966, forward strand.
AGATTCTATGGTTTTAGGGAAGTTTTTTAAGCGGCTTTTGACCGATA
>NZ_JALLKV010000049.1:0-5514 GCF_023093815.1 Pseudomonas sp. PNPG3
AAAGTGTCGATGGCGAAGTAGCCGGAAAACAGGGGCTACTTCAGACCATCCCTAGAACTAATTAGTCAAAAATCATCTATAAAAAACAAGTCGCTGACAGGTCTGGATTCAATAATCTGCAATGCTTTGCCATTGTCGGGTTGGCAGTATTCGCGCAGTCGTTCGCTATCTATTTGATCTGCGGCAAGTCGCTGGTCTTGGTTACGTAAAGCAGAGCGGGACCTTGCGACCTGCGTTGTCGTACGGGCCCGATTCTGCCTGGTTCCACGGCCACTGCATGCCTGTCTTCAGGCAAGGTTCGTGCTTGTAGACAAGCAGCCGCCTGGACGAGCGGAGAGCTCTGAAATATTGACGCCTGAACCTTGGCAATTGCCGATGGACGGTTGCCCGGCAGCATTACGTGCAGCCGCTGGGGTATGGAGAAGGTACGCAAACCGGCCGATGAATGCGCTTGTAATTGATGTACGGCATTTGTCCTTGAGAAACGGTTGGCTAAGGTTCAAATATCAATGTGACATTACATTGCTGATTGTTTAGGATGGCATGTATAAGGTCAATAGTTTGGCAGTTAAGTAGTTCCAATTAGCTGTAGACGGAATATTGACGTCAAAAGGCGTCAAGAGATCATCGACATAGTTCCGCCTGAAGTGGCCTACAAGTGCCGCTCTGGCAGGGAAGTACCCCATCGGGTCGCACGGAGAGTCCAATGAGCAGCGTTGTAGCCATCGTCAAAAGTATTGTCGGCCAGGTTATCGCGGTATCCCCAGAGGGCATCCGGCGTGTACTCATCGAAGGGGACCGTCTATTGACCGGTGAGGAAGTGCTCACTGGCCCGGGCGGTGCGGTTACTTTGGAACTGGCCGACGGCCGTCTGCTCGACCTGGGTCGTGACAGCCAGTGGAGCGCCGATGCACCTGACAGCAGCACCGACCTGAGCCAGGCGACCGCCCAGGCCGCACCGTCGGTGGAAGAGCTGCAACAGGCGATCGCTGCAGGTGTCGACCCGACCACCGAACTGGAAGCTACCGCGGCCGGCCCGTCGGCAGCAGGCGGTGGTGCGCTGGGCGGTGGGCACAGTTTCGTGATGCTCGAAGAAACTGCAGGCAGGGTCGATCCTACCGTCGGCTTCCCGACTGACGGGCTGGGCTTTGCTGCAGTACTCGGTAGCGAAGAGGTTGGTGTGCTGGACACCACCAGTAACAGCCTGGTGACTACGCCGACGACGGACGCCGACGCCGCTACCGACCTGATTCTTGGCGCCACTCCTTCCATCAGCGAAGCGGGTGGCGTGATCGTTTATACCGCCACGGTGGGCCAGGCGCCGACTACCAATCTGGTCGTCACCCTGTCCAACGGTGCTGTAATCATCATTCCTGCCGGGCAGACCAGCGGTAGCGTCAACGTCGTTATCCCTGCGAACGACACGCCGTATATCGATGGCGGTCAGATCTCGGCGACCGTAACGGGTACCACCGGTGGCAACGGGCTGACGGTGACATTGCCGCAAACACCAGCGGTTACCCAGGTCATTGATACCATCGACACCACCACCGCTACGCTGACTGCTTCGCCAAGCGTGACCGAAGGCGGCGTGATCACCTACACCGTGACCCTGAGCAATCCAGCTCAAACCCCGGTGACCGTGACCCTGTCCAACGGCCAGACCATCACCGTTGAAGCGGGCAAGACCCAAGGCAGCGTCGACTTCCAGACCCCGGCCAACGACGTCTACAACAACGGTTCGACCGTCAGCGTTACCATCGAGAGCGCCACGGGCGGTAATTTCGAACAGCTGACCCCCAACCCGACGCCGGCTCAGACCACGATCAACGATTCGATCGACATCACCACCGCGACCCTGACGGCGAACCCGTCGGTGACCGAAGGCGGCGTGATCACCTACACCGTGACCCTGAGCAATCCAGCTCAAACCCCGGTGACCGTGACCCTGTCCAACGGCCAGACCATCACCGTTGAAGCGGGCAAGACCCAAGGCAGCGTCGACTTCCAGACCCCGGCCAACGACGTCTACAACAACGGTTCGACCGTCAGCGTTACCATCGAGAGCGCCACGGGCGGTAATTTCGAACAGCTGACCCCCAACCCGACGCCGGCTGCGACTGTCATCAACGACAGCATCGATACCGTTACCGTAAGCATCGTCAGCAATGGCAATGTGACCGAAGACCAGCAGCCTTCCTTTACTGTGAAGGTAAGCCAGGCGCTGGACCGTCCGTTGACCGTAACGCTGTCGAACGGCGACACCGTGACCATCCAGGCTGGCAAAACTGAAGTCGAATACAAGACCCCCGCCCAAGGCGATGACGTCATCAAGGATGCCGGCTCCGTCACCTTGAGCATTACCGACGCCACCGTTTCGGGTGCCACCTTCGAGAAGCTGACCTTCGGCGGCCCGGCTACCGTTCAAATATCGGACACCATAAGCGAAGTCGTCGCTACCTTGACCGTCGACAAGGCTAGTGTGGCTGAAGGTGGTCAGGTGACCTACACCGTCACATTGACCAATGCACAGGGCTTGTCCGTCACCCAGCACGGCGCGCTGACCTTCACCCTCACCGATGGTACGAAAGTCACCATCCCGGCCAACAGCGCTTCGGGCAGCGCGACCATCACGGTCAACGATGATGTTTATGTCGGTGGTCAGGCTGCCATTGCCAACAAACTCGAGTCGGTATCGGGCGCAGACAGCTTCGAGAAGTTGACGCTCAGCGGCGATACCGTCACCACCTCGGTAACTGATGAGCCAGGCTCGGGCACTCCGGGCACCGGTAACCAGGGTGATCTGGTACAGGTCACCATCACGGCAGATCAGGCCTCGGTGGCCGAGAACGTCAAGCCGAGCTTCACCGTGCACATCAACGCCGCACTGGATCATGACCTGGTCGTGACCTTGAGCAACGATGCCCAGGTCACCATCAAGGCTGGTGAAACCAGCGTGCCGTACACCCATGACGCACAGGGCGACGACGTTTATCAGGATGCTGGCGAGATCAGCCTGGGTATCAAATCTGCAGTGGATATCGACGGTCGAGCCTTCGAAAACCTGCAACTGGGTGGTGATGCGTCGGTGAAAGTCACCGACACCATCGACGAAGTCGTGGCCAAGCTGACGGCGACTGCCTCGGTCACCGAAGGCGGCGAGATCACCTACACGGTGACGCTGACCAACAAAGATGGTCTGCCGATCAATAACCACTCGGACCTATATTTCACACTGAGTGACGGCAAGACCGTGGTCTTGGTGCCAGCGAACAGCACTACCGGCTCGGAAACTGTAACTGCGCCAGACAACGTCTATGTGGGCACCAACGACCCGGTGGTCAATGCCATCGATGCAGTCAGCGGTGCGGATGCCTGGAAGTTCGAGCAACTGACCCTGGACAAGACCCCGGTCAGCACCACCGTCACTGACGAGCCAGGTACTCCGGGCAACGAAGGCGACATCGTCAAGGTCACCATCACCGCTGACCAGGATTCGGTTGCCGAGAACGTCAAACCGACCTTTACCGTGCACATCAACACGGTGCTGGCGCATGACCTGACCGTGACCCTGAGCAACAACGCGGTCGTGGCCATCAAGGCGGGTCAGACTTCGAGCGAACCGTACACCCACGAGGCTCAAGGCGACGACGTTTACCAGGATGCTGGCCAAATCGTCCTGGGTATTCAATCGGCCGTTGATGCCACTGGCGCGACCTTCGAGAACCTGCAGCTGGGTCACCCGGCCTCGGTGAAAGTCACCGATACCATCAACGAAGTGGTAGCCAAGCTGACCGCCACTGAGTCGGTGACCGAAGGCGGCGAGATCACCTACACCGTGACGCTGACCAGCAAAGACGGACTGCCGATCGACAATCACTCGACGCTGTACTTCACGTTGAGCGACGGCAAGACCGTGGTTACCGTGCCGGCCAACAGCACGACCGGTTCGGTCACTGTGACCGCGCCGGACAACGTCTACACGGGCCCCAACGCAGCGGTCGAGCAGAGCCTGAAATACGTCAGTGGCGCCGATGCCTGGAAGTTCGAGCAGCTGACGCTGGATGACACCAAGGTCAGCACAGAAGTCACCGATGAACCACGCACTCCGTGTAACGAAGGCGACATCGTCAAGGTCACCATCACCGCTGACCAGGACTCGGTGGCCGAGAACGTCAAACCGACCTTCACCGTGCACATCAACACGGTACTGGCGCATGACCTGACCGTGACCCTGAGCAACAACGCGGTCGTGACCATCAAGGCAGGTCAGACTTCGAGCGAACCGTACACCCATGACGCTCAAGGCGACGACGTTTACCTGGATGCTGGCCAAATCGTTCTGGGCATCCAGTCGGCGGTTGACGCTACTGGCGCGACCTTCGAAAACCTGCAACTGGGCGACCCGGCTTCGGTGAAAGTCACCGATACCATTAACGAAGTGGTGGCCAAACTGACCGCCACCGAGTCGGTCACCGAAGGCGGCGAGATCACCTACACCGTGACGCTGACCAGCAAAGACGGACTGCCGATCGACAATCACTCGACGCTGTACTTCACGTTGAGCGACGGCAAGACCGTGGTTACCGTGCCGGCCAACAGCACGACCGGTTCGGTCACTGTGACCGCGCCGGACAACGTCTACACGGGCCCCAACGCAGCGGTCGAGCAGAGCCTGAAATACGTCAGTGGCGCCGATGCCTGGAAGTTCGAGCAGCTGACGCTGGATGACACCAAGGTCAGCACAGAAGTCACCGATGAACCACGCACTCCGTGTAACGAAGGCGACATCGTCAAGGTCACCATCACCGCTGACCAGGACTCGGTGGCCGAGAACGTCAAACCGACCTTCACCGTGCACATCAACACGGTGCTGGCGCATGACCTGACCGTGACCCTGAGCAACAACGCAGTCGTGACCATCAAGGCAGGTCAGACTTCGAGCGAGCCGTACACCCATGACGCTCAAGGCGACGACGTTTACCTGGATGCTGGTCAAATCGTCCTGGGTATCCAATCGGCCGTTGACGTCACTGGCGCGACCTTCGAGAACCTGCAGTTTGGTGGCGCCGCTTCGGTCAAGGTAACTGACACGATCGATACCACCAGCGTGGCGGTGACGGCCGACCCAGCGAAAGAAGGCGATACCAACATCACCTTCCACTTCCAGCTGAGCAATCCGCCGCAGGCTGGCAGCACTACGACGCTGACCGTCGATGTGGATGGCGTGACGCGTACTGTCGCTATCGATGCTACCGGCAAAGGCACCCTCAACGTCGCGAATACCAACGGTGAAGATGTCTACACCGACGGCAGCACCGTGACTGTCGAAGTGACCGCTGTTAACGGTGGCAACTTCGAAGCGGTAGACCTGAGCAACGCCAGCGTTACGGCTGAAATCAAGGACACCGTCGACACTACGACGGTGACCGTGACGGCCGATCCGGCAAAAGAGGGTGATGCCAACATCACCTTCCACTTCCAGCTGAGCAACCCGCCGCAGGCTGGCAGCAC
>NZ_JALLKV010000049.1:5524-43702 GCF_023093815.1 Pseudomonas sp. PNPG3
ATGCCAACATCACCTTCCACTTCCAGCTGAGCAACCCGCCGCAGGCTGGCAGCACTACGACGCTGACCGTCGATGTGGATGGCGTGACGCGTACTGTCGCTATCGATGCTACCGGCAAAGGCACCCTCAACGTCGCGAATACCAACGGTGAAGATGTCTACACCGACGGCAGCACCGTGACTGTCGAAGTGACCGCTGTTAACGGTGGCAACTTCGAAGCGGTAGACCTGAGCAACGCCAGCGTTACGGCTGAAATCAAGGACACCGTCGACACCACCACTCTGTCGATCAGCGGCACCACGGCGGTAGCCGAGGGTAACAATGCGACCTACACGCTGAGCCTGACCAATCCAGCGAAGACCGATGTCACGGTCAAGCTGGTCTACTCGGGCAATGCCGCCGACGGCTCGGACTATACCGGTGTGGCCACTGTGGTGATCAAGGCCAATAGCTCGACCGCTGTCTTCACCATCCCGACCATCAAGGACACCAACACTGAAGGTACTGAGCACTTCACTGTCAAGATTGATTCGGCCACTGGCGGCAACTTCGAGAAGCTCGATATCAGCACCACTGCCGGTAGCGTGACTACCCAGATCTTCGAGCCGGCTCCGGTTCTGGACCTGGATGGCAACGACTCCAGCGGCAAGACCGGTGCCGATTACCAGACCACCTTCACCGAGAACCAGCCGGGCAGCGGTGTGTCGATCGGCGATGTGGACGTCACCATTACCGACTTCGACAGCTCGCAGCTCACTGGGGCAACGGTCATTCTGACCAACCGCCAGCCAGGCGACGCGCTGAACCTGGACAATAGTGTCAACGGCATCTCAATCAACACCAACAGCACTGAAGGCAAGGTCGTCCTGATTCTGAGCGGCAGTGCATCGCTGGCCGACTATATCCAGGCGATCAAGAACATCACCTTCATCAACAGTAGCGAGAACCCGAGCACCACGCCGCGCATCATCACCGTGACGGTAACCGACGGTGTGAACACCTCGAACACAGCCACGACTACGGTGAATGTCATTGCCGTCAACGATGCTCCGGTTACCACCGGCGGTGCCGTCAGCGGCGTCGAAGATACGCCGTTGGTGCTGACTTGGAGCGATTTCCACGTTTCCGACGTCGACAGCGCCTTGTCGAGCCTGGGCGTGACTTTCACGCAACTGCCCACAGCGGGCTCCCTGCAATTGTTCAACGGCACCGCCTGGGTCAGCGTTGCCCAGAACCAGACCGTCAGCCAGGCAGATATCGCAGCCGGTAACCTGCGCTTCGTACCGAAACTCAACGAGTCGGGGATCGACGGCTACGGCGGAACGGGAGTTGGCAACAAACAGGCCGATTACGCCCAGATCAAGTTCAAGCCTACCGACGGTATCGCAGCAGGTAACGAGGCGACCCTAAAGGTCGACATCAGCCCGGTTGCCGACAAGCCGACCTTGAGCTTCGGCAGCACCGATATCGAGTCCAAAGGCCTGACCAAAGAAGTCTGGAGCAAACTCAAAGGGCTGGGTACTAACGGCTATGGCATCACCGGCGAGGATCTGAAAACGGTCTTTGCCAATTCCGGCGACGCCAGCTCCAGTGGAACCACCACCAATGTGCAGTCCGATGGCAGTGTCACCGAGGGCACAGGCTCGAAAACCTCGGGCCTGATCTACCTGGAAGCCGGCAAGACCTACACCTTCAGCGGCACGGCCGACGACAGCTTCGTGGTCACCATTGGTGGCAAGACCGTGGTTACCGCAACCTGGGGTGCTAACGCCCAGTTCAGCGGAACCTTCGTGCCGAAAACCAGCGGCTACTACCCAATCGAGGTCTACCACGCCAACCAGGCCGGCCCTGGCAGCTATGACCTGAACATCCAGGCAGGTTCGGGGCCTGTCACTGACCTCAGCAGTTCGAACATCAAGATGTACCAGAACGTGACCGAGATGGCCAAAGCTGGCTTGGGCGTGTCCGACCTGCACACCGTGGATGGTCAGAGCTACTACGACGGCTACAAGCTTAACGAAGGGCCAGAAGGTGGCTCGGTCAAACTGGTCAGTATTTCCACTGCCCTGACCGACACTGACGGTTCCGAAAGCCTGAACGTAACGCTCAGCGGTATTCCGAAAGGCACCGTGTTGAGTGATGGTGCTGGTCATACGGTCACGGTAGGCACAGCGCCTGTGAATGTGACGGGCTGGACGCTTAGTGGTCTGACGCTGAAGCCGCCAACCTACTTCAAGGGTTCGTTCGACATCACTGTAACCTCGACGGCCACCGAACGCCTCGGTGGCTCCGACAGTGCCATCGACAAGATTACGGTGCAGGTCTACGAAGCGAATTACCGCCCTGATGTAGGTACTAAAGGTAGCGATACAATCAATGGCAGCGAAGGCAATGACATTATCGTCGCCGACATTTCAGGGCTGAACGTCGTTCCGGGTAAAAACTACAACATTGCTTTCATGGTCGACAGTTCCGGGAGTATGACTACCCAATCGGTCGCCGCTGCGAAAAATCAGTTGGCGTCTGTATTCCAGTCGCTCAAGAATAGCCTGGGTGCCGAATCGTCTGGAAAGGTGACCATTTTCCTTGCCGACTTCGATACCAAGGTCAACATGAACGTGGCGGTCAATCTTGCTGATCCGGACGCGTTGAGCAAACTTCAGAAGGTGCTTGACTCGATGGTGGGCGGTGAGCTCAACGGTGGCGGCACCAACTATGAAGATGTGTTCAAGGCAACTGCCAACTTCTTCAATAGCACCATTGCAACCAGCAATACCAAGGCCGAAAACCTGACGTACTTCATCACCGACGGCAAACCTACCTATTATCAGTCGGGAGAAAGAATCAACCCATGGCTGACCGGCGACAAGAATCTGGATGACCAGATTAACGTCAATAGCTATAAATTGGGTGATACCTATCACGAGATGATAGACCGCACGCATAGCCTTTATATCGACGGCGCGACCGGGCAGGCGTACGTATATACGTGGTCAGGCGACAAAGTCGTGGACTGGCGGAACCTTGGCACCCTCCATGCGCAGGGCGACGGGACTTATGAAACGTCTTCCCTTTCAGGGAACGGTACCGATGACAAACAGAACATGAAGGCCGCGGATGCAGGCTCCACCACAAGTTTCGACTACTTGGCTGAACTGTCAAAAGTCAAAGCCATCGGTATCAACAGTGGTGTTAGCCTGAACGACTTGAAAGCGTACGACAGTGAAGGCTCGCCGCAATCGGGCATCAAACCAGAGGAGCTGGCCAAGGCGATTCTCGGTCATACCGAGGCTACGTTACCAGGTGGCGACACTGTCAACGGAGGTAATGGTAACGACATTATCTTCGGTGACCTGATCACCCTCAACGGTGTCGTTACCGAGGGCTATCAAGCACTCAAGGACTACGTCGCTCAGAAGAGTGGTGTTGATGCAAGTGCGCTCGAGACGCGAAATGTTCACCAATACATCACCGAGCACTACACCGAGTTCGATATCTCCGGTGCCAACGATGGCAAGGACTTCCTGAATGGCGGCAATGGCAACGATATCCTCTTCGGCCAAGGTGGTATCGACCAGCTGGACGGTGGAAAAGGTAACGACATCCTGTTGGGCGGCAGTGGTGACGACGTCCTCATCGGTGGTCAGGGCGACGATATTCTGATCGGCGGGAGCGGTAAGGACACCTTCGTATGGAAGGCCGGTGATTATGGTAATGATGTAATCAAGGACTTCAAGTCTGCAGAGGGTGACCGAATCGACCTTAAGGACCTGCTTGGCCACGAGAGCGGTAAAACCATCGATAACTTCCTGAAGATGAGCTTCGCAGACGGCTCGACCACGCTGCAGATCAGCAGTGAGGGCAAGCTCAACACTACGGGCGGCCTCGCCAACGCCGATGTCACGATCAAACTGGAGGGAGTCAACTGGTCGAACGACACGATCAAGTCCTTGATCACTGGTAGCGACCCGCTGATCCGCATCGACAATAAGGACAGCTGACAAGGCCCATGCCTGCCGGGCGCGGTCTCTGTAGGAGGGGCCGCGTTAACCGGATATGGGCAGCGCTGGCCTTTCCCGCAACTCTGCGACAGCGCATACTCAGGCGCCGGGCCTGTATGCCTGGCGATCTTTACCTATGCTGCTGTCTACCAGCAAAGAACCAACGTGACGAGGGACACCGCCATGTTCTACGTGCAACGCGACGCCGCCGGCCAGTTGCTGCGGGTAGAAGCAGCCGCTTTTGACGAATTCACCGAAATACTCCCTGCCGACCACGCCGATATCCAGGAATGGTTTGCCGATGACCTCGTGGAAAACAGCCTCAACCAGCTCAAGCAAAGCGACCTGGACATGATCCGCGTGCTCGAGGACCTGATCGACGTGCTGACTGCCAAGGGTGTGTTCAAGATCACCGACCTGCCCGCCGGGGCGCAGGCCAAGCTGCTTAACCGGTCCACGGCGCGCAAGGCGCTGAGCAGCCTGAACAACCTCATCGATGAAGAAGAGCAGGGCGGCCTGATCTGATCGCGCAGCGCCCCAGCACCAGTGATATGGTTATTCTTTAACGGTATTTAAATTATTGCTCTTATGACTTTATAGTCATTTCCACTGCGTACCCGTCGACCAATCGATGCGCCGCACGACTTGAACCCACACGGGAAAACCCCGTGCGTTTCTGATCGTTGCGCGCCATCGACGTCGCGCACTGCGTGGGAGTGAAAAATGTCAGCCGCCTCGAACGCCTTGTCGACCATCGACAGCGCCCAGCCGCAAATCTTCGAAATCCGCCCGTTCGCCGGCGCCGTAGGCGCCGAGATAATAGGCCTGGACCTGGCCAAGCCGGTCAACGCCGAGGATTTCACGCGTATCCATCGTGCCCACCTCGACCACCATGTGCTGGTGTTCCGCGATCAGCGCATCAGCCCTGAACAGCAAATTGCCTTCAGCCGCCGTTTCGGCCAATTGCAGATCCATGTGCTCAAGCAGTTCCTGCTCGCAGGCCACCCCGAGATCCTGATCGTTTCCAACATCATCGAAGACGGTCGCAACATCGGCCTGGGTGATGCCGGCAAGTTCTGGCACTCGGACCTGTCGTACAAAGAGCTGCCAAGCCTCGGCTCCATGCTGCATGCCCAGGAGCTGCCCAGCGAAGGCGGCGACACCCTGTTCGCCGACATGCACAAGGCCTGGGACGCCGTACCCGCAGCCCTGCGTAAAGTGGTCGAGGGCCGCAGCGCCGCTCACTCCTACACCGCGCGTTATGCCGAGACCAAGTTCGAAGGCAACTGGCGCCCGACCCTGACCACCGAGCAGCTGGCGCAGGTACAGGAAGTCATTCACCCGGTGGTCCGCACCCATCCGGAAAACGGCCGCAAGGCACTGTTCGTCAGCGAAGGCTTCACCACCCGTATCGTCGGCCTGCCAGACGATGAAAGCCGCGATGTGCTGCAACAGCTGTATGCCCTGAGCGTGCTGGAACAGAATATCTACCGCCACCAGTGGCAGCCCCATGACCTGGTGTTCTGGGACAACCGCTCGCTGATCCATTTGGCCACCGGCTGCCCCGCACACCTGCGGCGCAAGCTGTACCGCACCACCATCCAGGGCGATGCCCCGTTCTGACGACTGAGGAAAACCATCATGCGCAAATCCATCAGCCGCCTGGCGGCAAGCATCGGCCTGGGCGCGAGCTTGGGTCTAGGCAGCCTGGCTGCCCCCGCCGTGGCCCAGGCCGAAGGCAAGATCCGCATCGCCGAGCAGTTCGGCATCGTCTACTTGTTGCTGAACGTGGTGCGTGACCAGCACCTGATCGAAAAACACGGCAAAGAGCAGGGCATCGACATCGAAGTTGACTGGGCTCAGTTGTCGGGTGGTTCGGCCATCAACGACGCATTGCTGTCTGGCTCGGTAGACATCGCCGGCGCTGGCGTCGGCCCGCTGCTCACCGTGTGGGATCGCACCAAGGGCCGGCAGAACGTGAAGGCGGTGGCCTCGCTGGGCAACTTCCCGTACTACCTGGTCAGCAGCAACCCCAACGTCAAGACCATCGCCGACATCTCCGACAAGGACCGCATCGCCGTACCCGCGGTAGGGGTTTCGGTGCAGTCGCGCTTCCTGCAGTACGCCTCCGCCCAGCAGTGGGGCGACAAGGAATACAACCGGCTCGACAAATACACCCTGGCTGTGCCGCACCCGGATGCCACCGCCGCGCTGCTGGCCGGCGGTACCGAGCTGAACGGGCACTTCTCCAACCCGCCGTTCCAGGACCAGGTGCTGGCCAACAAGGATGTGCACGTGGTGCTCAACAGCTATGACCTGCTCGGCCCCAACTCGCCGACCTTGCTGTTCGCCACCGAGAAGTTCCGCAAGGACAACCCCAAGACCTACAAGGCCTTCGTCGATGCCCTGGCCGAGGCTGCGGACTTTGCCCAGAAAGACAAGGCCGCCGCCGCTGACACCTACATCCGTGTGACCAAGGCCAAGATCGACCGCGACGCGCTGATAAAGCTGATCGACAACCCGCAATACGAATTCACCGTCACGCCAAAGAACACATACAAGCTGGCCGAGTTCCTTTACCGGGTAGGCGCCATCAAGCACAAGCCGGAATCGTGGAAGGACTATTTCTTCCAGGATGAACGCCCGCTGCAGGGGAGCTGATCGATCATGACCGCCCCATTGCCAGGCCACACGGCCAGCAACCTGAGCCGTGTCGCAACGCCGCCTTTGCTCAAGGTGGATAACCTCAGCCTCGAATACCGCACCGCGCAGCGCGTGGTGCGTGCCACCCACCAGGTCAGCTTCGAAGTCGATCGTGCCGACCGCTTCGTGCTGCTGGGGCCCTCCGGCTGCGGCAAGTCCACCTTGCTCAAGGCCGTGGCCGGGTTCATCCCGCCCCAGGAAGGGCAGATTCTGCTGCAGGGCCAGCCGGTTCGCGGCCCAGGCCCTGACCGCATCGTGGTGTTCCAGGAGTTCGACCAGCTGCCACCGTGGAAGACGGTGAAGCAGAACGTCATGTTCCCGCTGCTGGTATCTGGCCAGCTCAAGCGCGCCGAGGCCGAGGACCGTGCGCTGCATTACCTGGAAAAAGTCGGCCTTGCAGCCTTCGCCGATGCCTACCCGCATACCTTGTCGGGCGGCATGAAGGCACGCGTGGCGATTGCCCGGGCGTTGGCCACGCAGCCGAAGATCCTGCTGATGGACGAGCCGTTCGCCGCACTCGATGCGCTGACCCGGCGCAAGATGCAGGAAGAGCTGTTGCTGCTGTGGGAGGAGGTGCGTTTCACCCTGCTGTTCGTTACCCACTCCATCGAAGAGGCATTGGTGGTCGGCAATCGCATCCTGCTGCTGTCGCCACACCCAGGGCGGGTGCGTGCCGAAGTGCATAGCCACCAGTACGACCTGGGCAGCCTTGGCGGCAGCGATTTCCAGGCCAGTGCTCGACGTATCCATCGTTTGCTGTTCGACGAAGCGGATACCCCCGAGCAGCCGGATCAACTTGGCTTCAACGATATCCGCATCGCCTACTGACAGGAGCTTCAGCCATGACCACTACACCTGTACGCCAGGAATACGAGGTGCAGCTGGAGCCGCTGCTCAGTGTGCCTGTGGAACGACAACTACCGCTGGTGCAGCGCCTGTGGCAGCAAGGCTGGCTGCGCAAAGCGGTCATCTTGCTGGTGCTCGCGGTGCTGTGGGAGGCCGTCGCGCGCTACCAGGGTAACGACCTGCTGTTGCCGGGCTTCGTGCAAACCGCCGCGGCCTTGTGGGACGGCCTGATCAGCGGAGAGCTGCCGGCCAAGGTCGGCGTCTCGCTGGTGATTCTGCTTAAGGGTTATGTGCTCGGCATAGTGCTGGCCTTCGGCCTGACCAGCCTGGCGGTATCGACCCAACTGGGCCGGGACCTGCTGGGTACGCTGACCTCGATGTTCAACCCGTTGCCGGCCATTGCCCTGCTGCCGTTGGCCCTGCTGTGGTTCGGGCTGGGTGACAACAGCCTGATCTTCGTGCTGGTGCACTCGGTGCTATGGGCCTTGGCGCTGAATACCTATGCCGGCTTCCTCGGCGTGTCGGAAACGCTGCGCATGGCCGGTCGCAATTATGGCCTGAAGGGGCTGCGGCTGGTGCTGCACATCCTGGTGCCGGCAGCCTTGCCGTCGATCTTGTCGGGGTTGAAGATCGGCTGGGCATTTGCCTGGCGCACCCTGATCGCTGCCGAGCTGGTGTTCGGCGCCAGCAGTGGCAAAGGCGGGCTGGGCTGGTACATCTTCCAGAACCGCAACGAGCTGTATACCGACAAGGTGTTCGCCGGGTTGGCGGTGGTGATCCTGATCGGTTTGCTGGTGGAAGGGCTGGTGTTCAATACCCTGGAGCGGCTGACCGTGCGGCGCTGGGGAATGCAGCGCTGACCTGTACCGGCCCTATCGCCGGCAAGCCAGCTCCCACAGGTACTCACAGGGCTTGAGCCTCATGCGGTCGAGGTGGGAGCTGGCTTGCCGGCGATAGGGCCAGTACAGGCTACAAATTCTGGTACTGAGCAGCCGCATTGCTGAGGATCTTGCCAATCTCTTCGCGCAACCCCGCTGGCTGCTCCACCACCACCCCATCGCCATGGCTCAACAGCCACCAGCGCAACGGCCAGCCATCGCTCACCGTAGCCCGCACCCGGTGCCCATGCTCCAACGCCGTCAGCTGCATGTCGCTGCTCAACGGTGCATCCCGCAGTTGCCGGGCGAGCGCATCGCTGACCCACGCCACCAACTCTACCCCTTCACCATGAGCCGATTGCAACGCATCCCCCCGTAGATGCGTCAGCAAGTCGAAATTGCCGCGCAACTCACCCACGGCACTGGCCGACCAGTGCCAGCCGAACGGGATGCTCTTGTCATTGCGCTCCAGCGGAAAAATCAGCGAAAGCTCATTGAGGTCGCGCTCGACGGTGCGTTTGCTGACAGTGAAGCCCACGTCACGTAGACGCCAGACCAGCTCGGCGCTGGTGATGCCAGGGGAGCGGCTGGGCAGCTGGCGCAGCAGCGCCCACTGACGGCTGAGGGTGGCGCGAGTGGTGGCGAACGGCAAAAGATAACGTCCTTGTCTAGGCTTGCCGCAATAGGATGGCGGCACACGTGGGTCATGGCAATTGGCCACGGCCTGCTCAGATCAAGGAAGTCGCATTTGGTTGCCTGGTGCCGAATCGTTCGCGACAGGTTTTGACGTGACATCACGCAGAATCACGCCTCATCACAGCCGAAGGTTGGGGTTGTGCGTCGTTCAATGAGGATGAACATGTCTGCTGCCAGCAATATCCATTCGCTGCTCGCCCGTCTTCTACCCGAGCGGGTGATTGCCCCACCGGTCCCTGTCGGGAGGCGACAGCGGCTGTTTGTCGGGGTAGGGCTGCCCAATCAGCGCTCGTTGCTGGTCAACCGCCTGGACGAAGCCAGCGACGTGCAGGCGGTGTATGTCGATCTGCGCCGCCAAGCCTTGCAAGGCAACGTGGCGGCGCTGAATGACCTCGGCTGGATCTGGCTCAACGGCAAATACTGGCGTGCTGACACCGTGCTGGCGGGCCACCTGCTGCGCATGGCGGCCATGCAGGGCAATGCCGCGGCCTGGTTCAACCTCGGGCAGCAGCATTACTTCGGCAAAGGCATCGACATCTCCTACGTCCAGGCAGCAGAGTGCTACCGGCAGGCCTTCGAGCTGGGCCTGCTACATGCCGCCGCCGCGCTGGGTGACCTGTATGAGGAGGAGGTGTGCGATGGCAACCTGCAATGGCGGGTCGACCTGGTGCAGGCCTACCAGTGGTTCCTGCGCGGGGCGGAGCGGGGCGAGGCGCGCTGTCGTTTTGAAGTGGGTTATCGGTTGATGCACGGGTTGTATGTAGAGGCCGATCTCAAGGCCGCGCTGTACTGGCTGGAGTTGGCCGCAGCGGCAGGGGTGGTGCAGGCAGCCGAAGAACTGGCGGTGCATTTCAGCAGCCGTGACCCGATGCGCTACCAAGAGTGGCGGGACCGGGCGGTGCAGATGGGCAGCACACTGGCACTGACCATGAAGCTGGAAGACCAGATTCAGCCCTGAGCTTTCTGTTGCTGGTACTGGCCCTATCGCCGGCAAGCCAGCTCCCACAGGTACTGCACAGGGCTTGAGGCCTATGCGGTCGGGGTGGGAGCTGGCTTGCCGGCGATAGGGCCGGCACAGGCAAGGCAAAACCCCCAGCATGAACAACAATTCATCCATACCCGCCGTCGCCCCCTGTTGACGACAGGGGGAGGGCCAGGCGTATATTGATAGTTAGCAAACTATGAATATCCTTGGTTCCTTTCATGCCCCTTGATCTCCTGCGCCTGCAAGTCAGCAGCGGCATGGTGGTTGCCGCTCGCCATTGGCGGCGCATCTGCCACACCGCCCTGACTGGTTACGGCATCTCCGAGGCCTGCGCCGCGCCGCTGCTGATGATCGTGCGCCTGGGCGATGGCGTGCATCAGGTGGCCGTGGCCCAGGCTGCCGGCCTGGAAAGCCCGTCGCTGGTACGCCTGCTCGACCAACTGTGCAAGGCTGGCCTGGTATGCCGCAGCGAGGACCCGCTGGACCGCCGCGCCAAGGCCCTGAGCCTGACCGCCGAAGGCCGCACCCTGGCCGAAGCCATCGAAGCCGAGCTGGTGCGTCTGCGCCGCGATGTGCTGCACGGCATCGACAAGGCCGACCTGGAAGCCGCCTTGCGCGTGCTGCGCGCCTTCGAGGCTGCCGGCCTGGGTAGCACCGGTGGCCTGGCATGAACGGTTTCTTCAGCTCCGTCCCTCCGGCCCGCGACTGGTTCTACGGCGTGCGTACCTTCGCCGCCTCCATGATCGCCCTGTACATCGCCCTGCTCATGCAGTTGCCGCGCCCCTACTGGGCCATGGCCACGGTGTACATCGTCTCCAGCCCGTTCGTCGGCCCGACCAGCTCCAAGGCCCTGTACCGCGCCGTGGGCACGCTGCTCGGTGCCGGTGGTGCGATTTTCCTGGTACCGCCGCTGGTGCAGTCGCCGTTGCTGCTGAGCATCGCCATCGCCCTGTGGACCGGCACCTTGCTGTTCCTCTCGTTGAACCTGCGCACGGCCAACAACTACGTGTTGATGCTGGCTGGCTACACCCTGCCGATGATCGCCCTGGCGGTGGTCGACAACCCGCTGGCGGTATTCGACGTGGCCTCTTCCCGGGCCCAGGAAATCTGCCTGGGGATCGTCTGCGCGGCGGTGGTCGGTGCCATCTTCTGGCCACGCCGCCTGTCCCCGGTCGTGGTCGGTGCCACCAGCAACTGGTTCACCGAGGCGATCCGTTACAGCGACACCTATCTGGCCCGCCAGGCCAGCGCGGACCAGGTCGGTGGCAGGCGTGGGGCGATGGTTACCACCTTCAACTCGCTGGAGCTGATGATTGGCCAACTCGGCCACGAAGGCGCCGGCCCGCACACCTTGAAGAACGCCCGCGAGTTGCGCGGGCGGATGATCCACCTGCTGCCGGTGATCGACGCCCTCGACGATGCCCTGGTGGCCCTCGAAGGCCGCGCTCCGGCACAGTTCGCCCAGCTGCAGCCGCTGCTGGAGGCCGCCCGCGAATGGCTCAAGGGCACTGCCGATAGCGCCTCGGTAGCGCGCTGGGCGGCCCTGCACGAGCATATCGAGCGCTTGCAGCCCGGCGCCGCCGCCCTCGACCAACGCGCCGAATTGCTGTTGTCCAACGCCCTTTATCGCCTGACCGAATGGGCCGACCTGTGGCAGGACTGCTGCACCCTGCAACACGCCCTGCGCACCGACGACGCCAAGCCCTGGCGCGCGGTGTACCGCCACTGGCGCCTGGGCCGCCTGACGGCGTTCTTCGACCGCGGCCTGATGCTGTACTCGGTGGCCTCCACCGTACTGGCGATCATCGTCGCCTGTGGCTTGTGGATCGGCCTGGGCTGGAACGACGGCGCCAGTGCGGTGATTCTCGCCGCCGTGGCGTGCAGCTTCTTCGCCGCCATGGACGACCCGGCGCCGCAGATCTACAAGTTTTTCTTCTGGACGCTGCTGTCGGTCATCTTCTCCAGCCTGTACCTGTTCCTGGTGCTGCCCAACCTGCACGACTTCCCGATGCTGGTGCTGGCCTTCGCCGTGCCGTTCATCTGCGTCGGCACCCTGACCGTGCAGCCGCGCTTCTACCTGGGCACCTTGCTGACCATCGTCAACACCTCGACCTTCATCAGTATCCAGGGCGCCTACGACGCCGACTTCTTCACCTTCCTCAACTCCAACCTGGCGGGCCCCGTGGGCTTGCTGTTCGCCTTCATCTGGACCCTGGTCATGCGCCCGTTCGGCGTGGAGCTGGCGGCCAAGCGCATGACCCGCTTCGCCTGGCGCGACATCGTCGAAATGACCGAACCCGCCACCTTGGCCGAGCACCGCCAGGTGGGCGTGCAGATGCTCGACCGCCTGATGCAGCACTTGCCGCGCCTGTCGCAAACCGGCCAGGACAGCGGCGTGGCGCTACGCGACCTGCGTGTGGGGCTGAACCTGCTCGACCTGCTGGCCTACATGCCCCGCGCCGGCCAGCAGGCCCGCGAGCGGCTGCACACGGTGATCGAGGAAGTCGGCGCGCACTACGCCGCCTGCTTGCGTGCCGGCGAACGCCTGCATGCCCCGGCCGCGTTGCTGCGCAACATGGAGCGTGCGCGCCTGGCGCTGAACCTGGATGAGCTGTACGAGCGCGGCGATGCCCGCACCCACCTGCTGCATGCCCTGAGCGGCCTGCGCCTGGCCCTGCTGCCGGGTGTCGAGGTGATGCTCGAGCCAGCGGAACAACCGCAACTGCCCCCCGGCCTCGACGGAGCGCCCCTGTGATTGGTGAACTGGATATCAGCGGGGTGTTCCTGCCCACGCTGCTGGTGATGATGTTTGGCACCTACCTGCTGTTCCTGGGGGTGCACGCGGTGCTGGTGCGCCTGCATTTCTACCGCCTGGTCTGGCACCGGGCGTTGTTCAACGTTGCCCTGTATGCCGTGCTGCTTGGCGCGGTGGATCATTTTTGCCGAAACCTGATGCTGCCATGAAAAAACCTTTGCTGACCTTGGGCCGTGTGGTCCTGACCTTGCTGGTAGTGACCTTCGCCGCCGTGCTCGTGTGGCAGATGGTGGTGTACTACATGTTTGCCCCCTGGACCCGCGACGGTCACATTCGCGCCGACGTGATCCAGATCGCCCCGGACGTGTCCGGGCTGATCCAGAAGGTCGAGGTACGCGACAACCAGACCGTCAAGCGCGGCGACGTGCTGTTCACCATCGACCAGGACCGTTTCACCCTGGCCCTGCGCCAAGCCAAGGCCACCCTCGGCGAGCGCCAGGAAACCCTGGCCCAGGCCTCCCGCGAAGCACAGCGCAACCGCAAGCTGGGCAACCTGGTGGCTGCCGAGCAGTTGGAGGAAAGCCAGTCCCGCGAGGCCCGCGCCCGCTCGGCCGTCAGCGAGGCGCAGGTGGCAGTCGATACCGCCCAGCTCAACCTTGACCGCTCGGTGGTACGCAGCCCGGTAGATGGCTACCTGAACGACCGTGCGCCGCGTAACCACGAATTCGTCACCGCCGGCCGCCCGGTGCTGTCGGTGGTCGACAGTGCCTCGTACCACGTCGATGGCTACTTCGAAGAAACCAAGCTTGGCGGCATCCACATCGGCGATGCCGTGGATATCCGCGTGATGGGCGACAACACCCGCCTGCGCGGCCATGTGCAGAGCTTTGCCGCCGGCATCGAAGACCGCGACCGCAGCAGTGGTGCCAACCTGCTGCCCAACGTCAACCCGGCGTTCAGCTGGGTACGCCTGGCCCAGCGTATTCCGGTGCGCATCGCCTTTGACGAAGTGCCTGAGGACTTCCGCATGATCGCCGGGCGTACCGCCACGGTGTCGATCATCGAGGGCCAGCACCCATGAAACAGCTGATCCTGGCTGGCCTGTGCCTGTCGCTGGGGGCTTGCATGATGGTCGGCCCCGACTATGAGGTGCCGAAGGACGCGGCGGTGCAACGCAGCGACCTCAATGGCCCGCTGCGCCAGGATGCCGACAGCGTGGTCTCGGCGCCGGTGCCCGAGGACTGGTGGCAGCTGTATCAGGATCAACGGCTGAACGAGCTGGTGCGCCAGGCCCTGAGTGCCAATACCGAGCTGCGCGTAGCCGCGGCCAACATCGCCAAGGCCCGCGCCCAGGTCGAGGTGGCCGAGTCGCAAGGTGGCTTCAACGGTGGCGTCAAATTCGGCGCCCAGCGCTTGCAGGAGTCTGGCGAAGCCTTCCTGCTGCCCGAGAAGGTGCCGGTGGCCAACATTGGCGAGGCCATCATCAGCGCCTCGTACCAGTTCGACCTGTGGGGCACCTTCAAGCGCGGCACCGAGGCCGCCAAGGCCAATGCCGACGCGGTGCAGGCCGCTTCCGATACCGCGCGCATTACCCTGGTGGCGGATGTGGTCAAGGCCTACACCCAGGTGTGCTCGGCCAACGAGGAATACCACATCGCCCGCGAGTCGCTGGATTTGCAGGAGCAGAGCGTGAAGCTCAACCAGCGCCTGCGTGATGCCGGTCGTGGCGACGAAACCCAGGTCACCCGCTCGCAGACCCAGTTCAAGTCCTTGCGGGCCGAACTGCCGCGCTTCAAGGCTGAGCGCGAGACTGGCATGTACACCTTGGCTGCTTTGCTGGCCAAGCCGGTGGATCAACTGCCCGCCGGCACCGCCGATTGCGCCGAGCTGCCGCACCTGAACCAGCTGGTGCCGGTTGGCGATGGCGCGGCCCTGCTCAAACGCCGCCCCGACGTACGCCAGGCCGAACGCCAGCTGGCTGCCGCCACCGCGTACATCGGCGTTGCCACAGGTGCGCTGTACCCGGACATCAGCATCGGTGCCCAGGTTGGCACCATCGGTATCCTGGAGAATCTTGGCGAGCCTGCGACCAACCGCTGGGGCTTCGGCCCGCAAATCAGCTGGACCATCCCCACCAACGGCACCCGTGCCCGCATTCGCATGGCCGAAGCCTCTACGCAAGCAGCCTTGGCGAATTTCGACGGCGTGGTGCTGAACGCCATCCGCGAGACCCAGACCCGCCTGGCGCAATACAGCGCCCTGCTGGACCGGCGCGATGCGCTGGCCGAGGCGGAGAAGTCGGCCAAGGAAGCGGCAGACCAGACGCATCGCTACTACCAGGCGGGGCGCGAGTCGTTCCTGGCGGATTTGCAGGCGACGCGGACCTATACCGATATGCGTGCGCAACTGGCAGCGGCTAACAGCCAGGTGGCGTTAGGGCAGATTGGCGTGTTCCTGGCGCTCGGCGGAGGCTGGAAGGGCACCGCCAAGCCTTGAGGCCGCCAGTTCCCACAGGTGAATCACAGGTCTCGATAGCAGTGGAGTACCTGTGGGAGCTGGCTTGCCGGCGATCGAGGGCAAAGCCCTCGCCTAGGTTCTAGAGCTGTAAGACATTTCTGAACCTGCTGCCAATTGCTTCAGTTCTGAATCCATGTCGAATTATCCTACAGCCGCTGTCGAAAGGTGCTGACTTGGCTGGAATATGCTCTGGGAATAAGGTCCATGGGTCGCCTCGCAAGGCGATCGGGCGTGAGACACCCGGATTTCATTCGGTAGCACCGCTTTATGGCGGTCGTGTGCGGACAGGCTTCGGCCTGGCCGGGGTTACCGTATGTCCCGTGTCTCACACCGTGCACGACTGCCACCCAACTTCGTGAGACAAGGAGGAGAGCAGTTCAATCCACCATACGGAGTTCTGCCATGAATAAGCTTGTCCCCGATCCACCTGTTACCGATCTGCTTCTGCTCGACCCTCCCGCCCTTTCGCTAATCGACCCACTCACCCCCAAAGACTGCGAAGAGCTGATCAGCGCCCTCACCCTGACCATCGACCACACCACCACAGCCCTGCTCGACAACCCTCCTGGCGACATGCGCGATGCCATGGGAATGAACATTCGCTTGCTCTGTCGCCTGATCAACGCCGTGTGCGACCACACTCATGCAACCTGCCACGATCAAGGAGCAACCCGATGAGCGATGATCCGAGAGACTCTGCAACCGCAGGGGTGGAAACTTTCGACCTGTTCCGCCTGCAGCCCAATGTGCCGTTCAGCCATGCCTTTTCGCAGCTATCGGTTTTGCTCGGCTGTATCCGCCACCTGACCACCGAAGCGGAAATGGAAAATGACCGTGTTGCCGGCAGTGCAGCGCGGATACTCAGCGAGATGGCCAAGGCGCTGATCGATGATATGGAGCGAGGAATGAGCAAGGTTCTTCAATAGCCTTCAAGAACCTGGGGCCGCTGTGCGGCCCATCGCCGGCAAGCCAGCTCCCACAGGTTCCGGGCTGTCCCGCTTCATCTAATTTGTAGCAAGATTTTTCATGAAATCTGCCCGGCACCCTTGAGAGAAGCAAAGTGGGAGTGAACAATGTTCTCTTTCGCATTCCCTTCGAGATTGGCCATGAATACCCGTTCCCGTTTGCTTGCCTGGTTACCGGCGTTCTTGCTCGGCCCGGTGCTTGCGCTGTGCAGCACCCTGGCGCTGGCTGAAGCCCCCGCCGAGGCCAGCAAGGCCCTGCACCTGCTGGACTACATTGGCGCTGACTACCCGCCGACCGTGCAGGACGGCAAGGTGATCGACGCTGGCGAATACCGCGAGCAGCAGGAGTTCAGTGCGGTGTTGGCCGATCTGGTCAAAGGCCTGCCTGCGCATGCCGAACAAGCGGCTTTGCAACAGGGCGTGCAGGCGCTGCGCCAGGCCATCGACCAGCGTCAGGAAGGCGCGGCAGTCGCCAGGCAGGCACGCCAGCTGGGCGCACGCCTAGCAGTGGCCTACGAGGTCAGCCAGGCCCCGGTGATCACCCCGGACCCGGCCCGTGGCGCTTCGCTGTACGCGCAAAACTGCTCGATCTGCCATGGTGATACCGGCGCCGGCGATGGCCCGGCGGGCATCGGTCTGGAGCCTGCACCCGCCAACCTGCGCGATGTCTCGCGCCTTGACCAGTTGAGCCTGTTCGACCTCTACAACACCTTGGCCCTGGGCATCGACGGCACCGAGATGCCGTCCTTTGCCGACCAGCTGGACGACCGCCAGCGTTGGGATGTGGCTGCGTACATCGCCAGTTTCACCGCCAATCCGCAGGCCGCCAAAAGCGACAAGACCTGGAGCATCGCCGACCTGGCCCGCCAGACCCCGGCCGAAGTCGCCGCCAATGAAGGCACCGCGGCCGTGGAAGCATTCCGCGCCCAGCGTGCCCAGCCGCCGCAGGTCAAGCGTGGCCCGGCGCAATTGCTCGAATACACCGCCAGCACTTTGGACAAGAGCCTGGCGGCCTACCGCGCAGGTTACCACGACCAAGCCTATGACCTGTCGGTGGCGGCCTACCTGGAAGGCTTCGAACTGGTGGAAAGCTCGCTGGACAACATCGATACCCAGGCGCGCAAGGACACCGAAAAATCCCTTATGGCCTACCGCCAGTCACTGCAGGACGGCCTGCCGGTAGCCCAGGCCGAGCAACGCCTGGCCGAAGCCAAGGCCAAGCTCGAGCAGGCCGCCAAGCTGCTGGGCAGCGATGGTCTGAGCTGGTCGCTGAGCTATATCTCCGGTTTGTTGATCCTGCTGCGCGAAGGCCTCGAAGCGATTCTGGTACTGGCCGCGATCCTGGCGTTCCTGCGTAACACTGGCCAGCAATCGGCGGTGCGCAGCGTCAATATCGGCTGGGCGCTGGCGCTAGTCGCAGGTTTCGCCACCTGGGCCCTGGCGGCGTACGTGATCGACGTGGGTGGCGCTCAGCGTGAATTGCTCGAAGGCTGCACGGCGCTGTTCGCTGCGGTGATGGTGCTGTGGCTCGGTGTATGGATGCACGACCGCCGCCAAGCTGCTGCTTGGCAGGACTACATCAAGAGCAGCCTGGTCAGCGGCGGCGGGCGCTTCGGCTTTGCCATGCTGGCGTTCTTCTCGGTGTACCGCGAACTGTTCGAAGTGATTCTGTTCTACGAAACCCTGTGGCTGCAGGCAGGCCCTGCCGGGCACCAGGCGGTGTTGGCTGGTGGCGCCACGGCGCTGGTGTTGTTGGTGGGGTTGGCCTGGGTGATCCTGCGTGGTTCGGCCAAGCTACCGCTGTCGCTGTTCTTCAGCATCAACGCCGCGCTGCTTTGCGCACTGTCGGTGGTATTCGCCGGGCATGGCGTGAAGGCGCTGCAAGAAGCCGGGGTGCTTGGCACGCGGCCGGTGGCGTTCTTCGAGTTCGACTGGCTGGGGATTCATGCCGACGGCTACTCGCTGTCGGCGCAGGCGGTGGCCTTGGCGGCCATCGTGTTCCTGTATGGGCGCTCGCGCCTGGCAGAAAAGCGCAGGGCAACCGCCAACTGAAAGGGGCTGCATGGCAGCCCCTTGCAATCTTGGATCAGGCCGGTTGTGGCGCCTTGAGAATGTTCTGCAGCAGTTGAACGCTTTCGACGGCGTCATGACCCAGGCTGGTCAGGTAGCCGCCATCAGGCTGATCGGTCAGCCCCTTCTCATGCAGGCGTTGCGCCGCCGCGATCAGGGCGGGGGATGCGGTGCTGCTTATCTTGATGCCTTCCTGGCTGCTGTCGTGCTTGAACAGTGCGAGTACTTCCAGTTCAGCGATCAGATCGGGGGTAAAGGACATGGCGACTCCTGACTTCCAGACAAGGATGGCGGCACCGGTGGAGGTGCCTGAGCTTCGAGTGTAGCTGGGTTATTCGTCGTCGCCTTGACTCAACTCAGCAGGCAACTCAGGCAAAGCGCGCAGAGCGCTCTCATACCATTCCAGATTGAACGCCCGTTTTTCCGTCATCATGTTATAAACCTCGACCGCCAGCACCTGCCCCATCAGGGTCAGGATGTCCTGACGCTCGTAGCCGACCAAGGTCAGCTTGTTGAACGTCGCTTTGGCCGCAGGCGGATCTCCTGCTTCGATTTGGTTCTGGACGGCTTCAATTAGCGCTTCTCTGGCAAGCTCCCCATCATCATCGTCATCATAAAAATCGTCGTCGTATTCACTCATGGCAGATCTCCAATGTTCAGGTAAGTAGTGTGCCACGCCTGTGGCGGCAATGCCCGGGCATTGACGAGGCGCATGACGCTGGTCAGGGGCAGGCGTACGGTCTATAAAAGCCGGGCCAACCCCTTACGGCCTGGAGGCTGTCACCTCATGCTCAAGCTTCATGGATTCTCGGTCAGCAACTACTACAACATGGTCAAGCTGGCCCTGCTGGAAAAAGGCCTGCCTTTCGAGGAAATCACCTTCTATGGCGGCCAGGCGCCACAGGCGCTGGAAGTGAGCCCACGAGGCAAGGTGCCGGTGCTGCAGACCGAGCACGGCTTCCTCAGCGAAACCAGTGTGATCCTCGACTATATCGAGCAGACCCAGGGCGGCAAGGCCCTGCTGCCGGCTGATCCGTTCGGGCAGGCCAAGGTGCGTGAACTGCTCAAGGAAATCGAGCTGTATATCGAGCTGCCGGCACGTACCTGCTACGCCGAGTCGTTCTTTGGCATGTCGGTGGAGCCGCTGGTCAAGGAGAAGGCCCGGGCCGATCTGCTGGCCGGGTTTGCCACCCTCAAGCGCAATGGGCGTTTCGCACCCTATGTTGCGGGTGAGCAACTGACGCTGGCCGACCTGATGTTCTGCTTCTCGGTCGACCTGGCCTATGCCGTGGGCAAGAAGGTGCTGAACATCGACTTCCTGGCGGATTTCCCGCAAGCCAAGGCGTTGCTGCAGCTGATGGGCGAGAACCCGCACATGGCGCGGATCGTGGCGGACAAGGAGGCGGCGATGCCGGCCTTCATGGAGATTATTCGTAGCGGCAAGCGCTAAAAGCCTGGGGCTGCTTCGCAGCCCATCGCCGCGGTTCGTCGCCACGACAAGCCAGCTCCCACACCGACCGCATCGGTTTCAAGCCATGTGCAGTACCTGTGGGAGCGGGCGTGCCCGCGAACGAGGGCGAAGCCCTCGCCTTGGGGCTTAGCGAGACGCCAACAGGGCTTTGCCGCGAACGACGGCCGCACGCACCTGCGCCGGCGCCGTACCACCAATGTGGTCACGCGCATTCACCGAGCCTTCCAGGGTCAGCACGGCAAACACGTCCTGCTCGATCTGGTCGCTGAACTGGCGCAGTTCGTCCAGGCTCATCTCGGCCAGGTCCTTGCCAGTGTCCACACCATACTTAACCGCGTGGCCAACGATCTCGTGGCAGTCACGGAACGGCAGGCCACGGCGTACCAGGTAGTCGGCCAGGTCGGTAGCGGTGGAGAAACCACGCAGGGCCGCTTCACGCATGATGGCGTGCTTGGGCTTGATCGCCGGAATCATGTCGGCGAAGGCGCGCAGCGAATCGCGCAGGGTGTCGGCGGCGTCGAACAGCGGTTCCTTGTCTTCCTGGTTGTCCTTGTTGTAGGCCAGCGGCTGGCCTTTCATCAGGGTCAGCAGGCCGGTCAGGGCGCCGAACACACGGCCGGTCTTGCCACGTACCAGCTCTGGCACGTCGGGGTTCTTTTTCTGCGGCATGATCGAGCTGCCGGTGCAGAAGCGGTCAGGCAGGTCGATGAACTGGAACTGCGCACTGGTCCACAGCACCAGCTCTTCGGAGAAGCGCGACAGGTGCATCATCGCCACACTGGCCGCCGCGCAGAATTCGATGGCGAAGTCACGGTCCGACACGCCGTCCAGCGAGTTGCCGGCCACGGCCTCGAAGCCCAGCAGCTTGCAGGTCAGTTCGCGGTCGATCGGGTAGGTGGTACCGGCCAGCGCGGCGCTGCCCAGGGGCATGCGGTTGGTGCGCTTGCGGCAGTCGACCAGGCGCTCGTAGTCGCGGCTGAGCATTTCGAACCAGGCCAGCAGGTGGTGGCCGAAGGTAACCGGCTGCGCCGTCTGCAAATGGGTGAAGCCGGGCATGATGGTTTCGGCTTCACGCTCGGCCTGCTCCAGCAGGCCCTGCTGCAGGCGGGTGATTTCGGCCAGGATCAGGTCGATCTCGTCGCGCAGCCACAGGCGGATGTCGGTGGCCACCTGGTCGTTGCGGCTACGGCCGGTGTGCAGCTTCTTGCCGGTGATACCGATGCGGTCGGTCAGGCGTGCCTCGATGTTCATGTGCACGTCTTCGAGGTCGACACGCCAGTCGAAGTTGCCCGCCTCGATCTCGCCCTGGATGGTCTTCAGGCCATCGATGATGGTGTCGCGCTCGGCATCGCTGAGCACGCCGACCTGCGCCAGCATGGTGGCATGGGCGATCGAACCCATGATGTCGTGGCGGTACAGGCGCTTGTCGAAATCGACCGAGGCGGTGAAACGGGCGACGAAGGCGTCGACGGGCTCACTGAAGCGGCCGCCCCAGGACTGATTGGTCTTGTCGGTGCTCATGGATTCACTCATTGCAGGCGTGAACGAAAAAGTGGCACCGATGATAGCAGGGTTGGGCTGGCTGCCGCAGGGCGCCGGTCGAGAGAAATGCCCGGAAAACGGCAGAGACGGATTTCAAGGAATGAACGGCAGTGTTCCACGGACCGTCTACAGTTGGACAGAAGACTGGCAGTGAATCTGCCGGCCGAGTGAATCTTTGGCCATCGCACCGGTCTAGAGCGTGACCGCAGTGTCGCTCGAACCACACCTGTCTACGCTATACCTGTGCGAGACTCATTCAGGAATCCAGCGCAATTATGAATGTCCTGATCGTTGATGACGAACCCCAAGGCCGTGAACGCCTCAGCCGGCTGCTCGGCGAACTGGAGGGTTATACCGTGCTGGAGCCTAGCGCCACCAACGGCGATGAGGCCCTGACGCTGATCGAAAGCCTCAAGCCCGATGTGGTCCTGCTGGACATCGGCATGCCAGGCCTGGATGGCCTGCAGGTGGCCGCTCGCCTGTGCGAGCGCGAGGCACCGCCGGCGGTAGTGTTTTGCACCGGCGACGATGAATACGGTGCCGAGGCCTTCAAGGACAGCACCCTCAGCCATGTGACCAAACCCTTCCACGCCCAGGCGCTGCGCGATGCCTTGCGCAAGGCCGAAAAACCCAACCGTGCCCAGTTGGCGGCGCTCACCCGGCCGGCCAATGAAGGTGGCGGCCCACGCAGCCACATCAGTGCCCGCACGCGCAAAGGCATCGAGCTGATCCCTTTGCCCCAGGTGATCTACTTCATTGCCGACCACAAGTACGTGACCTTGCGCCACGAGGCCGGGGAAGTGCTGCTCGACGAGCCGCTCAAGGCCCTGGAAGACGAGTTTGGCGAACGCTTCGTGCGTATCCACCGCAACGCGCTGGTTGCCCGTGAACGTATCGAACGCCTGCAGCGTACCCCGCTGGGGCATTTTCAGCTGTACCTGAAGGGCCTGGACGGTGATGCCTTGACTGTCAGCCGGCGCCATGTGGCCGGTGTGCGCAAGATGATGCAGACCCTCTGAACCTGTATCGGCCCAATCGCTGGCAAGCCAGCTCCCACAGGTACAGCGCCTACCTTGAACCGTGCAGGGTTCCTGTGGGAGCTGGCTTGCCGGCGATTAGGCCGGTACAGGCAAGCACAGGATCCTGATCCACATCTGCAAGCGATACCGGCGATGCTGTTATCATCGGCGGCATTTCTCTGGATCGGGGCGTTCCATGTCCACTCGCGAAATCCGCATTGCCACCCGTAAAAGTGCCTTGGCCCTGTGGCAGGCCGAATACGTCAAAGCCCGCCTCGAGCAGGCGCACCCCGGTTTGCTGGTGACCCTGGTGCCCATGGTCAGCCGTGGCGACAAGCTGCTCGACGCGCCGCTGGCGAAAATCGGCGGCAAGGGCCTGTTCGTCAAGGAACTGGAAACCGCCCTGCTGGACAATGAAGCCGACATCGCCGTGCACTCGATGAAGGACGTGCCCATGGACTTCCCCGAGGGCCTGGGCTTGTACTGTATCTGCGAACGCGAAGACCCGCGCGATGCCTTCGTGTCCAACCGCTTCGCCAGCCTCGACGCGCTGCCGGCCGGCAGTATCGTCGGCACCTCCAGCCTGCGCCGCCAGGCCCAGCTGCTGGCGCGCCGCCCTGACCTGCAAATCCGCTTCCTGCGTGGCAATGTCAACACCCGCCTGGCCAAGCTGGATGCCGGTGAGTACGACGCCATCATCCTGGCCGCCGCCGGCCTGATCCGCCTGGGCTTCGAAGACCGCATCACCTCCACCATCAGCGTCGATGACAGCCTGCCGGCTGGCGGCCAGGGTGCGGTGGGCATCGAGTGCCGCAGCGCCGATCAACAGATCCACGCACTGCTGGCGCCGCTGCACCATGCCGACACCGCCGACCGGGTGGTGGCCGAACGCGCCCTGAACAAGCGTCTGAATGGCGGCTGCCAGGTGCCGATTGCCTGC
Source organism: Pseudomonas sp. PNPG3 (assembly GCF_023093815.1). Lineage (NCBI taxonomy): Bacteria > Pseudomonadati > Pseudomonadota > Gammaproteobacteria > Pseudomonadales > Pseudomonadaceae > Pseudomonas > Pseudomonas sp. PNPG3. The sequence continues at coordinate 28,913 of NZ_JALLKV010000049.1, forward strand.
TACGCGGTACTTGAAGGTGACCAGCTGTGGCTGCGCGGCCTGGTCGGCCAGCCCAGCGGCGGTACCCTGTTGCTGGCCGATGCGCGCGCCCCCCGCGCGGCAGCGGAGACCTTGGGTGTACAGGTGGCCGAGGACCTGCTTGGCCAGGGCGCCGAGGCCATTCTCAAGGAAGTCTACGGCGAGGCCGGCCACCCGTGAGCCAATGGCGCCTGCTGCTGACCCGGCCTGCCGAGGACTGCGCGGCATTGGCGCAAAGCCTGGCGGCGGCAGGGGTGGGCAGCAGTTGCCTGCCGCTGCTGGCGATAGAGCCCGTCGCCTTGGGCGATCGGCAACGCCCATTGCTGAAGGGCCTGCCTGGCTTCCAGGCGATCATCGTGGTCAGCAAGCCAGCTGCCAGGTTGTTGCTTGAACACCTTGCCCAGGCCAGCTTGCAGCCGCCACGGCAAGGCTGGTTCACCGTTGGCGAGGCCACTGCAGCGGTGCTGCAGGGCGCGGGCCTGGTGGTGAGCTTCCCGCCGCGTGGCGATGACAGCGAAGCTTTGCTGGCGCTGCCGGCCCTGCGGCAGGCGGTTGCCGTGCCTGCGCCGCGTATCTTGATCGTGCGTGGCGTCGGAGGTCGCGAACTGCTGGCAGAGCGTCTTGCAGAGCAAGGTGCTAGTGTCGATTATCTGGAACTGTATCGACGCTGTCTGCCGGCTTACCCGGCGGGCACCCTGATGCGCCGCATCGAAGCGGAACGCCTCAATGGCCTGGTGGTCAGCAGTGGGCAGGGGTTCGAACATTTGCAGCAGATGGCTGGTGCCGATTGGCCCCTGGTGGCGCGTCTGCCGCTGTTCGTGCCCAGCCCGCGGGTCGCCGATCAGGCCCGGGCCGCCGGGGCCCAACAGGTTTTGGATTGCCGTGGCGCCAGTGCCGCGGCCTTGCTGGCAGCCGTGCAGCGCAGCGCTGCACCTGCCTCTTAAGGCGCTAAGCTGAACGCGATGCGCCCCCATGCAAAGGATGGATACGTGAGCGAGACTGTCTTGTCCAACAACGATCAACCGTCGGCACAGGCGCCGGTGGATCCCGTCACCGCCCCACCTGCCAAGCGCTCCGGCAGTGGCCTGGCAGCGCTGGCCCTGCTGTTGGGCGCGGCCGGGGTGGCAGTAGGTGGCTGGGGTGTCTGGCAGGTGCGTCAACTGCAAGGCAACGAGTTCAACCAGGGCCAGCACATCGAGGCGTTGAACCAGCGCGCCGAGGCCCTGCAGCAGCGCGAACAGCAGATCAGCGCGCAACTGGCCAGCCTGCCGGCTGCCAGCGAGCTGGAAGACCGCCGCCGCCTGGTGGCGCAGCTGCAAGGCGACCAGCAACGCCTCAGCCAGCGTCTGGAAACCGTGCTCGGCGAAAGCCGCAAGGAGTGGCGCCTGGCCGAAGCCGAGCACCTGCTGCGCCTGGCCACCCTGCGCCTGTCGGCCTTGCAGGACATCACCAGTGCCAAGGCCCTGGTCGAAGGTGCCGACGAAATCCTGCGCGAACAGAGCGACCCGGGGGCCTTCGCTGCCCGCGAGCAACTGGCGCGCAGCCTGGCGACCCTCAGCAGCACCCAGCAACCGGACCGTACCGGCCTGTTCCTGCAACTGGCCGCGCAACGTGAGCTGGTGCAGCAGCTAAGCGCCCAGTCACCCGAATTCGACAGCAACGCCGATGCCCTTGGTGCGCTGACCGCCGACGGCGATGGCGCTAGCCGCCTGTCGCAGTGGTGGGCGGAGATCTCCAAGTACTTCCAGATCGACTTCAACGCCGATGACAACGTACGCCCGTTGCTCGCCGGGCAGCAACTGAACCAGCTGCGTCTGGCCCTGAGCCTGACCATCGAGCAGGCGCAGTGGGCGGCGCTCAATGGCGAGGCCAAGGTCTATACCCAGGCGCTGGACGATGCCCGCAGTGTGCTGTTGGCCAACTTCAACGCCGACAACCCGCAAAGCAAGGCCATGCTAGACAGCCTCAATGCCCTGGCCGAGCAGCCGGTGTCGGTGGTCACCCCCGACCTGAGCGAAAGCCTGGCAGCAGTGCAGGCCTACATCCAGCGCCGTCACCTGCCGGCCGAGGCTGAAGGGGGCAAGCCATGAAGCGTGTCTACCTGCTGGCCGTGCTGGCGATCGTGATCGCCGCGGCGTTGGGTATCGCTGTCGCCAAGCACAGTGGCTACGTGCTGATCTCCTATGGCGGCTTCCGCTACCAGTCGGGGCTGTGGGCGGCCCTGGCCGGGTTGCTGGCGATCGTCGTGCTGCTGTGGCTGTTGCGCTATCTGGTCGGCCTGATGCTGACCTCCAGCGGTGTGGTCAACCCGTGGTCGCGGCGTAACCGCAGCCGGCGTATTCGCGTGGCCATCGAGCAGGGCCAGTTGGACCTCGCCGAGGGCCGCTGGGCCAGTGCCCAGCGCCACCTGCATCGTGCCGCCGAGGCTGAGCGCCAGCCGCTGCTGTACTACCTCGGTGCCGCGCGTGCCGCCAACGAGCAAGGCCGTATTGAAGACAGCGACAACCTGCTGGAGCGTGCCCTGGAGCGCCAGCCGCAAGCGGAGCTGGCCATTGCCCTGACCCATGCCCAGTTGCAGATGGACCGCGGCGAAAGCGATGGGGCCCTGGAAACCCTGCTGGCCATGCACGAGCGCCACCCGCACAGCAGCCAGGTGCTGCGCCTGTTGCAGCGTGTGCATCTGGAGCGCGGTGACTGGTCGGCGCTGATCCGTCTGCTGCCAGACCTGCGCAAGGGCAAGGTGCTGCCGGCTGCCGAGCTGGCCGCCCTGGAGCAACGTGCCTGGGGCCAGAACCTGAGCCTGGCCACGGCCCGTGGCGAGGACGCACAAACCGCGCGTCAGGCCCTGGAGCGCGCCTGGCAGCAATTGACCGCAGCCCAGCGCCAGGAGCCTCAACTGGTGCTGGCCTATGCCGAGCAGTTGCGCCAGGTGGGCGCCCAGAGCGAAGCCGAGCAGGTACTGCGCACGGCCCTCAAGCGAGGCTACGAAAGCCACCTGGCGCGCCTGTACGGCCTGGTGCGTGGCGATGACCCGGCGCGCCAGTTGCAGGCCGCCGAAGGTTGGCTCAAGGACCACCCGCAAGACGCCAGCCTGCTGCTGACCCTGGGCCGCCTGAGCCTGCAGAACCGCCTGTGGGGCAAGGCGCGTGACTACCTGGAAAGCAGCCTGCGCATGGAACGCAACCCCGAGGCCTGTGCCGAGCTGGCTCGCCTGCTCGCCGGCCTTGGCGAGACCGAACGCAGCAACCAGCTGTTCCAGGAGGGCCTCGGTCTGCTGGACGAGCGCCTGCTGGCCCTGCCTTTGCCAGAAGGCGTACGCGCCTGACCTACCCCTGGGCCCGCGCGAAGGTGCGGGCCCAGGGGGCGGGTGACTTATCTATCGATGTAAGTTACATCTGCAGTCCATTTCTTCAGACGCTTCCTACTGCGTGGTTGGAAATTTCCTTCGCGATTCAGCGACTTGTCATTGCTGTCGCGCCTTGAAACATCCTGCGTTTTTCCTCTACCGTTTCAAGCCACTTCATCACCTCCGGGACCTTCACCGCCCATGCTGCCGGCCCGTTTGCGCACCTTTTTTCTTCCTGCCTGCCTGGCCGCACTGGCGGTATTGGTCGCGTCCTTCCACCTGGAAAACGTCCTGGGGCTGGTGCCGTGCCCATTGTGTTTCAGCCAGCGGCTGCTGCTTGGCGTGTACGCCTCGCTGTGCCTGGCGGCAGTGGTGCAGGCTCCAGGAACGCTGGGCATACGCCGTTACGGAAGGGCGATGCTGGGCTGCTCGCTGGCCGGGGCATCGTTGGCGGCGCGGCATGTCTGGTTGCAGGGGGCCGAGGGTGCTAGCCATGTATGCCCGATGCCGATCTGGCGTGTGCTCGAGCAATCCTGGGGCGAGGCCGCGCGGCAACTTTTGCTCGGCGGCCCGGATTGCAACTCGCTGACCTGGAGCTTTCTCGACCTGACGCTACCTGAATGGAGCCTGCTGGCCTTCCTGCTATTGGCGGCGCTGCCCTTGAGTTATCTGCTGGCGTATCGTTTCCGCACCCTGGCAATACCTTGACCTGACGCAAGGCTTGGCCATTAGCGCGACCAATGGCGATGTAACGGGGTATTAAACACTTGTATGAACTTTGTCCGCTGCGTACCTTGATGGTCAGCACGCGCGGGAATAATCTCCCAGCACGCATACCGAAAACACAACTGCTCGATGCCGTCCTGCTGATGTCACCTTTGTGCCGCGCGGTCGTGGTGCGAGGTGCAGCGGCATCTACCCAGAAGGGAAGAGATCGCCATGCTCGATAGTTGTCAGAACGCCCAGGAACGCTGGGGTGGGGTTCACGATCTGATCGACCGTTGGCTGAAGGAGCGCCAGGAACTGGTGCAGGCTTTCCGCGCGCTGCGCGATGTGAAGCCGGCCTTCGCCGACAAGGACACCAACGGGGACTTTTGCGCGCTCCTTGTCGACTACGTTTCGGCGTGGCATTTCGAGGTCAGCGAACAATTGGTCAGTGAAGCCAAGGCATTTGGTGACACGCGAGGCCTGGAGTTGGCCACGCAGATCAATCCGCGTATTGATGAAAGCACTCAGATCGCACTGGCCTTCAATGACCATTGCGCCAAGGGCGAGTGCAAGGACACCGAACGCTTCGCCGAGAAGCTGACCAAGTTGGGTGCCCTGCTGCATGAGCGCTTCGAACTTGAAGACTGCCTGATCGAGGTGTTGCATAACGCACACAAGGAAGAGGGCGCAGTCGAAGCCTGAGGGTTGGCGTCAGTCGCCAACCGCCAGCAGTTCGATCTCGAACACCAAGGGTGTATAGGGTGCGATCAGGTCACCCGCGCCCTCGGCGCCATAGGCTTGTGCTGACGGAATCACCAGGCGCCATTTGGCGCCGGCGTGCATTTGCGGCAAGGCCACTTGCCAACCTTCAATCACCGAATCCAGGCTGAACCACTGCGGTGTCTGGTTCTGGTCGAATACCGAGCCATCCGGCAGCATGCCCACATAGCGTACCTGCACCTTGCCGCCGGCTTTCGGTTGCGCACCGGTACCTGCCTGCAGTTCGCTGTAGAGCACGCCTTGCGGTAGTTCGTGCATACCATAACGCCCGCGTTCGTTGGCCATGAAGCGTGTTTCGGCAGCCTGCAGCTTCTGCGTGGCAGCGTCGCCGTCCTGGGCGTCGTGTTGCTGCAGCACGGCCTGCATGCGGGCTTTGTCGAGCTTTAGCGGTTGCCCCTGGTAGGACTGGCGCAAGCCTTCGACCAGCGCATCCAGTTGCAGGCCTGGCATGTCCTGGCGCAGGCGCTCACCGAGGCTGGCGCCAAGGCTGTAGGCGAGGTCGTGTTCGTCGCTGTCGGCCAGGGCGATGGGCGCCAGCAGGCATAAACCTAAGACAAGATATCGAGGCATGGTTGGTTCCTGCGCCAATGAGCGTGGAAGTATGCCAGTGTTCAGTTTTCTATTGTGTGCTCGCGGTCCCTGTAGGAGCGGCCTTGTGTCGCGATGGGCCGCAGAGCGGCCCCGGCAGTATCAGCGTGATGCACAAACCCTGGGGGCGCTTCGCGCCCCTATCGCGACACAAGGCCGTTCCTGCAGGGCGCGCTGCAAGACAGATAGCTGCCAAATATCAGCAATGATTTATTCAGCAACTACACTTGCACGGAGCTGCAAGATAACAACGTTGCCCAGGCATGCAACGCGGCGTAAATATTACTGTCAACATGCCCTAGCGGCGGTAGCAGCAGAAGCATAGTATGAGCCGCAATCTCGTCAGCCAGGAGGTAAACCATGTCGGCCAAGAAGAAGCCAGTAAGTACGCCGTTACACCTGCTCCAGCAACTTTCGAGCAGCCTGCTCGAACACTTGGAAGAGGCCTGCTCGCAAGCGCTGGCTGATGCGGAAAAACTGTTGGCCAAGTTGGAAAAGCAGCGTGGCAAGGCTCAGGAAAAACTGCACAACGGTCGCCTGAAACTGCAAGACGCAGCCAAGGCCGGTAAAGCCAAGGCGCAAACCAAGGCGCAAAAAGCCATCGGCGAACTTGAAGAACTGCTCGATTCCCTCAAGGAACGTCAAACCCAGACGCGCGCTTATATTCAACAACTCAAGCGTGATGCCCAGGACAGCCTCAAGCTGGCCCAGGGTGTAGGCAAGGTTCGCGAAGCTGCCGTCAAGGCCCTTGATCTGCGTGCGGCCAAAACCACCAAGCCGGCTGCTGCCAGACTTGCTGCCAAGCCAGCTGCCAAAGCCACCGCAGCTGCAAAACCTGCGGCCAAGCCAGCTGCCAGAGCTACCGCTGCTGCAAAACCTGCAGTCAAGCCAGCTGCCAAAGCCACCGCAGCTGCAAAACCTGCGGCCAAGCCAGCTGCTAGAGCTACCGCTGCTGCGAAACCTGCAGCCAAGCCAGCAGCCAGAGCTACCGCTGCTGCGAAACCTGCAGCCAAACCAGCAGCCAAAGCTACCGCTGCTGCGAAACCCGCAGCCAAGCCAGCAGCTAAAGCTACCGCTGCTGCGAAACCTGCAGCCAAGCCAGCTGCCAAAGCCACTGCTGCTGCGAAACCTGCAGCCAAGCCAGCTGCCAAAGCCCCAGCCAAAACCGCTGCTGCGAAACCAGCTGCCGCCAAGGCGCCAGCACGTGCGACCAGAAAACCAGCTGCCAAGCCTGCAGTCAGCAAGCCAGCCGAAGCCAAACCGGCTACACCTGCTGCCAGCACCCCGGCCGCTGCGACCAACTCGGCCACCCCGGCCACCCCGGTAGCACCATCGGCACCCGCCAGCACCCCGGCTCAGGCGTCTTCTTCGGCGTCCTGAAGCGCTGCCGCCGCGACGCGCAACTGATTCAGTGCGTCGTGGTGTCGGGCCGGGTCCGGCGCCAGTCGGGCCAGCCAGTCGTCCGTGGGCTCATGGGAGCCTGCGGGCCACTGTCGCGAACGCTCCTGCAAGCGTTCCAGCAAGGCCCTCTCGGCCTGCAGTTCCAACCCCTTCAGCTGTTCACGCAACGCCGCCAGCTGCGCATCCCCCTGCGCTGCCGAGCGCCACTGTTGGCGCAGGCTGCGTAACGGGCTGACCACGTCTCGCTGCCAGGGCTCGGCAACGTCTCGCAACGCCTGTGCGCGCTCGTCCAGTACCGCCACCTCACGCGCCTGCAGCCAGGTTGCGCACAGCAGCAGGCAGACGTCGCCACCTTGCGCCTGCAGGTCCAGGCAGGCCGCTTCCACACCAGGCCTGGCATACAGGGCCAGGGCGTGATTCCACAGGTCGGTGTTCATGGTTCCACTCGCGCTATGGGTCGAGGAAGCTGGTAGACTCCGCGACCATCATGATCAGACTATCCAACCTCACTTTACAGCGTGGTCCGCAGCGCTTGCTAGAAGGCGCCGAGATGACCCTGCACGCCGGTCACAAGGCCGGCCTGATCGGCGCCAACGGCGCCGGAAAATCCAGCCTGTTCGCCTTGCTGCGCGGTGAGCTGTCGCCCGATGCCGGCGATTGCCAGCTGCCCGGTGACTGGCGCATCGCCCACATGCGCCAGGAGGTCGACACCCTCGACCGCCTGGCCGTGGACTATGTGCTCGATGGCGACGCGCGCCTGCGCAAGGTCCAGGCCGAACTGGCCGCGGCCGAGCAGGCTCACGACGGCACCGCCCTGGCGCGCCTGCACAGTGAGCTGGAAAGCGCCGACGGCTACACCGCTGACGCCCGTGCGCGCAAGTTGCTGGCCGGCCTGGGCTTCACCAACGAGCAGATGGACCGCCGCGTCGGCGACTTCTCCGGTGGCTGGCGGATGCGCCTGAACCTGGCCCAGGCACTGATGTGCCCGTCCGACCTGCTGCTGCTCGACGAGCCCACCAACCACTTGGACCTGGATGCGATCCTGTGGCTGGAGGACTGGCTCAAGGGCTACCCCGGCACGTTGTTGCTGATTTCCCACGACCGTGACTTCCTCGATGCCGTGGTCGACCATGTGCTGCACGTCGAGCAGCGCAAGCTGAACCTGTACAAGGGCGGCTACACCGCCTTCGAGCGCACCCGTGCCGAGCGCCTGGCGCAGCAGCAACAGGCCTACGAGAAGCAACAGGCCCAGCGCGCGCACATGGAAAAGTACATCGCCCGCTTCAAGGCCCAGGCCACCAAGGCCCGCCAGGCGCAGAGCCGGATCAAGGCCCTGGAGCGCATGGAAGAATTGTCGGCGGCGCATGTCGATTCGCCGTTCGACTTCGTCTTCCGCGAGTCGCAGAAAATCTCCAGCCCATTGCTGAACATGTCCGAAGGCCGCCTGGGGTATGGCGACAAGGCCATCCTCGACAAGGTCAAGCTGCAGCTCACCCCAGGTGCGCGTATTGGCCTGCTCGGTCCCAACGGTGCCGGCAAGTCGACCCTGATCAAGAACCTCGCCGGTGAACTGGAGCCGCTGTCGGGCCGCCTGGTGCGTGGCGAGAACCTAGCCGTAGGCTACTTTGCCCAGCACCAGCTGGACTCGCTGGACGACAAGGCCAGCCCGCTGCTGCACCTGCAGCGCATTGCCCCCACCGAACGCGAGCAGACCCTGCGCGACTTCCTTGGCGGCTTCGATTTCCATGGCGCTCGCTGCGACGAGCCGGTGGTGAACTTCTCCGGTGGCGAAAAGGCTCGCCTGGCGCTGGCGCTGATTGCCTGGGAGCGGCCGAACCTGCTGCTGCTCGACGAACCGACCAACCACCTCGACCTGGAAATGCGCCTGGCGCTGACCATGGCGTTGCAGGAATTTGCCGGAGCCGTGGTGGTAGTGTCTCACGACCGTCACCTGCTCAAGAGCACTACCGACGACTTCCTGTTGGTGGCCGACGGCAAGGTCGATACCTTCGATGGCGACCTCGACGATTACAGCCGCTGGCTGGTCGAGTACCGCCAGCGCAGCGCGCCGGCCAGCAGTGCTCCGGTCAACCCGGACAAGACCGACAAGAAGGCCCAGCGCCAGGCGGCCGCAGCCTTGCGCCAGCAGTTGGCACCGCACAAGAAGGCCGCCGACAAGCTGGAAACCGAGCTCAACCAGGTGCACGCGCAATTGGCCGAGATCGAAACCGCGCTGGGTGACGGTGGCCTCTATGACGCGGCGCGCAAGGACGAACTGCGTGACCTGCTGGCGCGCCAGAGCAAACTCAAGCAGCGCGAAGGTGAGCTGGAAGAAGCCTGGATGGAAGCGCTGGAAACCCTCGAAAGCATGCAGGCCGAGCTTGAGGCGTTGTCGTGAGCAAGGGTTGAGATGGTGTTGGGGGAGGACATTCTCCCCAACACAACCAATTCAAAGCGCCAAAAAAACACTGGTTATTTTTTCACCAACACCTTAGCTTAACGTTTTGCAACATATGTCGAGCGAGGTGTGTGATGTCGATGGAAGTGTGGTTGGGCTTCTTTGCCGCCTGTTGGGTGATCAGTCTTTCACCCGGCGCCGGGGCGATCGCCTCGATGTCCAGCGGCCTGCAATACGGCTTCTGGCGTGGTTACTGGAACGCCCTGGGCCTGCAACTGGGCCTGATCGTGCAGATCGCCATCATCGCCGCTGGCGTCGGTGCCATCCTGGCCGCCTCGGCCACGGCCTTCCAGGTCATCAAGTGGTTCGGCGTCGCCTATCTCGTCTACCTGGCCTACAAGCAGTGGCGCGCCCTGCCGATGGACATGACCGATGAATCCGGCGTGCGTCCGATTGGCAAACCGCTGAGCCTGGTGCTCCGTGGCTTCCTGGTCAACGTCAGCAACCCCAAGGCGTTGGTGTTCATGCTGGCGGTGCTGCCGCAGTTCATCAACCCGCATGCCCCACTGTTGCCGCAGTACGTGGCGATCACCGTGACCATGATCACTGTCGACATGCTGGTGATGGCGGGGTACACAGGCTTGGCTGCGCGGGTATTGCGTTTGCTGCGTACGCCCAAGCAGCAGAAGCGTTTGAACCGGACCTTTGCCGGGCTGTTCATCGGCGCGGCCACGTTCCTGGCTACCTTGCGCCGGGCGCCAATCTGATAGACCGCATCTCGGCCATTCGCGGGCTTGCCCGCTCCCACAGGTGATGTGCCGCCCCTGAGACCGGCGCAGTACCTGTGGGAGCGGGCGAGCCCGCGAATGGGCCAACGCTACTTCTGCTTGTCCACCAACCCCTTGAGCAAGTCCACCGGCAGCGGAAAGACGATGGTCGAGCTCTTGTCCCCGGCAATCGCCCCCAGCGTCTGCATATAGCGCAACTGCATCGCCCCCGGCTCCTTGCTCAGCATCTGCGCTGCCTGCATCAGCTTCTCCGACGCCTGCAACTCACCCTCGGCATGGATCACCTTGGCCCGCCGTTCGCGCTCGGCCTCGGCCTGGCGGGCAATGGCGCGTACCATCGATTCGTTGAGGTCGACGTGCTTGATCTCGACATTGGCCACCTTGATGCCCCAGGCATCGGTCTGCGCATCCAGCACCTGGCGGATGTCCGAGTTCAACTGCTCGCGTTCGGCCAGCAGCTCATCCAGTTCGTGCTTGCCGAGCACCGCGCGCAGCGTGGTCTGGGCCAGCTGGCTGGTCGCCACGAGGAAATCCTCGACCTGGATGATCGCTTTCTGCGGGTCGAGCACGCGGAAGTACACCACGGCATTGACCTTGACCGAGACATTGTCGCGGGTGATCACATCCTGCGGCGGCACATCCAGCACCACGGTGCGCAGGTCGACCCGCACCATTTGCTGGATCACCGGGATCAACAGGATCAGCCCCGGCCCCTTCACCTGCCAGAAGCGCCCCAGCTGGAACACCACGGCGCGTTCGTATTCGCGCAGGATGCGGAACGCCGACAGTAACAGCATCGCCAGCACCAGCAGCACGGCGCCAAAACCAAATTGCATGAACATGGTCATTCTCCTTGCGCCGCGGGCGCAGCGGCGGTCACTTCCAGCATGACGCCATGGCGCGCGGTCACCCGCACGTTCTGGCCAGCCTGCAGCGGCGTTGCGCACTGCACCTGCCATTGCTCGCCCTGGGCCAGCACAACGCCACAGAACGGGTTGCCTGCCATTACCTGGGTGACAGTGACCAGGCTGCCGACCAGGCCGGCGTCACCGCTGACCAGCGCCCGGCTGCGGGCCTTGAGGGCCATGCCCAGCACCCCTCCGATCAATAGCGCCGAAAGCAGCGCCAGGGTGCCGATCAAGGCCAGTGGGATACCGAAACCGGGGGCATCTGTGTCGATCAGGATCACCGCGCCGATCACGAAGGCGACGATGCCGCCAAAACCGATCACGCCGAAGCTGGGCACGAAGGCTTCGGCGATCATGAAGGCGATGCCGAGCAGAATCAGCGCCACACCGGCGAAACTCACCGGTAACAGTTGCAGGGCATACAGCGCCAGCAGCAGGCAGATGCCGCCGACCACGCCACCCACCGTCGAGCCGGGGTTCATGAATTCGAACAGCAGGCCGTACACGCCGATCATGATCAGGATCAGCGCCACGCTGGGGTTGGTGATCACCGCTAGCACCCGTGTGCGCCAGTCCGGCAGATGCTCGACCAGGCTGGCATTGGCGGTCTGCAACTGGCGGGGTTGACCGGCGACATCGAGCGTCTTGCCATCGAGCTTGCGCAACAGGTCGGGCAGGTCATCGGCCACGTGGTCTATCACGTTCAGCTGCAAGGCCTCGCTGGCTGACAGGCTGACCGCTTCGCGCACGGCTTTCTCGGCCCAGTCGGCATTGCGTCCGCGCAGTTGCGCCAGGCCACGGATGTAGGCCGCAGCATCGTTGACCTGTTTGCGCGCAAGGGTGTCTTCATCGCTGTCTTTGGCCTTGTCGTCCTTGGCCGCGCCTGGCGGGCCGCCGATCTGCACGGGCGTGGCGGCGCCCAGGTTGGTCCCCGGCGCCATGGCCGCGACATGGCTGGCGTAAAGGATATAGGTGCCGGCGCTGGCGGCGCGGGCCCCGCTGGGGGCGACGTAGGTGGCAACCGGCACGGGGCTGGCGAGAATCGCCTTGATCATCTGGCGCATGGCACTGTCCAGCCCGCCCGGGGTGTCCATGCGGATAACCACCAGCTGCGCCCCCTGCTCCTGGGCCTGGCCGAGACTGCGCACCAGGTAGTCGGCGCTGGCCGGGCCGATGGCGTCATCGATGCCCAGCACCCACACCGCGCCGGGCGCTGCCTGGCCGCCTGGCGTGATGCCAAGCAGCAACAGCAGCAATAGCCAGCGCCAGCAGCGGGTGAGCACCTGTCGTCACCTCGTTCGCCTCTATTTGCACAAGTTTAGCCCTGCCTGCCGATGGCAGGCCTAAAATTGGAGATTGGGGGGCGAAACCGGAGGTGCATCATGCGTATGGCAAAGACCCTGCAGGATCGCCTGGACAAGGCCAACTGCGATTACGACATCATTCCCCATCCACATTCGGCCACCAGCCTGGAGTCGGCCCGCACGGCCGGCGTGCCCGCCGAGCGGGTCGCCAAGTCGGTGATGCTCGATGACCGTCATGGCAACTACATCATGGCCGTGCTACCGGCCAACCGGCATCTGGACATGAGCAAGGTGCGTATGTCCGGCGCCTGGCAACTGACCCGTGAAAGCGGCCTGCCGAGCCTGTTCGGCGACTGCGAGCGCGGCGCCGTGCCAGCGCTTGGCGATGCCTACCAGATAAAAATGCTGCTCGACCCGAGCCTTACCCGCCAAGGTGATGTCTACCTTGAGGCGGGTGATCACGATCACCTGATCCACATGAGCATGGAGCAGTACATGAAACTGGTGCCGCACGCCGAAGTGCGCGAGCTTTGCTGATGTTTTCAAACCAATGCCAGGCGGGCGTCGTGGACGGCTTGCCTGGCTCTCAGGAGGAACCATGGAAGCGCCGATCCATCCCTTTGCAGACTTGTTCAAACAACTGGGGCTGGCTGACGATGCGGTGAGCATCGATCAGTTCATCGCCAGCCACTCGCCATTGAAGAACGACATCAAGCTGGTGGATGCGCCGTTCTGGACCGATGCCCAGCGTAGTTTCCTCAAGGACAGCATCATTGAAGATGCCGATTGGGCGGTGCCGTTCGATCAACTCAACGAAGCATTGCGCCGCCCTCGAAAATAAAGCGCCGAGCGGCACCTGACGAGTGATTGGCCGTTGCTATGCTCAGGAAAACAATAAGGGGATAGCGCGATGAAAGATCCCTACGCACCAGGTTTCTGGTGCTCCGTGACGATCCTGGGCACCCTGACGGCCAGTTACTTCTACGGCATCAGGCACACGCAACAGATGACTCAGGCGGTGCATTTCCTGTATGCAGCCGCGGCTGTCACTGTGGCGGTTGCGCTGGTGGCGCTGGCCTGGATCGCCTGGCAGCAACTGCACCTGAACAAGCGCGAAGTGGTGCAGGGGCGAACGTTGCTGGCCATCTGGAACACCAAGGTCGCGCTGCGCCGCGTCGAGACGGTGTTCGACCGCTATTTCTGGGGCAGCTACTGGCATTCGGGGCGTACCTTCGAAGAGGTCATGGGTGAGCTCAGGGGCACGCCGCTGGAGCAGAGCCTGGATGCCCTGAAGCGCCAGTGCCGGTTGCTCGACCGTGAAGTTCATGACCACCATCATCACTGGCTGGCCAATGCCCGCGACCTGTCCAGCGTGGCCCAAGCCATGGCCCGCGAACGCTACCAGCTGGATCTGGGCGAGCCAAGCAGCAGCGGCCATGGCAATACCGCCGTGCTCAACCGTGACCTGGAAGTGCTGGTGTATACCTGGTCGGCGCGCCTGCGCAGCTTCGACCATCAGCTGGACGAGCTGGAGCGCGCCTACCATTGAGGCGCTTCATTCGCCGCGGATGTATTGCTCCAGTTGCAGGATCAGGCTGGCTTGTTCGGCAATGGTTTCCTTGACCAGGTCGCCGATCGACAGCAGGCCGAGCAGCTCGCCGTTGTTGACCACCGGCAGGTGGCGCAGGTGGCGGTTGGTCATCAGGTTCATGCAGTACTCGAGGTTCTGCTTCGGCTCCACGGTGACCACCGGGGCACTCATGATTTCGCGCACCGGGGTAGCGGCGGAAGAGCGGCCCTTGAGTACCAGTTTGCGCGCATAGTCCCGTTCACTGACGATACCCACCACCTGGTTGCCCTCGACCACGGGCAGCGCACCGACGTTTTTCTCCGCCAGCAGTTTCAGGGCGTCGAGTACCGAGTCATCCGGGCCGATGGTGTACACGGTCTGGTGCTGGGACTTGGTCTTGAGGATTTGTTCGACGTTCTTCATACGGGCCTCTGCGGGTGGAAAAAGCGATTCTCTGAGTAAATAAAGCATCCGGCACGGCGCTCTGCACGGCAATGCAGGAAACGGCATGGAGTCGATTGAAAAACGTCATCGGTGGTTGCCGTGCCGGGTTCGGGCGCACGCTATCCCTGTGGGAGCGGCTTTAGCCGCGAACACCGGCACAGCCGGTGCCATGCACCGCGCTGGATTCTTCGCGGGTGAACCCGCTCCCACAGGTTCTGTGCAGGCTTTGGGCTCGCGCCATCCCTGTGGGAGCGGCTTTAGCCGCGATCACCGGCGCAGCCGGTGCCATGCACCGCGCTGGATTCTTCGCGGGCCCGCCCGCTCCCACAGGTTCTGTGCAGGCTTTGGGCTCACGCTATCCCTGTGGGAGCGGCTTTAGCCGCGAACACCGGCGCAGCCGGTGCCATGCACCACGCTGGATTCTTCGCGGGCCCTCCCGCTCCCACAGGTTCTGTGCAGGCTTTGGGCTCACGCTATCCCTATGGGAGCGGCTTTAGCCGCGAACACCGGCGCAGCCGGTGCCATGCACCGCGCTGG
>NZ_JALLKV010000004.1:0-220526 GCF_023093815.1 Pseudomonas sp. PNPG3
AGGGGCAGCACCGTACCGGAAAGGTCAGGTGTTGCACTCAGTTTTTGCCGCCGCCATCTTTATTCATGGCTTTTTGGCCAGGCATACTGTTCTCCGTCGAACTCCTTGAACTCGCCATACTTCTTCCTTATGACGTACGAGAGCTGAAATCACAACGTGGGCCCGTAGTTATTTCCCGACTAGCGGAAATCACCTCACCAACAATCATACCAATCACGATTGAGTCTCTAAAGGAAAACATAAAAGAATTCAGCGATATAACTTATAAATGCGTAATATCCAACGACAGGACCTACGAAAGAATTAGTGAGTTAATTAGCGCAAGCGACGACGAATGGCTTCACATATCCACATCCTCTCAAGCATTTAATGAGCTTCATGATACAAGTACAGACCGATTCGAAAGCTACATTTTCAAACGCACTGATAAACTACTAGAAACCGGTGAGATTACGCAGGACTTCTTCGAATCAATATATGAGCTCGTTGGCCAGAAAAGGCCTCCATGGAAGCGCATTCAATTTCCTGCATATTCCCACGGAATAACCAGGCCAAATGAGATAATCGCGCACTCATTAGGAGCGGAGCTCTACCTTGAAAGAAAACTCGACGTGGGCTGCGCCGAAGAGTATATCCCCGCCGTCAATAAGTCGTGCAAGGCAATTAAAAGCCTGAGAAAAAAATTTGCTGCAACAGCACCAATTGAAACAGAGATATGCCTCACAACCGAGCCAATCGTCTGGAATCTCTATAAATCCGACATCGATAAAGAGCTATTTAACAATCTAAACGAGAGCAAAGAAACAATCCTCGCACTTCGCAATTTCGTTAAATCTGCCAGAAAGCCTAGCGGCTATACAAAACCAAGCCCAGTAAAGAGCACAAAAGAGCTGAAGCTACTACTCGAGAACGAAGCAACCTCCACATTCATAAGAATGTATCAACTAGAACTGCGAGCTTTTGGCGCCATTCTAGCAATCATGAATGCTCAATACATAACCCCAGTGCTGAGGGTTGAATCAAAAATAAACAACATAAAAGGCGATCTCATAAATCTAGCAGCGTGTGCCAGAGGAAATAGCCCGCACATAAAATTTAAGCTATGCAAGCTAGCATTGAGAACACAATTAAAAATGTGCTCACACCTTGCCCCAAAGTATAAAAAATTAATTGACGAGACACTTCCCGAGTTCTCTGGAATTTCATTGGTCGGCGACATCCCTCTTGAGTGGATTTCAACTCGCGGCCTTCCACTGTCGTTAAGGCATGATGTTAGCCGTGTACCTGCAACACCGGGAAATCTAAGTCTCTATCAGAGCCTGCGAGGTCAACATGTCAACATCTCAATATCACACCTTAAAGAAATACTTGTTGTAAGATCATTCGACACAAATGACAAAATAAAATATCATCTCGAGCGCGCGCTTGACCACTTCTCTAGCACAGATAAAAACTACCCAAAATACAAAATCATCGACGTAGAAACAGCCGAGGAATTTACCAAAGCGATAAACGACTTTAGCGGCGCGCTTATGATATTCGACGGCCACGGAACTATGGACAGAAACTCTGCCATCGGTTCAATCGTCGTAGGAGGAAAGGCAATTGACGTTTGGGAATTACGAGATTCGATACGGATGCCGCCCGTAGTATTGCTCAGTGCTTGCGACACTCTTCCTCTTGATGGGAATCATGGATCATCAGCTAATGGCATGCTTACACTCGGAGCAGTTACCGTGCTGGGTACCGTATTACCCGTGGATGCAGCCCGCTCAGCAATATTTATCAGTCGCTTACTGTTCCGAATATCCGAATACTTACCCATAATCGTAAATCGCGCAAGCTATGTCCCTTGGAGGTCATTCATGAGTGGAATGTTAAGAATGACCTTCTGTACTGAGCTAATATTCGCCCTAATCGAAGAAGCAAAAATAATATCTCACAGCGACTATGAAAGAATCCAGATGGTGGCAAATTTCTCCATTAATTCGCTAAATCCGAACTGGTACGATCTTGTCATATCAGAAATATGTACCTGCTCAGGATTAGAGAGAAATATTGTCCTGGAGAAGTGTCGATTCTGGGGAGCCATGGTTGACTCTCTAAAGTACATCCAACTAGGTCGCCCAGAAAAGATCAGATTAAGATCAAAGAGCATTTCAGAGGCAATGGAGATTCTTATGGAAAATAAAAAAATTTCGCCAACCTCAATTCCCACGATGAAACCCACTCCAAGCATCTTTTGAACAGTCGCACCCGTTAGGAATCCCATAGCTCAGCAATCAGTACATCTCCATCATACTGATTGCTGATCGCACACCTTTTTCTCCCTCCGGTCTCAAGTAGCTAACCTTCTGACTCTCCTCGTCTCAAATACGTGAGGAAAGCCTATGCAAGTCCAAGAAGGTTAGTGTCGGAAAATCGACGCTCTGTCGCTGAGAGTTCTGGAAGGCAGAGCGCGTGAGGACCTGATACGACCTCTGCGCCCCATACCAAGAGCAACTCAATCGTCCCCACCGGGAAGCACGACAGTGACCCGATCCAGATCATCGACCAGAGACCGCTGCCCGTAGTGCTTAAACCCGACACGCGCAGGCCAGCCAGTGCGATTGCGGTGAACGAACTCCGCACCCTCGACAATGACCGCATGCGCTTCGCGCACTGCCGGACGTAAGGCCGGACCGCAGCAGAGCGCGTATCGCCCCGCTGCTGGAAAGCGAATAGCCAGTGTCCGCGCCATCGAAGAACACGCGGTAGCAGATGGGAAAGCGGTCATTCTCGTCCTCCTCAATCTCAGCGTCGGCCATGATCGGTGCATCGTAACGTACCCCGTGCTCCAGCATCAGGCGCCCGATCTCGAACAGCACGCCCAGCTCCTCGTCGACCAACCTCCCACAGCGTACAGCCGTCGTGCCGCCTGACCATGCTCAAGCAGTCCTAGCGCAGATGGGCATACAGCGGAGAAAGTTCGGTCACCACCTCCGTCACGAGCGTTCCTTCGGCATTGGCGATGCCGGCAGCGAGCGAGTGATTGCCGCCATGCACCAGGGCCAGCCCGAATGGCAGCAGCAACTCCATCCGGTGATTGATATCTGCGCGCCAGTCGCCCATGCGCCGTGCTTGGCCGATGTGGGCGAGCGCATTCACCAGGCGCGAGCGCGTCCAGGGTACGGCCAGGACGGGATCTCGCCCGAGGCACAGGCGATAGAGTTCCGGCGCCGAACGGTCCACCATGTCATCAACCGTCTCTCCCACGGCCGTTACCCGCGCGAAAGGCGAGCCGAAGAAATCGGCCAGGTCATACGCCCCCCCCGCGCGCGCCGTGCGCATAGCGAAATGTCGCCAAGGTCATCGCCTGAAACGACGAAACGACGAAACGACGAAGCGCGCCATGCTGGGCAGGCGGATCGTCCGCCGCCACCTTTCGCGCCAGCGCCATGACATGCGTAAAATGCTCCCGCCGTATCGCCGCCTGTTCCGCCGGCCGCTGACAGAACACCCTCCCCAACCAGCTCGGCTTCCGAGCCTTGTCCCCATCGTTCATCACGGTCCGCTCCCTCTCGTCTTGTCGCATCCGATAGCCCGTGCCTAACGCCCAGGCCATGCCGCAATCCGGTTGCGCGGCGATGCGGATTGTTTAAGGCGTCGTCGCCCCCTCGTCGAGAGCATTTCGCCACTCCTCGCATTCGTGGATTGGCACATGTCGAAGCGTCTTCCTCTCTCAGCCGACAGGCAACATGCACCGGGCCTGCTCCCAGTTCTGGCGCTGCTGTGCCTTTGCGTTTCGGCACCGGCGAGCGCCGACACGCAGGAGCATGCGCGCCTCGCCGCAGCACTGCGCCAGCTCGACGCCATCGAGCGCCTGGTTGCCGAACAGCCCGGCGTCGATGAGCACGCACGCTACCACTTCGACTACTCCCGCCTGCGCGCCGACCTCGAGCACGTGAGCACCGGTATCCGCGACTACCTGAGCCCTTCCCGCGCGCAACCGCGCGACTCCGCCCAACTGCTCGGTGACTACCGGCAGAGCTATGGCGCGGCCACCGACACGGAGGCCGCGCCATGAGTCCCGCGCAAATCAGCGCCTTCCAGGCCAACAGCGGTATCACCGCCAGCGACGTGTCGGTCGTGCTCCTCGGCGCCGTGTTCGCGATGCTGCTCGCCTGGGGCGTGTGGGCGATGCGCACGGCCTATGCCGGCTGGGCGGAAGAACAGCTTTCCCACCGTCAGTTCCTCGCCGTCGTGGTGCGCTTCGCTGCGATGTACCTGGCGCTGACCTTTTTTCTGCTCTCGTAGAGGTCGCCATCATGACGTTGTTCTTCCGCACGTTCCGCGCTCGCCGTCTCCCCTACTTCATCGCACCGCCAATGCTCGCCGTACTGGCGCCGCTCGCGTATGCCGACCTGCCCACGCTGGAAAACCCATCGCGTGGCGCCGGCTCGGGGATCATGCAAACACTGCAGAACTACGGTTACGACATCGTGATGCTGATCGCCCTGCTGGTGGTCGCATCCATGTTCATCGGCGTCTGCTACCACGCGTACACCCGCTACGCCGAGATCCACATCGGGCGCTCGACGTGGGGGCAGTTCGGGCTGACCGTGGCCGTGGGCGCGATCCTCCTGGTCGTCGGTATCTGGCTGCTGACCGAAGCCATCGGCGTTCTGTGAAGCACGCGCCATGGCTGACGGCATCCTCATCGACGGCACGGTGGCGTTCCTGCCGCACCGCCTCAACCGCCATCCCGTGATCGTGCGCGGCCTGACCGCGAACGAGTTGTGGGTCTGCGCCGGCACGTCCGGCGCGGTCGGACTCGCCGCCGGCATTCCGCTGGCGGTAATGTTCTCCACGATCGCCATCGTCCCCACGGCCATCGTGCTGGCCGTCACCGCCGGCATATTCGTTGGCGGCAGCGCGCTGCGCCGGCTCAAACGCGGCCGCCCCGATGTCTGGCTGTACCGCCAAATGCAGTGGCGGATCGCACTCAAGCTGCCGCTGCTCGCGTCTTTCGTGGGTGGCCATCAGTTGGTGACCCGCTCCGGCTACTGGACCACGCGCAGGAGCAACGCGCTGTGAGCCGGTTCAAGAACGAGGTCGCGCACCTGCAGGCGCACGTCCGCACGCTGCGCGTCGCCGCCGGCGTGCTGGTCATGCTCGTGCTGGTCATGGGAGGCGGCTGGTGGAGTGCCCCGCGCGACCTGACCATTCACGTGCCACCGGATCTGCGCTCCGGCAGCACCCGGCCCTGGTGGGAAGTTCCGCCCGAATCGGTCTACGCGTTCGCGTTCTACGCCTGGCAGCAGCTCCAGCGTTGGCCCACCAATGGCGACGACGACTACCCGCGCAACCTGCATGCACTGTCGCCGTATTTCACGCCAGCCTGCCAGGCATTCCTGCAGCTGGACTACGAGTTTCGCCGCAACGCGGGCGAACTTCGCAAGCGCGTGCGCGGCATCTATGAAATCCCGGGGCGCGGCTACGGTGACAACCCCAGCCAGCGCGTGCGCACCGTGTCCGACCACGAATGGGTGGTGACCCTCGATGTCACCGCCGACGAGTACTACGGCGCAGAGCAGGTCAAGCGTGCCTTCGTGCGTTACCCGCTCAAGATCCAGCGTCTCGACGTCGATCCGAAGCGCAACCCCTTCGGGCTCGTCATCGACTGCTACGACGGCGCCCCGCAACGCATCGCAACCCCCACCGATACCGCGGCTTCCGCCACACCTCCACCGGAGGACACCCCATGAACCGTCGAATGCCGGTCGTCGCGGCGCTCGCGCTGGCCCTGTTCGGGCCCGCCCATGCCACCGAAATCCTGCGCTGGGAGCGCCTGCCGCTGGCCGTACCGCTCGTGGTCGGCCAGGAACGCATCGTCTTCGTGGATCGCAACGTGCGCATCGGTGTGCCGGGCACTGTCGCTGGTCGGCTGCGCGTGCAGAGCGCCGCCGGCGCCGTGTACCTGCTGGCGAGCGAACCGATCGAGCCGGTGCGGCTGCAGCTGCAGGACGCCGACACCGGCGCGGTGATCCTGCTCGACATCGCCGCCGAACCGGCCAGCGAGAACCAGCCGCCGCTGGAGCCCGTGCGTATCGTCGAAGGCTCAATGGCCAATGCGCGACAGCGCTCGGATCACGCTGAAACCGCCGACGACGAAGTCGGCACCGCCGCGCGCGCCCCACACCAGACACCCGTGCCGGTGGTGCTGACCCGCTACGCCGCGCAGAGCCTCTACGCGCCGCTGCGCACCGTCGAGCCGGTGCCGGGCATCGTGCGCGCCAACCTGCGCCGCGAGCTGGCGCTCGACACCCTGCTGCCCACCCTGCCGGTGCAGGCCCAAGCGCTCGCCGCCTGGCGCCTGGACGACCTCTGGGTCAGCGCGGTGCGGCTGCGCAACACCGCCGCGAGCTGGCTCGACCTGGACCCGCGGGCCCTGCAGGGCAGCTTCGCCACCGCCACGTTCCAGCACACGACCCTGGGCCCCGCCGGCACGCCCGAGGACACCACCGTCGTGTACCTCGTCACCCGCGGGCACGGGCTCACGCAGGCGCTGCTGCCGATGATCGCGCCCATCGACGCCTCGCTCAACCTGCCAACGCCGAACGCACCCGGCCTCGATGGAGGCGACGATGCACAGTAATGGCTTGCTCAAGTGGTTGATGATCCCGATGGCGCTCCTGCTGGTGTTCGTGGGCGTCAAGCTGTTCTCCGGCCGTGGCGAAGCGCCTGCGCCGCAGCAGGTCGAGAGCAGTCTGACGCCAGAAGAAGCGAAAGCGCTCGGCATCGAAGGCGACACACCTCGCGACACGGTGGCAACGCTGGTCGCGCAGGTCCGCCAGCTGCGCACCGAGCTGCAGACGGCGCTGTCCGACAACAAGAACCAGCGCGAGGAAAACGAGCGGCTGCGCCAACGCGAAAACGCCATCGACCGACGCATCCAGAGCGCACTCGATACCGAGCGCAACCAACTTCGGCAGGATCGCGAGCAGGTTACCGCCGAGCGGCAACGAACCCAGGGTCTGCTGCAGGAGCTGCAGCAGCGTCTCGACGGGATCGGCGGCGGCAAGGATGACCATGCCAACCTGCCGGTGGGACTCGGGCTGGAACCCGCTGACGGCGCCGAGGCCCTGCGCTGGGTCGAGCCGGACGACAGGCGCGACGATGGCAAACAGAGCGGCGCCGGCAACCTCGCCTTCCCGACCAACTTCGGCCCGGCGCAGACAACCTTCGAAACCACGGCCAGCTCCGCGATCAACGCCGGGCGCCGCGCGGTGGGTGCGCCGAACACCACCGCCGTCTACACCGTGCCGACGAACTCAACCTTGATGGGGTCGGTATCGATGACGGCGCTGATCGGCCGCGTACCCGTCGATGGAACCGTCACCGACCCGTTCCCCTTCAAAGTCCTGATCGGTGCCGACAACCTCACGGCAAACGGCATCGATATTCCCGACTTAGCGGGAGCCGTCGTCAGCGGCTCGGCATCGGGCGACTGGACGCTTTCCTGCGTGCGCGGGCAGATCCGGTCGATCACCTTCGTGTTCCAGGACGGCACCATCCGCACCCTCCCCGAAGAGGGCAAAGGCGGCGGCAGCCACCAGCAGCGCAGCAGCGACGACACCACGCAGGACGGCCTCGGCTGGATCAGCGACCCCTACGGCATTCCATGCGTATCGGGCGAGCGCCGCAGCAATGCCCAGCAGTATCTCGGCTCGCAGGCCCTGATCACCGCCGCTGGTGCCGGTGTCGCCTCACTGATCGATGCCGACGGCGGCAGCCAGATTTCGTACATGAACAGCGACGGTTCCATCGGCACCGTCGGCATCGGCGCCAACGAGGCCATGGGTCGCATCCTTGCCGGCGGCGTGCAGGACATGTCGCAGTGGGTCAACAAGCTCTACGGCCAAGCCTTCGCGGCCGTGTACGTCAAGCCCGGCGCCCGCGTCGCCGTCCATATCGAAGAACCGATCGCCATCGACTACGACCCGGTCGGGCGCCGGGTCGATCACCGCCTCGGAGGAAGCTCCCATGCGCAAGACCTGGACTGACGGCGTAGCGCTGCCGCTGCTGGCCGTCGTGCTCGCCCTCGGCGGCTGCGCCACCAGCAAGGAAGAACTCCTGCCGCACAACAACACCACCATGCTCGACATCTGGAACATCGAGACCGGCGGCAGCGCCGGCGGCGGCCAGGCCGCCCGACGGCTGCTCGATGCGCGCCAGTCGCTGCGCCGGCCGCTGACCGAGGCCGACGTGCAGGCTGCACCCGCCGAGCAGGCCCGCTACACACGCACGGCGCAGAACGAGATCTACCGGCAGTTCTGGCGCTTACCCAACCCCGATCTCGTGCTGTATGTGTTTCCGCACCTCGTCGGCACCAACCAGGTCCCGGTGCCGGGCTACTCGACGGTATTCCCCCTGTACCGGCAGGTGCAATACGCCCTGCCCGGCGAGCGGGTCGAGGACTACTGATGGCCCGGTCGCTGCGCAAACCGCGCACCGAGGACACCGTGTCCGACGACGCCTGGGCACGCCACGTCGCCGAGCTGCGCGCCCACGGCATTCCCGAGCCGGGCGCGGCAACCACCCGGCGGCAGCCCGCGACGCTGGCCGACGAGCAGGCGCTCTACGGCGTGTCGCCCTCGTTCGTCGATCTGCTGCCCTGGGTTGAATACCTGCCCGAGACACAGTGCATGCTGCTCGACGATGGCCTGTCCGTCGCCGCCTTCTACGAATTGCAGCCGGTCGGCACCGAAGGGCGCGAACCGGAGTGGCTGCTGCAGGTCCGTGACAGTCTGGAGAACGTGCTGCAAGACTCGTTCGACGAGCTGGACAACAACCCCTGGGTCGTCCAGATCTACGCTCAGGACGACCCGAGCTGGGATCAGTACCTCGACGAGCTGCGCGCCTACATCCAGCCCCGCGCCCAGAGCACCGCGTTCAGCGAGTTCTACCTGAACTTCTTCGCCCATCACCTGCGGGCCGTGGCGAAGCCTGGCGGGCTGTTCGAGGACAGCGCCGTCACCCGCTTGCCGTGGCGTGGGCAAACCCGGCGCACCCGGTTGGTCGTCTACCGCCGTGTCGGCCAGTCCCCCGGTCGCCGCGGGCAGACGCCCGAGCAGGCCCTCAACCTGGTCTGCGACCGCCTCGTTGGCGGGCTGACCCACGCCGGCGTGCGCTGCTGGCGCCTCGGCGCGGCCGACATCCACGCTTGGCTGCTGCGCTGGTTCAACCCCAACCCCACCCTGCTCGGCCACACCGCCGAGGATCGGGAGCGCTTCTACGCCCTGACCCGCTACCCGGACACAACGGCGGACGACGAGATCGAGCTGGCCAGCGGCATCGATTTCAGCCAGCGGCTGTTCTTCGGCCAGCCGCGCGCCGATGTCGACAAGGGGCTGTGGTACTTCAACGGCCAGCCTCACCGCACCATCACCGTGGACCGGCTACGCACCCCGCCCAGGACCGGGCACATCACCGGCGAGACGCGTACAGGCGACGCCATCAACGCCCTGATGGACCAGATGCCGGAAGATACCGTGATGTGCCTCACCTTGGTCATCACGCCGCAGGACATTCTCGAGGCGCAGCTCAACCATCTGTCCCGGAAGGCGGTTGGGGACACACTGGCGTCCGAACAAACCCGCCACGACGTGGCGCAGGCCCGCGGCCTGATCGGCAGCGCGCACAAGCTGTTTCGCGGCGCGTTGACCTTCTACCTGCGCGGCCGTGACGAGGCCGAGCTGGACGCGCGCGGCCTCAAGCTCGGCAACGTGCTGCTCGGCGCCGGCCTGCAGCCAGTGCGCGAGGAAGATGAAGTCGCGCCGCTGAACAGCTACCTGCGCTGGCTGCCCTGCGTTTACGACCCCGCGCTGGACAAGCGGCAATGGTACACCCAGCTGATGTTCGCCCAGCACGCGGCCAACCTCGCGGCGCTGTGGGGGCGCAGCCAGGGCACCGGGCATCCCGGCATTACCCTGTTCAATCGCGGCGGAGGGCCGATCACCTTCGATCCGCTCAGCCGCCTCGACCGGCAGATGAATGCGCACCTGTTCCTCGCCGGCCCTACCGGCTCGGGCAAGAGCGCGACCCTCAACAACCTACTCAACCAGGTCATGGCCATATACCGGCCGCGCCTGTTCATCGTCGAGGCCGGCAACTCGTTCGGCCTCTTCGGAGACTTCGCCGCAAGGCTGGGCCTCACGGTCAATCGCGTGAAGCTCGCACCCGGCGCGGGCGTGAGTCTCGCGCCGTTCGCCGACGCGTGGCGCCTGGTCGATACGCCGAGCCAGGTGCAGACGCTCGATGCCGACGCGCTGGATGACGAAGACGCCGCCGATGGCGACGAACAGCGCGACGTGCTCGGCGAGCTGGAGATCACCGCGCGGCTGATGATCACCGGCGGAGAAGAGCGCGAAGAAGCGCATATGACGCGCGCCGACCGCAGCCTGATTCGCCAGTGCATCCTCGATGCGGCGCAGCGCTGCCACAGTGAAGGTGACAAGCAGCGCACAGTGCTCACCGGCGACGTGCGCGACACGCTGCGGGAGCGAGGCCGCGACACCACGCTGCCGGAGATCCGGCGCGTCAGGTTGCTGGAAATGGCGGATGCGATGGACATGTTCTGCCAGGGCGCCGACGGCGACATGTTCAATCGCCCCGGCTCGCCCTGGCCGGAAGCCGACATCACCATCGTCGACCTGGCGACATACGCCCGCGAGGGCTACAACGCCCAGCTCTCGATCGCGTACATCTCGCTGATCAACGCCGTCAACAACATCGCCGAGCGCGACCAGTACCTGGGCCGCCCCATCGTCAACGTGACCGACGAAGGGCACGTGATCACGAAGAATCCGTTGCTGGCGCCCTACGTGGTGAAGATCACCAAGATGTGGCGTAAGCTCGGCGCCTGGTTCTGGCTCGCGACGCAAAACTTGGATGATTTGCCGAAAGCGGCCGAGCCGATGCTGAACATGATGGAATGGTGGCTCTGCTTGTCGATGCCAGCGGATGAAGTAGAAAAGATCGCGCGGTTCCGCGAACTCACGCCCGCGCAGAAAGCGCTGATGCTCTCGGCGCGCAAGGAGTCCGGCAAATTCTCGGAAGGCGTGATCCTCTCGCGCAGCATGGAGCTGTTGTTCCGCGCGGTGCCGCCAAGCCTGTACCTCGCGCTGGCACAGACCGAACCGGAGGAAAAAGCCGAGCGCTACCGGCTGATGCAACTGCACGGCATCAGCGAACTGGACGCGGCGCTCGCGGTCGCCGCGAACATCGACCGGGCGCGCGGCATCACCCCACTGACGCTGGACTGACCCGAGCTGGCCCTGCTCCATTGAGGCGCACGCACATGAAGAACGCTCGTATCTCTGGCAGAGTCCGCCGCGTCCCCAGCAGTCTCCCCACTGAAATGCACTACGAGGTCACGCGCCTGTTCTCATCGCCGCTGGGCTATCTGGTCGAGGTCGGACTGCCCAGGCGCCAGCCCGACGCGCCGGAACTGCTTCGCGAATGGCTGTGGGTCACCGATCAGTCCGTCACCAGCCTGCGGCTCCTGCACACCGACGAGGACCTAAGAGGGGTACGGGGTTTTCGCGAAGCCCGCCTGCAGCTCGATGACACGCACGCCCAACTGACCTGGCCGAACGGCGACCAGTTCACCCTTGCGGCAAACCGAAAGCTGGCGCTGCCGGCGAAGCAACGCCAGCTCATCCACAACCATTTGAGCTGAGTCGGCTTGCTCCCGCTGCCGGGGATAGATCTGACTCATACCGAGTGCACTACCCACATCGGAAGCCGCCCAGTCCCTCTGGTGTCCAAGCATGCCACGCATCTCATGCTGCATGAACACCTTGACCTTACGAAGCAATGCTCAGAGCAGCCTCATGGCGAAGAACACAGCGAGCCCGCCCGCAACACCGCCAAGCAGCCCACCAATAGCGCCCGCCCAAAACAGCTTCTCGGCCACCTCTCCCGCCGCCTGGTTTAGCTGCTTTGCCGCTCGCCCTGCGGCCCCGTTTGCGGACTCCAAAGCTTTGGTTATCACCTTCGATGCGTGTGTGACACTCTCCGAAAGGTTGCGATCGATCGCCTTCTCAACCGTACTGTCGATCCCATCGACTCGCTGTTGGAGTTTCGAGGTCGCATCGGCGACCGCAGCGGCGCCTCGCTTGACTTCATCCGCCTGCCGCTTGATTTCGGCGCCGCTATTCTCGGCGATGGTGATGAAGCTATTCAGTGCATCCGCAACGACAATGGCCCTCTCGTCAGTTACAGCCACTTTTCCTCTCCGTTTGACCTGAATCAGACATCCTACATTTCCTACCAAAGCGACATTCCCCGTCCCCTGGGTAGCTCCGGGCCTATGTCGTAATCCTGCGAGCGGCTCAATTCGGATTGCTCTTGCCGCTCTGCCAGCAACTCAAGCTGATAGCGTTGGAAAAGTTCACCACGCCGTAAGCGCAAATCCTCATACGAGGTGACCTGGGCATAAGCTAGTTGCCCCTTCTCGCTCAACTTGAGTATGAGAGAGCTGCTCTGCGGGCGCCCATCCGCTTTCCGGGACCTTCTTCCAGCCCTCCCTGCCGTGCCGCCATTACACATGGCTAGTACGTCCAGATACCCCATCTGCATCTCTTCAGAACAGCCTGCATCGCCTGTCAGAAGGGCATCGGCTGTCTGATCGACAAAGGAAGTGAAGTCCGTCGTTGTGGGCGCGTCCGAATAAGCATGTAGATAAGGAACGACACGGCTCACCAGCTCTTTTCCAGGAACGCTCGATTCCACGAACCAATGTACAGCCAGAGAAACTCTCTCGACATTCGTGGCATGTTTAACCGCGCGCTTCAAGATGCGCAGTTTTTCTTTTTCCTTGTCATCATTGCTCTCGGTTCGCTTGAACTCGATAACCCGCATCGCCCCCGGGTAATAGGCAAAAACGTCCGCAAGGCGCTTATCATCCGGAGTCTGTTGCAGCAGGTTCACGATCGGCATCAGGCCACCTGCCTGGGTTTTGCGACCAATCGCGAAACCCAGCGCATAGAGAAAATTCCCGATAACCACATTTTCGTAGAGTTTCATTCAGCGCCGCGCGAGCCTCTGCAGCGCCCCGTCTGGGTCATACACAC
Organism: Pseudomonas sp. PNPG3; assembly: GCF_023093815.1. Lineage (NCBI taxonomy): Bacteria > Pseudomonadati > Pseudomonadota > Gammaproteobacteria > Pseudomonadales > Pseudomonadaceae > Pseudomonas > Pseudomonas sp. PNPG3. The sequence goes on from NZ_JALLKV010000004.1 coordinate 13,119, forward strand.
GCAGCTGCACCGGTTGTCTGGCCGAGCTACTGTAGATCACCAAGTTGGTTCCCCCCGGCCGTGCCTGGGAGGGGAAGAGGATGCCGTCCAACCCCGCCGTTACCACGTCGTCGGCCATATACCAAGTCGGCGGCTCGACGGACTTGCCGAACCACTCCGCACGCCAATCCACCGCGAAGTCGGCCCACAATGACGGCCAGTGCTCGGGATCGTAGCCAGCGCTCAGATCAGCCACGCGCAGCCTGTTGGCAAAGAACGTGCAGATTGTGCCCGGGCGTAGCCACGGGTTGTCCTGCTTGTACTCCGCCAGCGCCGTCGCCTCGTCCAGCGACAGATACAACGCCTCCTGATCAGGACGATTGAACCGGCCGCCCTGGCGAGCTGCCCCCATGCCGGACAGGGGCGTACTCGCGTAGGCCGGAACGATAACCCTGTAGAAAGCCTCGTCGCCATTCTCGCCGAGCGTCGTGGAAATCATCCGGCGGCGCCACTGGCGAGGGATTCGAGGTAGGCGATAACCGCCTCGGCCCGCCCCTCTTGGATCAGAGCATCGGCAGTCTTGTAGCCAAACGCCCGCAGCGGCTCATTGCGCAGCAGGAAGACCGCCCGGTCGAGGTCTCCGGTCATCTCGGTGGCAACAGCCAGCACCCGCACCATGTCCTGCAGGTACTTCTGCAACTGCGGCGCCTGGGGGCGCGCGGTCGGAGTGTTGCGATGCACGTGCGCGCGCTCCGCCAGCTCTTGCACCCGAAAGCCGAAGAACTCTCCCACCTTGGCAGGTGACAGATAAGGAGTATTGGGCTCGCGAAAGCGCTCGACGAAGGGTTCTTGCAATGCAGTGTTCATGGCATATCACCTGATGCAACGACCATGCACTTATTCTGCACTCAAAGCGTTTTTTACGCAAACCACTCTATGGGCAAGCTCGCCCCGCTCGTAGCCGGTCAGGGGCCGCCACCCTCCACGCCAGCATCGCGGTCTTGGCCTAAGGCGGACAGCACCTGTCCGGCCGGGCGACCCGCTAGCACCAACTTGCGCGGCACCATGCGCTGCAGGCGCACGATCACCTTGCCCAGGCGCACCGTGCGCGACGAACCCGTGGTGTGCTGCCCTTGTCAGTACGACGAGCTGACGGCCTGCCCGGAGAGCGACCGTCCCCACGCCATTATCCGCGAGCAAGGTGGCGAAGCCTTGCACGACGACATCAGCACCACACCGACATTGCACCAGCAGGGCGACCGCACCTTGCTGCTGCCCGGCCAGCTAGAGAGCGATACCCGGCTGTCCTGGCTCAATCTTCTCTTGGGAAGCTAGAAAACCACACCGTCACACCATGACACCGCGACTGACTTATTGAGCTCGCCGGTCAATAGGTCCGGAGCCGCTCGCCAAGAGCATGTTGAAAAGTTGGCGACCGCGCCGACCGCACGGTGCCAGACGTATCCATCCCACCCAGATACCTGAAATCGGCCCGAGCAATTCCCGATTCTTTGTCATGCTTCGCATTCATCTGCGTTCGACTATCGCTGCAACCAGGTAGCCAAGGTCTTCGAGGTTACGGCGCCGCACTGCCGCGCTGACCACCCCGTTCGCATCGCATCCACACGCGAACTGCCACTGCATCCCGCAGTGACCGATGCCATCTACTCCTCAACTCACCACCATTATCCCTGGAGGGAAAGCCCTCCTGTGGGCGCACCTCCACTTGCCCCCACAGAGGTCTTCCCATGCTTACTTCCCTCGCTCTGATCGACTCTCCTGCGCAACCGCACCTCTCGCCAGTCCTCGCACGCGAGAACCGCATCATTAAGCAAGCCATTGAACTATTGGAGCGCCGACTGTTCACCGATGGTCCTCACCTGCTCGCTCCGGAGGCTGCCAGCGATTACCTTCGACTGACACTGATGTCGGAGCCCAGCGAGGTTTTCGTCGCAGTGTTTCTCTCCTCAAAGCACCAGGTCATCGCCTGTGAAACGCTGTTCAGGGGCACGATCGATGAGGCGCAGGTGCATCCCCGAGTGGTGGTGCAGCGGGCGTTGGCTCACAACGCTGCAGCCCTGATCGTCGCCCACCAGCACCCATCCGGCTGTACGGAACCTTCGGTCTCGGATGAGATACTTACCAAGCGCCTACGCACTGCGCTGGACTGCGTGGATGTGCGGCTACTGGATCACCTCATTATCGGCAAGGGCGATCCGTACTCGTTCGCTTCAGCCGCTCTGCTCTAGTCCACCTGAGCATCCATATGTCCAATTCATACGGGAGCCACTCGGCTCCCCGCTTTTTCTCCAGAACACCCTTTAAATCGGAACACCACAATTCCCGTTTGTTTGTCGTTGAGAATCCTTCCTTCGATTCAACTACCGCAACGTCCAACGCCACGGTAGTTCGACATGCCAACGCCCCACGCTTGTCCACCCCTCGCGCGGAAATCCGCTCTCGCTCTTACCGCAGGCCTCTGCGCCGCGCTGCTCGGTCCGATGGTGCTGGCCAACGACATCCTGGCCGTCACCGATAGCCGCCATCCCGTCCATGCACCCGCCGGTGTCCGGGTCATCGAGCTGGACCTGCCCACGCGGATCGAGGCCGAACTGACGGCCGATCTCTCCAGCGATGCGCAGCGCAGCGCCGCCCTCATACAGCGGCGCTTGCGCGACGGTGGTGTCGTGCTCCAGCAACGCATCGGCTCGGCCTACCAAGGCGTGGTAGATGCCTGGAGCCTGGGTATCACGATGATTCCCGCCGTGGTGGTGGATAAACGCTATGTGGTTTATGGCGAGCCGGACGTCGCATCGGCCGTTGCGCTCATCGAAGCGCACAGGAGAGCACAGCCATGATGTGTTCTCGCCGCCTGCGCGCCGGCATCGCCGCCATCCTGCTGACGGCGGCCTCGGCGTCGTTCGCGCTCAACACCGCGACGATCGTGTCGTCGGTGCTCTCCCCCGCCTGCCTGGAGTACCGTGTGGCCGGCATTTGCTACTGGCTGTACTGCACCTACGGCGGCTGCTCGGTGCGCACGTCCGTGAAGGTCAGGCACTACGTGCCCGATGCCGTGGTATCCAGCTACAACAATACCGGGGAGAACCCATGGATCGAGGTTCGCTCCATGAGCATGCCCAATGCCTCAGCCCAAGCTGGTGGCGATGGAGCGACGAACCACGACAACGAGAACAACCTGGCTAAGTTCAAAAACGCTGATGTGATCGGCCACCCCGGCGGCTATTTGTTCAGTCAGTTCATGTCGTCCTCCGGCTATGCCTGCAAGGGCGCCGGCACCGCCTTCATGCCCTACCTGCTGAGCGTCTACGACACGCTGGCCTGGCGCTACAACATTCCGGAGATGTTCTACCCCGAGGCGCTAACGCCCGGAATGCGTGAGATCGGGACACGCTCGGAGCGCAACTTGTGGGGGAACGTTTATCCGCGAGGTGGTTTCCTGCATCAGGTCAACGACTACCAGAGTGGCGCCGTCGTTGCGCAGCGCGCCGGCGACATCGTCACGCGCCGTGGCCAGCTCCATGTCTACCAGCCCCTGCTCGCCAACGAAGAGGACGGCTACTGGCCAGCTGGCGAACTGATCGAAACTGATGCAGAGACGGGCAAGTGGCAGGAGCTGACGCCCACGCTCTCCAGCACCTGCGCCGTCTTTCCCCACTCCTACGGCCAGATACAGGCACAAAGGGGCGATTACGCCTGGGCACTGTGGCGGCCGTATGCCTGCTGCGAGCGTGAAGGCCAGGTATTCCTGGGCAGCACCGACTTCCAGTGAGGCAAGCCATGAATCGTCACGCTGCTCCTTCTTCTTTCATCAGCAGGCATATCGCCCTGCTCGGCTGCGCACTCGCGCTGGCCGGGCCGGCGGCCGGCGCGCAGACCAGCGTCAACGAGTACGGCGTGCAGCACCAGGGCGCCGTCATCGGTGACGACGTGCTGTACAGCATCGGTGGCGGCCGCGCGGTGTCGATGACGCCCGCCAGCAACATGCGCTCCATCGGTGTCGGCATCGGTTGGAACAGCAACCTGATCTGCGGCGACATGAGCCTCAGCACGACGATCCAAAACCAGCTGAACGGCCTGACTAGCGGATTTCAGACGATCATGTCGAATGTGATCCAGAACACCACGGCTGCTGTGGCGTCGCTGCCTGCCCTGATCATCCAGCGCGCCGATCCCGGCCTGTACAACCTGCTGACTAACGGCATCTTGCAGGCGCGACTGGACTTCGACCGCTCCAAGCTGACCTGCCGCGCGATGGCCGAGAAAATGGCGGACGTGGCCGGCGGCCAGGTTGGATGGAGCCAGATCGCCGATGGCATGGTGCTCAAGCAGGCCGTCGCTAGCACTGACGCGGTATCCGCCATCGAGCAGACGGAAACGAGCCGCGGCAACGAAGGGGTGACCTGGGTCGGCGGCGACAACGCGGGTGGGTCGGGGCAGCGCCCTATCCGCATCGTCAGCGATGTCACCCGCGCTGGCTACAACCTGGTCAACGGGCGCGATGCCACCGACAGCAGCGCGATCGATCTCGGCAACTGCGGTGGCAACCTGACCTGCCAGACCTGGAGCTCGCCTGACGCGGCTGCGGCCTGGGCCGTGCGGGTGCTCGGTGATCAGGAACAACGCACCTGCGAAAGCTGCCCCACGACTGTCACGGTTCCAGGTGTAGGCCTGACCCCACTGATTCAAGAAGAGTACGAAACCAAGCTCGAAGTCCTGCGAGAGCTTATCGTCGGCAGCCGGCCCATGAGCGCCGACAACCTGCAGGCGGCCGGCAGCGCGTCGCTGCCGATCACCCGCGGCGTCATCGAAGCGCTGCGCGACGAACCAGACCAGAACATCCTGACCCGTCGCCTCGCCTCGGAAGTCGCGCTCGCCGGCGTGCTGGAGAAGGCCCTGCTGCTGCAGCGCACGCTGCTGACCGGACGCAAAGAGCCGAACGTCGCGGCAAACGAGCTGGCCCAGAAGGCAGTGACACATGAGAGCGACATGCTCGATCGCGAGATCCACAACCTGAAAACCGAACTGGAACTGCGCCGCGAGCTGGCAGGCAATTCGCCGACGGCGATCATCCAGCGCCACAGCACCCGTTCGGCAGGCTCGCGCGGAGTCTACCAAGGCGATCCCACGCGCGACCGGCTGGATCAGCTGCAGCGGCCACCGAGCGGCGGCGGCACGCCATGAACATGAGCGGCGTTCGGCGCGCGGGTCTGGTGCTGCTGTGGGTCTTCCTGCTGCTGATCTCGGCGGCCACGGTCAACGTGATCGGCATTCACCTGGCCGGCAGCATCAAGGGCTGGGAGCGGTGGCTGGCGGCGCACGCCGGATACTTCCTTGTCTGGCGTCTGCTGCTGTACGGCGGCACAGCCTGGGGCTGGCTGTGGATGCGCCGGCGTGTGCTGGCGCGAGAGCCTGGGGCAGACACACGACGGCGCCTGCTGCGCGCCGAGATCGCCGCCGTGCTCGCGATCGCGGCATTGGAAGTCAGCCTGCTCACGCTGGGATGAGGTCGCCATGACGCTCTACACGACCGATTATCTGGAGTTTTACCTCACGCTCGTCAGCTGGGTCATCCACAACGGTGTCTGGGCGGTATTGGTCGCCAGCGGCGTGTTCGCCATTCCGCTCCTAACCATCGTGATTCAGGAATGGCTCCGGGCCCGCAGTGAAGGTGCGGACGAAGGCAACAAGGGAGTGCTCAGCGCGCTGCGGATCGAGAACCGCATCTTCGTCGCCATCGTGGTCGTCATGTTCGCCGGCATTCCGGCCATCGACGTCAGCTTCAACACGCTCCAGTTCGATCGCTCCCGCTCCATTCAATGCCAGGTGAACGTCCCGGAGCCCGCAGAGACGGGCTGGTCGCAGTCATTCAGCACGCTGAACAATCAGTCCGCGAAGTTACCGGTGTGGTGGGCGTTCGTACACACCTTGTCCCGGGCGCTCACCGGCGCCGCGATCGCGGCCATCCCCTGCGGCACCGACCTACGGCAGATCCGAATGGAGGTAGACGCCACGCGCATCGACGACCCCGTGCTCGCGCAAGAGGTCGCCGACTTTACCCACGACTGCTACGGACCAGCCCGCGCGAAGCTCTTCATGAATCGCCCCGATCTGAGCGACGAACAGATGTACGACGTGACCTGGATCGGCTCGCGCTTCTTCCTCGACACCGCCGGCTACTACGACACCTACCGCTCCAGAACTCCGCGTGACGGCTGGCCCTACGACAGTGCCCGCGATGCCGGGCTGGCCGAGGTGCCCAGCGGCGCCGGCTACCCGAGCTGCGCGCAGTGGTGGGCCGACAGCAGTGGGTTGCGAGCGCAGTTGCTCGCCCAAGTCGATCCCAGCCTGCTGACGCGGATCGGTAGCTGGGCTGGGTTCCTGTCGCAGGATGAGGTTAATGACTCCGTGATCCGCGCCATTTCTTCGCCCCGGCAGCAGAAGCTCAACCAGGGTGCTGTCTATACCGACTACGGCGGCCAGATCGAAATGACGGTGCCCAATGTCGCCACCCGCGCAGCCAGCGACGTCGGGCTGGCCGTTGGGTCTCTCCTCTACTTCCCGGCAATGGACGCCATGCGACAGGCTCTACCGATGGTGCTGTCATTGCTCAAGATGGCGCTGGTGATCTGCATTCCCATGGTGTTGCTGGTCGGCACCTACGACCTCAAATCTCTGGTCACTACCAGCGTGGTGCAGTTCGCGCTGTTCTTCGTCGAGTTCTGGCTCCAGTTGGCGCGCTGGATCGACTCGACGATCCTCGATGCGCTGTACGGGTGGGGTTGGGGCTGGAATCGCCCGCACACGAACTTCGACCCGCTGATGGGGCTCAACAATGCCTTCGGTGACATGATCGTCAGCTTCGTGACCGCGATGATGTTCCTGGTACTGCCCACGTTCTGGATGACCGCTTTGACCTGGGCAGGAATCCGCGCCGGTAGCATCGCCAGCAGCTTTTCAGAAGGCAGCAAAGGCGCCGCAAATGCCGGCGGCCAAGGGACGAACGCAGTTGCAGGGGCAATGAAGAAAAAGTAGAGCTTCGGACCGACCTTCAATCGTCCGTGTACATCTCGTGCGCGTTGTCGTTGTAGGGGTTGGGATCATACCCTGGAGTTCGCCTGAGCCTACTGAGTTCATCCTCTACGAAGTCCTCTTGATCGCCGTCACCATCCAGGGCACCGTGCTGCACAGACCAAGCTGCCGCCACGACGAACAGGAGCAGCAGCACCAACCAGAATGCTGCATACAGCAACACGCCGAGCGCCAGCAGCTTGGCGAGCCAGAGCAAGGCGGTAGACGCACCAGCCGGCACGCCACGCGCCACCAGCCAGCCGGCGGCACGCTGTTCACGACGCAGGTATCCACGCCAGGCATGACCTGCCCTCCGGCCCAGCTGGTGGCTCCAGCGCTCGTTGTGCGTGTTGGTGGTCATATCCATGCGCCTCGGTTTCTGTGGTGCCTCACCTCATGGGATGGCGATTGCGGTTTACTCTCCAGCATAGACCTCGATCCGGAGAGAGTGTTGCGACCGGTAGACCTGGTTTGTTCGGCCCCGGGAATGATTAGATTTTGCAGCAAAAATAAAACATGACACTACTTTTCAAACCAGATCTTGCGGCAGCCTTAGGAATTGATTGGATTTCGTGCTATTTTTATAGCATGGATGGAAATTCTAGGCACCAAGTAATCAAGCGACTGCAGGCGGAGCTTCCCCGCGGGGCACCGTTCGACCTGGCCACACTGAGCCAGTTCGGGGTCTCACCCCAACTCGCCGCCCACTACGCCGATGGGGGCTGGCTCGTGCGCTTGGCCCAAGGGGTTTATGCGTTCCCAAATGACGACTTCGGGGTCTACGGCGCGCTGAAGCTCTTACAACAGCGCGTTCCTGGTCTACATGTCGGCGGCAAGAGCGCCCTGGCCCTGCAAGGGGTGCGGCACAATCTGGGCCGCGACACACTGGTGCTGTGGGGTGACAACCGCTTTGCGTTGCCGACGTGGTTCACCTTGCGCTTCCCGACACGCTACGCCTACGCCCGTCTGTTCGACTGGCCGGACACATCGCTGGCCAGCACCACCCTGACCACGCCGCCGGGCCTGCCCGGCCACCTGCAGGTGTCGGTTCCCGAGCGTGCCGTGCTGGAGCTGCTGTACGAGGCTGGCGTCAAGCAAAGCCTCGAAGAAGCCCGCAACGTCTTCGATGGGTTGCGCTCTCCCCGCAAGGACGTGCTCGGACAGTTGCTGTCCTCCTGCACCAGCGTGAAGGCCGTGCGCCTGTTCCTCACCTGGGCACGCGAGACGAGCCTCGTGGAGGTCGACGCGCTGCTGGAGCAGTATCCGGTTCGCACCGGCAGCGCCGCGCGTTGGATGAGCCGACTCGATGACGGCAGCCTGTTGAGCCTGAAACCTCATGGATAAGACTTACGCGGACACCGTTCGCCTGCTGCTGGCCGTCGCGCCCGACGTGTTCGCGGGCGACCTCTTCGCCATGAAGGGCGGCACCGCCATCAATCTCTTCGTGCAGGACATGCCGCGCCTGTCGGTAGACATCGACGTGGTGTACCTCCCTTGGCAGACGCCCCGCGACGAAGCGCTGCAAGCCATCAACCAGGAGCTGGCCGCCATCGCCACGCGTGTTGCGCGACTGGGTATGCAGACGCGCCTGGTACGTGCGAAGGACTTGGGGGACACCAAGCTGATCGTCGAGAACGACGTCAGTCAGGTGAAGATCGAGGTCAACGTGGTGTTCCGCGGCAGCGTGCTGCCCATCGAGCGGCGGCCGCTGAGCGCCAGGACCAGCGATCTGTTCGGCGTCGAGTTCGCGCTACCAATTCTGGCACAGGACGAGCTGTACGCCAGCAAGCTGGTGGCCGCACTGGATCGGCAGCACCCGCGTGATCTGTTCGACGTGTGGCAGCTCTACGAATCGGGCGGCATTACTGACGGCATGGTTGAGTGCTTCGTCGTCTACCTGGCCGGGCACAACCGGCCACCCCACGAAGTGCTATTCGGCAACGACAAGAACATCGCCAACGAGTACGAGAGGGCGTTTGTCGGCATGACCGAAGTGGATTGCACCCTGGACACCCTGCTGGAGACTCGCGCGCACTTGCGGCGCGAGTTACCGCTGCAGCTAACACCGGCGCATCAGCGGTTCCTGAGCGGGCTGGTGCGCGCAGAGCCGGACTGGTCGCTGCTGCAATGCCAGCACGCCGCTCAACTGCCGGCACTGCGCTGGAAGCTAAGCAATCTCGAAACCTTCCGCAAAAGGCGTCCCGAGGACTTCGCGGCTCAAGCTGCCTTGCTCGATGCCGGCTTAGCCCAAGTATGACGACGCTCCATCGATCGGCAACGCCACCGCACATTCAGCGGTTTGCGCAATTACTTGACGGGGGCATGCCGAGATAAGGGATATCTCGGCATGCCCCCCTCAGCGCCCAGTTCAACTCCAGTCTGGCGAAGAGCAGCGTATCGAAACGCTGCGGCAAGGCCAGGGCGGGAACAAGCCCATCAGTCCCTCACCAGATAGACCGGCGATTCCAGTTCACCGATCTTCTCCAGCCGCGCGCGGACAATGTTGCGACTGATGTTCAACAGCCGGCCAGTCTGCAGCTGATTGCCATGGCAGTACCGATAAGCGCTGCGGAACAACGTCTCCTCGATATGCTCGAACAGGTTCGGCAGGTTCTGTTCGTAGAGCGCGTGCAGGGCCGCCTCCAGGCTGACTTCGACGGGCGCAGGGTGAGCGGCCGGCAGCTCTGGACGGCTGGAAATGGAACGCATATCAGCGAGGTTGAGGTCGCTGGGCTGCACCTGCTGGTTGCGGCACACCAGGAGGGCGTGGTGGATGGCGTTCTCGAGTTCGCGGATATTCCCCGGCCAGCAATGGCTCAGCAGCTTGCGCTCGGCCTCGACGGAAAGCGATGCACGCTCGTAGCCCAGGCGCTGGCAGTGCTCCTCGAGGAAGAACTCCGCCAGCGGCAGGATATCTCCCGGTCGCTCACGCAGCGGCGGCAGACGGATAGTCGCCACGTGCAGGCGGTAGAACAGGTCCTCGCGAAAATGCCCGGCGACCACCGCGTCGGCGAGGTTGACGTTGGTCGCCGCGACCAGGCGCACGTCGATGGGGATCGGCGTGCGCGAACCGAGGCGCACCACTTCCCGTTCCTGCAGCACGCGCAGCAGCTTGACCTGCATGTTCAGCGGCAGGTCGCCGATCTCGTCGAGGAACAGCGTGCCGCCGTTGGCCGCCTCGAACCAGCCGGCCTTGCTGCTGGTCGCGCCGGTGAAGGCGCCCTTCTCGTGGCCGAACAGCTCGCTCTCCACCAGGCTTTCCGGAAAGGCGCCGCAGTTCACCGCCACGAACGGCGCCTTGCCGCGCCGGCTCAGGTGATGGACATGCCGCGCCACCAGCTCCTTGCCGGTGCCGGTCTCGCCGATGATCAGCGCATTCGCCTCGCTCGGCGCCAGGCGCTCGATACGGCTGAGCAGTTCCTGCGAGCGCGGGTCCTTGAACACCAGCACGGTGGCGCGCACCGACTTGGTCAGTTCACGAGCTTGCGGATGGGTGAGCAGTGACATGGCGGCGAGTCCTTGGCGTTCGGTCACCCGGATAGTGCATGAAAATACTTATAATTAAATAATCATAAATATTCATTTATATATTCATTTTAGAGATATAAAGAAATCCCTCTCCCCGACTGCTTCCCCAGCAGCAGTCCAGCAGCAACGGTTGCTGCCTGAGCAGACCCCGCCCAGCCTTGCCATCGCCCCATCACCCACAAACAAAGTTCAAATAAATCAATAGGTTGAAACTTAAATCAAGCTCCTAGCGCGCTCGGTATGGTTGTTGCGATAGCACCACACGGCCAGCAATGGCCGCATGGCAGCGCCATGACGATAGTGCAACGCACAACCGACACGAATCACTCGATGCAGTCCGCGGATCACCGCTCCGCGCTGTGTCCAACCAGCAACTGGGGGCAACATGTTCAAACGCAGTACCCTTTCCACGGCCATCGCCTGGGGCTTGGGGAGCCTCGCCGGCCTGTACCTGGCCGCCGGCCATGCCGCCGAAAGCACCGAGAACCAAGCCAGCGGCAGCACGCCGACCCTGGGCAAAGTGGTGGTCACCGCGCAGAAGCGCGAGGAAACCGTCCAGGAAGTGCCCAGCTCGATCTCCGTGCTGAGCGGCGACAAGATCCGCGACAACTCGCTGCAATCGGCTAACGAAGTGACCCAGTTCATTCCCAACGCCTCGGCCGGCACCACCGAGGGCCACGGCCGCCCGCGCTGGTGGATTCGCGGCCTCGGCACCGGCGACCAGGGCGCCAACACCGTCAGCCCGGTGGGCATCTATGTCGACGACGTGTACATCGCCAACATCAGCGCCACCGGCTTCCCGCTGTTCGACCAGGAGCGCATCGAGGTGCTGCGCGGCCCGCAGGGCACGCTGTGGGGCAAGAACACCACGGCCGGGGCGATCAACTTCATCTCGCGCAAGCCGACCTTCGACCCGTCCGGTTACTTGAAGGCCGGCGTCGGCGACTACGCTGATCGCGTGCTGGAAGGCGCGGTGAGCGACGCGCTGGTCGACGACCGCCTGGCCGCGCGCCTGTCGTTCCGCCACCAGGCCCGCGACGGCTACAACGACAACCTCGCCGACGGCAACGACAGCGGCGCCCTGGAAGACGACGCCGCGCGCCTGCAGTTCCTCGCCCGCATCAACGACGACCTGGAAGCCAACCTCAACCTGCACGCGCGCAGCTACCACGACACCGGCGGCTACAGCACGGTGAGCTACGGCCTGCGCCCGGACGGCACCAACCAGTTCGGCTACTCCATCGATCCCGAGAAGGGCAAGGTCAACTACAACGCCAAGTACGAGGTCGACATCGACCAGATCGGCAGCAGCCTCAACCTGACCTGGCAGCTCGGCAACCTCGCGCTGACCTCGATCACCGCCTTCGAACACTTCACCCGCGACGGCTTCAGCGACAGCGACAACACCCCGCTGGAACTGCAGCGCGGCTACAGCTATGCCGACAGCAAGCAGTGGTCGCAGGAATTCCGCCTCGCCTCGCCGCGCGAGGACCGCCTGAACTGGGTGCTCGGCTTCCACTACTTCAAGGAAGACCTGGAGTCGGAAAGCGCCAACGCCGCGCTGACCACCCCCTACATCCCGCGCGCCTACAACAACATCAGCTACGACCAGGGCACCGAGAGCTACGCGCTGTTCGGCAGCAGCACCTACAACTTCACCGACGACTTCGCCGTCACCGCCGGCCTGCGCTGGACCCGCGAACGCAAGGACATCGACCTGACCCGCCTGCAGAACCAGGGCCAGGCCAACTTCGCCGGCGACGACTGGTGGAAGATCGGCAGCGTCACCTCGCCGCTGGTGGTCAACGCCGTGCAGGACGACAGCAACACCTGGAGCGACTACACCTACGACCTGACCCCCGAGTACCGCCTCAGCGACAACGCCCGGGTGTACTTCCGCTACGCCTACGGTTTCCGCTCCGGCGGCTACAACACCGGCGCGGTCAGCCAGGCCACCGTGGCGACGGTCGACCCGGAATACCTGACCAGCTACGAGCTGGGCTTCAAGTCGGAATGGTTCGACGGCCGCCTCAACGCCAACGCCGCGCTGTTCTACTACGACTACGAGGACATCCAGCTCAACATCGTCACCGCGGTGAACAACCAGACCGTCTCGCGCCTGGCCAACGGCGCCGAGGGCGAGGCCTACGGGGCCGAGTTCGAACTGGAGGCCATCCCGGTGGAAAACCTGCACGTCAACTTCGCCCTCGGCCTGCTGCACACCGAGTTCACCGACTATACCTCCGGGCCGAACGACTACTCGGGCAACAAGTTCGTCCGCGCGCCGAACGTCTCGGCGGTGATCGGCGCCGACTACCGCATCCCGCTGGACGTCGGCGGCGCGCTGATCCTCGGCACCGACTGGAACACCCGCAGCCGCCAGTACTTCTTCTCCAACGACCAGAGCCAGAACATGCGCAGCGGCGGCTACACCCTGGGCAACGCGCGGGTGACCTACGAGCTGCCCGACGAGACCACCCGCGTCACCGCCTACGTGAGCAACCTGACCGACAAGGAATACCGCAACCACACCCTGCCGGGCGGCTTCCAGACCGCGGCGGTGATGTTCGGCGATCCGCGCACCGTCGGCGTCTCCGTGACCACCGACTTCTGATCCATCCCGCCCGCGACCCCGGCGGTCGCGGGCTACCCAGCGAGGTAATCGCCATGCACACGTCTCCCCTCACCCGCCTGCTGCGCCGCCTGGCGCTGCTGCCGGCCGCCCTGCTGGCCGTCTCGGCGCTCGCCGCCGAGGCGCCGCAGAGCCTGCGTATCGCCACCGTGGCCTATGCCAACGCCGGCAAGATCATCTTCAACGGCCCGGCCTACGTGATGGACCGCGACCAGTGGCTGCAACAGGAACTGGCCAAGCGCAACGTCAAACTGGAATGGGTGCCGGCGGCCACCGCCTCGGTCGGCACCTTCGTCAACGAGGAGTTCGCCAACCAGCGCATCGACTTCGCCTTCTACGGCGACCTGCCGTCGATCATCGCCAACGCCTCCGGCGTGTCGACCAAGCTGATCGCCCCGGGCGGCAGCGGCAACCACGTCTACCTGGTGGTGCCGGAAGGTTCCACCGCGACCTCTATCGCCGACCTCAAGGGCAAGCGCATCGCCCTGCACCGCGGGCGGCCGTGGGAACTGTCGTTCGCCAAGCTGCTGGAGGCCAACCAGCTCAACTTCAGCGACTTCCGCATATTCAACCTCAACCCGCAGGCCGGCGGCGCGGCGCTCAGCGCCGGGCGCGTGGACGGATTCTTCACCCTCAGCGACGCCTTCCTGCTGGAGGACAAGCAGGTCGGCAAGATCATCTGGTCGAGCAAACAGGCGCCGCGCGACTGGAAGATGCGCGCCGAACTGTGGGGCGCCAGCGAGTTCGTCGCCAACCAGCCGGAGCTGGCCCAACTGGTGGTCACCGCCTACCTGAAAGCCGCCTACTGGACCGCCCAGGACACCAACAAGGCCACCTACCAGGGCTACCTGTCCAAATCCGGCCAGCCGCTCAGCGTGCTGCAGCGTGAGGCCGAGGGCGAACCCTGGGCCAACCACTTCACCCCGCTCTACGACCAGGCGCTCAAGCAGCACTACGCCGACGGCATCGCCTACAGCCAGAAGGCCAAGCTGATCCGCGGCGAGGTCGACGTCAACGCGCTGCTCGAACCCAAGTTCGTCGAGCAGGGGCTGAAGGAATTGCAGCTGCAGGACTACTGGAAAGACGCACCCCACGACCTCGCGCAGCAGTGATCCCGCCGTGTAGGAGCGGCCCATGGCCGCGATCAATTCACGCCGGCCCTTCACACGTAGGGTGCGCCGTGTGCACCGTTTACTAGGGCATGGACACGAAGCCTCCGCGTTGCTCCCGGATTGGTGCGCACGGCGCACCCTACGGTCTTCCCGCGATACCCATCACCCCACGGCGATGGGTATCGCTTCTCTCAATCCATCCTACCCACGCCCCTTGTAGGAGCGGCCCATGGCCGCGAGCGATTCACGCCATCCCTTCGCGGCCATGGGCCGCTCCCACGGGTCATGTGTAGGGTGCGCCGTGCGCACCGTTTACCGGGATGGGCACGGAGCTTCGGCCGGCGAACTCGGCTAGGATGCGGGATCTAGCGGGGCGCTCTGCCCCTCACCTGCCGGAACCTGCACCATGTCCCTGTCGATGTACCAAGCCTCCATCCCGACCTTCCGCCGCACCCTGACCAGCCTCGCCGCCATCCTCGCCAAGGGCGCCGCCCACGCCGAGGCCAAGAGGATCGACCCGAGCGTGTTCCTCAACGCCCGCCTGGCGCCGGACATGTTCCCGCTGGTGCGCCAGGTGCAGATCGCCTCGGACGCCGCCAAAGGCGCTGCCGCCCGCCTGGCCGGGGTCGAGGTGCCCAGCTACCCCGACGTGGAAACCAGCTTTGCCGAGCTGCAGGAACGCATCGCCAAGACCCTGGCGTTCTTCGACGGCCTCGATGCCGCCCAGTTCGACGGAGCGGAAACTCGCAGCGTGACCCTCAAGCTGCGCGACCGCGAAGTAACCTTCAACGGCCTGGACTTCCTGTTCGGCTTCGCCGTGCCCAACCTGTACTTCCACCTCACCACCACCTACAACATCCTCCGCCACAACGGCGTGGAGCTGGGCAAGCGCGACTTCCTCGGCGCCTGATCGCGGTCGATGCGGGTTGGTTTGATGGGTTTCACCCATCACCCTCCCGCCCACAAAAAAGCCCTCTCGCGAGGGCTTTTTGCGTTCCGGCGGGCTCAGAAGTTGTAGGTGAGCTGCACGCCGTAGGTGCGCGGCGCCACGTAGCCGGTGGGGTACACGCCGCGCTGGTTGACGATCTGCGACAGCACCTTGTTCGACTGGTCGGTGAGGTTCTTCACGAAGCCAGTCACCTGCACCTCGTTGTCCGGGGTGAAGTAGCTGATCCGCGCGTTGCCGTTCCAGTAGCTCCCGGTCTCCTGCACCGGGTCATCCTGCACCGTGGCGTTGTGGTAGATGTGGCTGCGGTACGACCAGTCGGTGCCGATCAGCAGTTGGCCGACATCGCCGAGGCGGATGCGGTAGTCGGTGTCCAGGCGGAACGAGGTTTCCGGGGTGCGGTAGAACTCGTTGCCGCTGGCATCCAGGGTGGTCGGGCCGACGGTGTAGACGAAGTTGGTGTACTCGCTCTTCAGCAGGCCAAGGCTGGCGGCCAGGCGCCAGTTCTCCAGCGGCAGCGCCTCGACTTCCAGCTCGACGCCCTTGACGTTGCCGTCCGACGAGCCGGCGGTGCTGGTGATGGTGGTGCCGGGCACCTGCTGCTGGATGTTCAGCTGCAGGTCCTTGATGTCGTAGTAGAACGCCGAGACGTTGGCGGTCAGCCGGCCATCCAGCCAGGAGGTCTTCAGGCCGACCTCGTAGTCGGTGAGGGTTTCCGGATCGGTCTCGATGATCTCGCCGCGCACGATCGACTGGTTGAAGCCGCCGGAGCGGAAGCCGGTGGCGATGCGGATGTAGCCGAGGATGTCGTCGGTGAAGCGGTACTCCGGGGTGATGTCCCAGGTGGTCTTGGTCCAGCTGGCGTCGGTGCTCAGCTCCAGCGGCGCAACCACGCCGGAGCCCGTTACCGAATTAACCCCGCCTGGGCCGATGATCACGATGTTCTGGTTGCCGGGGGTGTCGGTGGCGGTCAGCGTGGTTTCGGTAATGTCCTTGCTTTCCCAGGTCTGGCGCAGCCCCAGGGTGACCGCCGCGCGCTCGGTGAAGCGGTACTTCACGTTGCCGAACAGCGCCCAGCTCTTCGCGTCCTGATCCCAGGAGGTGATCGAGAACTGCTCCTGGGTGTTGCCGCTGCGGTAGCGCAGCGTGTCGGTCTGCGAGTCGGCCTGCAGGTCGTAGTAGTAGGCGCCGGCGATCCAGCTGAGCGGCCGGTCGGTCGGCGAGCTGAGGCGGATTTCCTGGGTGAACTGGTCGGACGAGGTGTCGCCGTCGGAGGCCGTGCGGTCCAGGGTGCTGCCGGGCGGAATCTGCGGGTTCAGCCAGGTGTCGCCATTGCCTTTGCTGAGGCCGGTGATCGAGGTCAGGGTGTTCTCGCCCAGGTACCAGTTGAGCTTGAGGGTGGTGCCGTACCAGTTGTTCGAGCCGTTGGCCAGGGTGCTGAAGAAGTCGCTCTTGTTGTCCGGATCGTCGCCGTATGGCGGGAAGTAGGTGGTGCCGCCCTGGTTGATGCCGCCGCCGGGGTTGGGCGTGGTGACGTTGTCCACGCTGGTGGCGCCGACAATGTAGTTCGGCGTGTTGCCGGTGTTCAGCTTGCGCAGGTTGAGGATCAGCAACGCGTCGAGGTTGTCGGTGAGGTTGCCGAGCAGCTGGAAGCGGCCGTTGAAGTCCTCGAAGCGCGGGCCGGTGGTGTCGGTGACGATGTTGTCCGCCCAGCCCTCGCCCTTCTCGTAGTAGATCGCCGCGCGCCCGGCCAGCTTGTCCGGCACCAGCTCGCCGCCGACCGCGGCCTCGGTGAGCCGGCTGCCGTAGCTGCCCACTCCCAGCTTGGTGTAGCCGCTGGTGTCGAAGGTCGGTTTGCGCGACACGAAGTGGATCGCCCCGCCGGTGTTGTTCTTGCCCCACAGCGTGCCTTGCGGGCCGCGCAGCACTTCCACCCGCTCCAGGTCGAACAGCGGGAAGTTCTGGTCGCCCTGCAGGCCGACCACCACCTCGTCGACGTAGATCGCCAGCGGGCCTTCCTGGTTGGCGTTCGGGTCGTTGGTGCCGATGCCGCGCAGGAACCAGCGCGGCTTGCCGGAACGCCCGCCGGTATTGCCGCTGGACTGGCCGGACAGGTTGGGCGCCAGGCGCTCGATGTCCGAGGAGGTAGTGATGTCCTTGTCGCGGATCGCCTCGCCGGTCACCGCGGTGATCGGGATGGGCACGTCCTTGATCTTCTCGGCGCGCTTGGAGGCGGTGACCACCACTGTCTCAAGCGTGCTGTCCCGCTGCTCGGAATCGCCGCTCGATTCCGCTGCCCAGACACTCCCCACCATCAGGCTGCCGGCTACGCCAGCCAGGCAGGCGCGGGAGATGGCCGCGGCCAGGCGCCGGCCAGGTTTCAATGAAAAGATTCCGGATAACTCGGGGTCGTCATCGATTACGCATGGAAGAGCAGGATACAACATCATCAGTTCCTTTATATGAAGGCCAGATATCTGCACGCAGACTTTTGACAATTAGTCCACGGCGAAATCGCAACAACTGTGCCAGCACGTCAGAGAGCAAATAAATAAAGGAACTCAAGCAATTACGACAAGGTAATCGAACAGGTATCCATAGACTTTCTGCTGATGTACGAACAGCAAGTTGCTGACGCATGGCTTCTGCAGCAACACGCCCGCGCGGCCGATCAAGAAAAGGCCAAAAGCCCGCCAAAGCTGCATTGCTGGCATGGCAGCAGGCGGTCAGCAGCAATGCTGTAACACCAGCAACCCCGCCCTTTCCCGGAAACTTAACGGTTCGCGAACCGACACTTACCCGAAACTATACGAGACGCTGCAGAGACTCTTCAATCCTGGGTCGCGGGGCATTCAAACAGCCTCTCGGCATACTTCCAATTCAATAACTCCCTGCAACTTTAAAAGCTGGCATGGAAGCTGCTCCATGCACTTGGCCAAACATTCCCACCAACTCCGAGGGTCTTGTCATGTCTTCCACTCCCGCACAACCCGTGCAGCTCTGGTACACCCGTTGCGGCGCCGCCACGGCCTCCGCCCTGGCGATCCGCAAGAACTGGCTGCAGGAAGAGTTCGCCCAGCCCGGCACCGTGCTGCATTCATTGCGCGACTCCGACAGCCTGGAAATCCGCAACTCGCACTACCACCACGGCCAGACGGGCCTGTTCCGCGAGGGCGGCAACATCCCGCCGATCTGGGCCAGGGGCAACGGCCAGGACACCGTGGTGCTCGGCATCACCTGGCTCGACGAGTACCAGGGCATCCTGGTACGCGCCGACAGCGCCATCCATGACCTCGCCGACCTCAAGGGCAAGCGCCTGGGCATTCCGCTGCACCGCGACGCGGTCATCGATTTCCAGCGCGGCGCCGCCCAGCACGGCTTCGCCACCGCCCTGTCGCTGGTCGGCCTGAGTACCGCCGACGCCACCCTGGTGGACCTCGAGGCGCCCAGCTACGACCTGCAGGACGGCCCGCGCCGCGAGCCCGAGGAGCGCCCCGACGTCGCCGTAGAAGCCCTCGAGCGTGGCGAGGTCGACGCCATCTTCATCCGCTTCGCGCGTGGCTACCGCGTCGCCCAGCAGCCGCACCTGCGCCAACTGCTCAACCTCAACGACCTGTCCGACCCGCTGCTGCGTGTCGGCAACGGCACGCCGCGGCCGATCACCGTCGACCGCGCGTTCCTGGAGAAACACCCGGAGGTGGTGGTGCGCTACCTCGCCGTGCTGCTGCGCACCGCCGAGTGGGCGGCGCACAACCGCAACGAAGTGGCCCAGCTGCTGCTGCCGGAAAGCCGCGGCGCCAGCGTGGCCGACGTGTTCGCCGCGCACGGCGCCGACGTGCACCTGTCGTTCACGCCCAAGCTGACCCAGGCCTACATCGACGGCCTGACCACCCAGAAGAACTTCCTGCGCGACTGGGGCTACCTGAAGCACGACTTCGACGTGAACGACTGGGTCGTCCACGAGCCGCTGGCGCAGGCCCGCAAGCTGGTCGAGCAACAACGCGCGCAAGCCGCCGCCTGACCCTTTACATCCCCGAGGAACATTGCCATGACCGATATCACCAACGACGCCGAGTTGGTCGCCTACATCGAACAGGCGCGCGTCGACGCCGTGCACGCCTTCGAAACGCTGCGCGCCAACGGCACCCTGTCCGCCAGCCTGACCTTCCACATCTCGCACCGCATTCCAGGCACCGACCACCTGCTGGCGATCCGCTTCCCCGGCGGCCTGGCCCGCGATCAGTCGCCCAAGGTCAGCCTGTCGTCGTTCGCCGAGAACCAGGGCTCGATCCTCCACGAGGCGCGCCTGGAAGCCGACACCGCCATTCATGTGCACACCGCCTGGCTGTCGGCCTGGTCGCTGGCGCACAAGGACTTCCCGATCCTCTATGTCGCCGCCACCCGGCACCTGCTGGCGCGCAGCATCCCCAACCACCTGGAGCGCACCCGCAGCGTGCTGGAAGTGATCAGCGAGCGCCTGGACAAGCACCCCGAACTAGCCCCGCCGCCAGCCCTGCTGGAGTCCAACGGCGGCGCCAATTTCTGGGGCAAGGGCATCCTCAAGACCGCCGAGACCATTCTCTTCGTCGAAGAGGCGGCGCGCTTCCAGGCCATCGCCGAGCAGATCGGTGGCGCCCAGGTGTACACCCCAGGCGCGCTGGAGCTGCAGTGGAAGCGCACCGGCCTGCTGGAAAAAGCCAAGCACTACGAAGGCTGATCGCCCCGCGACCACCCTGCTTTTGTAGGAGCCAGCTTGCTGGCGATCCGGATTTACCGGTTACGACCGTGTTGGCGCCCGATCGCCAGCAAGCTGGCTCCTACAAGGCCGCGCCCACCATCGACCGCATGAGGACCACCCCCGTGAGCGAGCAGAAGCGCCAACTGGTGCTGAACATCTTCCTCCACCGCTTCGGCCACCACCCCGAGGCGTGGCGCCACCCGAGTTCCACCGACGACGGCCGGCCGAACCTGCAGTGGTACATCAAGGCCGCCAAGCTGGCCGAACAGGCCAAGTTCCACACCTTCTTCATGGCCGACTTCATCGGCCGTTCCGGCGAGATCAACGCACAGACCGGCCGCGCGGCGCCGAACTACCAGTTCGAGCCGTTCACCCTGCTCTCCGCGCTCGCCGCGGTGACCCAGCACATCGGCCTGGTGGCGACGATCAATACCAACTTCGATCACCCCTACCACGTGGCGCGCAAGTTCGCCTCGCTGGATCACCTCTCCGGCGGGCGCGCCGGCTGGAACGTGGTGTCGTCGTTCGGCGCGCACACCGCACAGAACTTCGGCATTCACCAGGAGCCGACTCACGAACAGCGCTACGCGCGCGCCGCCGAGTTCATCGAGCTGACCAAGGCGCTGTGGGACAGTTGGGACGACGACGCCTTCGACCACCCGCGCCGCGACCTCGGGCAGTTCTACGATCCGCGCTCGTCGCACCCGGTGCAGCACCACGGCGAGCACTTCGACTCCGCCGGCCTGCTCGACTTCCCGCGGCCGATCCAGGGCTACCCGGTGTTCGTCCAGGCCGGCAACTCCGAGACCGGCCGCGAGTTCGCCGCGCGGATCGCCGAGATGACCTACTGCTCGGCGCAGTCGCTCGACGTGGCGCAGGCCTTCTACCGCGACGTGAAGGGCCGCATGGCCAAGTACGGGCGCGCCGAGGACCAGCTGAAGATCACCCCCGGCCTGTCGGTGGTGGTCGGCGAATCCGATCAGGAAGCGCAGGACCGCTTCGGCGAGCTGCAGGAGCTGGTCGACGTCAGCAACGTGTCGTTCGGCGGCTTCGACCTGTCCGGCTACCCGGTGGATGGCCCGCTGCCCGACCTGCCCTACCAGGAGGACGCCAACGGCAAAGGCCGCTTCCGCCAGCAGCTGGAACTGGCTCGCCGCGAGAACCTGTCGATCCGCCAACTGGTGCTGCGTTTCCGCGTCTCGCGCGGCCACCTGCAGGCCATCGGTTCGGTGAAGACCGTTGCCGACCTGATCGAGCAATGGTTCGTCGAACGCGGCGCGGACGGCTTCAACGTGGTGCCGCCGTACCTGCCACAAGGCTTCGAGGACTTCACCCGGCTGGTGGTGCCGGAGCTGCAGCGACGCGGCATCTTCCGCACCGAGTACAGCGCCGGCACCTACCGCGACAACCTCGGCCTCGACCGCCCCGCCAACCGCCGCGACCCGCGCAACGCCTAAGCCCCACGGAGCGGCGCAGGCCGCTCCGCCCTCTCCTCAGCGTCCGACCGGGCGGCACTGCCGCTCGACGGGCTCGCCTGCCAGCACCTTGCGTGCGAACGGCAGGGAATCCTTCAACGATCCGTTGGCCGTGCCACCGTGATCGCGCCCCGGATACAGGTGCACCTGCGCCACGCTGCTGAATGCGCAAGCATCCTCGGCCAGCGTCCGATCGGTACACGTCATCGGCCTGCGTACACGCTCCTTCCTGTAAGCGCTCCACGAACCCCACCTTCATCTAATGCACTCACTTGCGGATGCTGGGCTCCCGTTTTCCCAGTGGAGCCCCGCCATGATGCGTCCGGACGCCAAGGTCAAAGCCGTTTACCTCTATCCGAAGCCCGTCGACTTCCGGAAATCCATTGATGGTCTGGCGGCCCTGGTGGAGCTGGATATCAAGGTGGCGGTGTTCGACCCGGTGTTGTTCGTTTTCCTCAACAAGACCCGCAACCGGGTGAAGATTCTGTACTGGGAACGCAATGGCTTCTGCCTGTGGTTCAAACGCCTGCAGGCCGAGCGCTTCAAGACCAAGCCCGATGCCGAGGAGCCCATCGTGTTGACGGTGCGGGAACTGAATCAGTTGCTGGCAGGTTTCGACCTCTGGGGCAACCAGCCACACAAGGTGCTGAGCCCGCGCTTCGTGGCCTGAGCCGGTATAATCCGGCCCCATGAAACTTGGCGCTGACGCTCTTCCCGACGACCCGATTCTTCTCAAGGCTCTTGTCCTGCAGTTGCAGGAAGAGAACGCCCTGCTGCGCCACAAGCTGTTTTCGCCCAAGTCCGAGCGCAGCGCCGAGGATGCCGACTCGCCGCAGTTGGCCATGTTCAACGAGGCAGAAGAGCTGATCGAACAACCGGCAGCGCTTGACGAGAGCGAAGCTGACGCCGAAGAAGTCGTTGCCTCCGTCAAGCGTCGCGGCAAACGCAAGCCGCTGCCGGCCAATCTGCCGCGCGTGGAAGTCATCCACGAACTGCCCGAGCACGAGCGCACCTGCGCCTGCGGTGCCTGCAAGCAGGTGATCGGCGAGGAAGCCAGCGAGCAGTTGGAGATCATTCCGATGCAGGTACGGGTGATCCGCCACATCCGCAAGACCTACGCCTGCAAGGCCTGTGAGTCTGCCCCGATCACGGCCGACAAACCGGCGCAACTGATCGAGAAAAGCCTGGCCAGTCCCAGCGTGTTGGCCATGCTGCTGACCACCAAGTACACCGATGGCATCCCGCTGTATCGTTTCGAAAAGATGCTCAGCCGCCACGGTATCGACATCCCCCGCCAGACCCTGGCGCGCTGGGTGATCCAGTCCGGCGAACAGTTGCAGCCCCTGCTCAATCTCATGCGCGACCAGTTGCTGGGCTACCCGGTGTTGCACTGCGACGAAACCCGACTGCAGGTATTGCATGAACCCGGGCGAGATCCCACGGCGCAGTCCTGGATGTGGGTGCAAAGCGGCGGCCCACCGGAGAAACCTGTCGTCCTTTTCGACTACAGCACCAGCCGTGCGCAGGAAGTACCGTTGCACCTGCTCGTCGGCTATCGCGGCTACCTGATGACCGATGACTATGCCGGCTACAACGCCGTGGCCGCGCAAGAGGGGATCGAGCGCCTGGCCTGCTGGGCGCATGCCCGCCGCAAGTTCGTCGACGCGCAGAAAGTGCAGCCCAAGGGCAAGGTCGGACGCGCCGATATGGCCTTGAACCTGATCAACAAGCTCTACGGCATCGAGCGCAATCATCAGGACAGTGGTGACCTGGAACGCCATGCCGTGCGACAGCAGCGCAGCCTGCCGATCCTGGAACAGCTCAAGGCCTGGCTGGACAAGACTCAGCCGCAAGTCACCGCGCAGAACGCGCTGGGCAAAGCGGTGCACTACCTGGCCAGCAACTGGAGCAGACTCGTGCGCTATGTCGAAGGCGGGCATCTGCCCCTCGGTAGAGTAGAGATGTGGCGCGGTGGTGGTAGGTCCGGCATATCCGTTGGCCGTCTCTTTCGATTGACGGTGCCTTACTGTCCAAACCCTGACTCCGTTTCCACATCCCCCTCATCGAACCGGACGTGCGGATTTCCCGCATCCGGCTCTCTTGCAACACATCAGACCTTCGCATTCGAGCGGTCGCGTGCAGATGGCACCAGGCGTATCAGTCCCAGTTTTCCGTATAGGTACTGGTCGGAATACTGGCGGTATCCCGTTCCCCGCTTGCCACTGCGCCGTCGCAACCAGATCCTGACTCGCCGCGCCGTATAGTTGTCGATGTCCCGGTAGACCCGTTGCACCGGCCCCTGGTCGAAGTAGTTTGCCCAGCCACGGATCACAGGATTAAGTTCCTCGATCCGCGTCGAAATCGGCAAACCGTTCCAGCGCGATGTTGTCTCGGCATGTATGCGTTCCTTCAAGCGTTTGATCGACTTCTTTGAGGGCCGTGTGCCCCAGTAGGACCGGCCCTCTCGGCCGTAGAACTGCCCTACGGTGTAGCCCAGAAAGTCGAAGCGTCCTTCCGGCAAGTGAACCCTGCGGGTCTTTTCTTCGTTGACCGTCAGGCCCAGCTTGCCCATCAGGCGCCGCATCATGGCCATGGCCTGCTCCCCCGTACCGGGTTGGCACAGGATTACAAAGTCATCGGCATAATTGACCACTTCGGCTTGCAGCCGCCTTGCATGCCCGCCCTGATACCAGGCCAGCATGAAGCGTCGGAAATACAGGTTGGCCAGCAAGGGGGAGATAACGCCCCCCTGAGGCGTGCCTCGACGCGTGTCGCGCGCCACAGTCGTGCGGATTTCTCCACCCTTTCGTATACGTTCGATCACCGGGGCCGCAAGCCATTGGCGAATCACCGCCAGTACCGTTCCATCCGCGACACGACGCGCAACACAGCGCATCAGGCGGCCGTGGGGAATGGTGTTGAAGTAGTCGGACAGGTCTGCATCCACGACTTCCCTGGCACCCCGCTGAGCGATGCCAAAGTGGATGCGCCGTAGCGCCATCTTGGCGTCCATGCCTTCCCGAAAACCGTACTGCCAGGGAAACAGGTCCTGATCGAAGATCGGCCCCAGCACCAGCAGCGTGGCCATCTGTACCACCCGATCACGAATGGTGGGAATGCCCAGCGGGCGCTGCCCGCCGTTCGCCTTGGGAATCCATACACGCAACAGGGGCGCGCACCGATACTGCCCAGTGCGTAGCTCCTGCCTCAATCTTTGCAGCCAGGGCGCCAGCCCCTGGGCCTCGATGTCCTTGAAGGTCATCCCGTCCACCCCGGCAGCACCGCGATTACTGCGGCACCGCCGATAGGCTTCCAACAGGACGTCTATCCGGTACACCTTGTCCCACAGGCTGTAGAACCTGGTGGCTGTTTCGCTCTTGGCTTTCGCCTGTAACACGCTCTGCAGGGTCCGAACCGAATCTCGCGGGGTTGATAGGCTGAGGCCAATCCCCGGGCTCTTCCCGCTTTGCGTATTGGTATCGCAACAGGGGGCCTTCGCTCCGCCGGCATTACTCGGTCTCATCACTACTACACCCCCATCCGCCATCCACAGTGGTCGACTCTGCCACTCACGAGGCTGTCGTTGCCCGATTGCCAGTCCGGCGCCGCCGTGGACTTCCCTTGTTGCACGATCAACCATTCACCATGCGTGCTGCCACCACTACCCCGGTGGATGCGATACCCGCCCATCACGCTCGCTTGGGTACCGCCGACGGCCTTCCTCGTTATTATGGCGAGTCGGCATCCACGACGGCATTTCGAGGCCTGCTCAGTGTTCACTCACGTTGCGGCCCGCATGGCCCGCTGGCTTCCTATCGAAGCCTTTTCAAGAAGTGCTTCAGCCCCTTCGTTACCTCCAGGTCCGCTCCTTGTGCTTCCGGCCGGAGCGCGAGTTGGCCGGGTCGGACTTTCACCGACGGATCGATCGCGCCTTACAAGGCACACACAACAACCCGGCAGAGCGTGCGATCAAGCCGTTTGTCATCGGGCGCAAGGCCTGGTTATTCAGTGACACACCCAAGGGCGCCACGGCCAGTGCGCAGATCTACAGCCTGGTCGAGACCGCCAAGGTCAACGGCCAGGAGCCCTATACGTGGCTGCGCCACGTACTTGAGCGCCTGCCGTATGCATCGTCGGTGGCCGACTACGAAGCCCTACTGCCGTGGAACTGCTCGCCAGAGATGCCACGGTAACCTGTTGCCCCATCATGTGATAGGTGGGCTTCATGGATCGCACTCATTGCATTGAAACTGAGCAAGGATTGGGTGTTGAGCAACTTCTGCTTTCGGCCAATAGCTGCCTGTCGAAACCGGCTGAAATCGCCCCATTACGGGCGCCCCCCGAGGCCAGGCTTTTAGCATGCCTATATCTCGACTAACCGACTGCGAGTGAAGCGCTCAATAGCGCGGGCTGTCCGTGCAGGGGCCCCCCCATCAGGATTGGCAACGGCTCATTTTCATTGAGAGGTGTTCCTGCTAAGTAAAAGTTACGCAAGTAGTGCATGCAGATCAGGCGCTCAATCCACGCCATGTTGATCTGCTAGACGACAAGAACGGCTGGATGGAAAGTCAGGCTTCTGAACCCGCAGAAAGGTCGAGTTCCGTCAACGGTTGCCGTGAAAAAAATCGCAAGATACTAAAAAATGCAGAGGACTCCCTCGGAGTCTCGATTCTAACTCGAGAGGCTGGCGCATTCACTGCCCAGCCCGACTTGACGAGTAAATTATTCGATCAGTCGTGAAGCCGCATTAGACATCCAATGGATGTATTAGATTGCTGAATCTAGGAGTACCTGCAGCAATCTAGTAAGATTGCATGTCTGTGTCAGAACTCGAAAGTGTACCTTTCAAAGAATTCTTGAACTATTCTTGCGCTTGTGAAAGCAGAGTATTTTTGATAGGTATCATTTTTTTGATTATCTGCATGGTCGCATACAGATTTTACTGCGAAGAAAATTGGTTTGGGTTCTGGTGCACTGTTGGCGGCACTGTAGATACCGTAGATTTCCATTTCGATACCGAGCAAAGTTCGCTGCTGGTTTTCGATAATGTCCTCTACAATAGTATAGTCTGCCAGCACTGCAGAGCCGCAACCAACTGGTCCTGAGTGAAGGCGAAGCTCTGTAACAGGCTTCTCTCCTCGCCATTCGTCCTTGATTTTAGCTAAGAGACCTGGCGTCCTTGAGATTTGCAAAACGCGGGACTCAATTGACTCGCTAACATGAATTTGATGAGGCGCGATGTAAAACTGCGAGCCTTCATCATTCGATAAGCGCTTACCGCACTGATAATCCCAGCTCGGGTTCGCAAGAAGAATGTCGCCATAGTTGGTCTTTCCGGGTACGCCCGCACAGATGCCAGGCATAACAAGGAATCGAGGCTTGCACAGGGCAATCAGTTTAGTTGCCAATATAGTGGCTGCAACCATACCCATTCTTAAGCTGTGAGCAGCCACTACAGAGTAGGTTTTTTTTCCCGATGTAAAACTGCCCCGCCTAATTGAGGTGTTCTGGTCAAGCAGCTCCCACCCCCCCCAGTTCCAAGGCAGATCGAGTATCGCAGTGTATTCCGGATTGTAAAGCGCTGTGATAATGCACAGGTCAACAGGTTCTGTGTCGATTCCTTTGCCAGCTTCTAGATTTAGCATGTACTGAACGCAGTTCAAGATGCCTTTCAGCCAGTCATCGGACTTTTCATCATAACGGTGGAAAACCATAGAGCCGCAAGTCTGCAGGTTTTGGATTTCCAAAATATAAGCCTCATAGGCTGAAAATCCTACAATCAGCTTAGGCTTGCGCAGTTCTTGCTCGGCATCATGCAGGTCTTCGAGAAGCTGCTTGACCACATCCAGCGAGGGATCTTCTTCCATTACTTCCGGAAGGCATAGATCCAGAACTACTAAATCATATGATTCCGCGCGAAGCTTTAAGCGAGCATCTGATGCTGACTCCGCAGTATGAATGTTATGCCTGGGAATATCTAGCGCGATCATTCCTTTGATCAGGGGTACAATTTTCGCGCGATTATCATCAATGATCAATATATTCAAAGCAACCCCTCAATAGCGTTGATACTGTCAACTAGCTGCGCCTGCCACTCATCAGTGAATGTGTCGTACTTTATTAGCTCAATGAAAATACCTGGAAACTCTTCGTCTAGTTCATTTCTCAACTCAATCAGTGTTGATTCTTTTCCATGGGAAAGATCTTCATCACTATCCGCTGAGAAGTATTCATAGGCAGTAACCACAATTACAGGGGTGATTATTTCGTAGTTAACCATGTCGCGCATGACCTCCACGCCACCAAAACCCTGCGGGCGCCCCCCATGTTCATCTTCGCTGATGTCGAAAGTAGGAAGCGACATATCCAGCACGACCAAGTCATATGAAACCTGATCAAGTCTCTTTAGCGCCGAACGAACTGACCTAGCAAGGTCTATATCAATTCCTGGAAAGCTATCTATAAGGCAAGAGGAGATTTTTTCGCCTTTAGGCCCTTCATCCTCAACAAGTAACAATCTCATCACTCAGCTCCGATGAATATGGGCTAAAGTTAACGCTTTCTACAGTCAGAGCTAAGTCAACATCAAGGAAAAAGCATGTTGGTGTCTGAAATCCGAAATCAATTCTGCCACCAGCCTCAGGTTTAACTATAGATGCGACCTTGAATAGTCCACTACGTCGATCTAAAGCCATTTTATCTATGTAAGCGCCTGACGTTATATCTGCTCGCGCTGCCTCGATGAGCTCTAGGCTCTTGTCGTTATAGGCTTCAGGTGCGACCGAACTCTCGAATCTAAAGTTAATAAGATTTCGCTCTTCGTCCATGCGCGAAAAGACCCTTAGGCTTGCATTTTCCCTGCAACCAGAGTGATCGGAGATATTGCCTATTACGACAAGCAAAATGTCGGCGACAACTACTAAAGCATCTGCTCGCAGCTCCATTGTTTGTATAACTTCTTTATCTATCTCGATCCTGCAGCTTCTATGCCTAGTTAAGGCTGACTGAATGGAGATATCAATAACCTCGGTGAGCGAATAGGCATACTTGCTTAGCTCACCTTGACGCTTATTGAACCAGTCGGCTGCTCTGTCTATCAGATTCTGAAGCTCTATAGATGCGTCATTTATTGCGTTGCTTAGATCATGGCATTGATTATCTCGGCCAAGAGTTTTAACTAGATCCGCACGAAGATTGTCGAAAAGAGCCACAGCCTTAGCCTTGTACTCTTTTGAAAGAACCTCCCTCACGCGGAAAAGCGACGGCTCAAGCCTAAGCCAGAACATTGCGATGCTGACCTCAAGCCATGACCCGAGGTCGTAGTTCGACGATTGCAGTGCGGAGCGCGCCACATACACTAACGCTGGAGCGAGAGGTAGATCAATCAACCCATTCGGATACTCGGGACGCTTGATGTGGAGAGCGGAGTCTTTAAGATGCGATGTTAATGCATCGAATTTTGCGCCGAAGTCTTTAAGCAACGTTAGAGTTGCTTTGACATCTTGTGGAGAATGTCCACGATCCTTCAGGACTGTCTGCCAATGAAAGTTCTCTCGATAATCGCCTCCGGAAATCTGTGTGATCAAGGAGTCCTTATCGAGCGCCCCTCTTAGATATCCAGCAATTGAATTATGGCGTACACGCTTACTAAGATAGCTGTTCAGTCCATGTGGTTTATCAAAGAGGAACCTCTCTCGAAGCTCCCAGAGCATGGAAACAACTATATCGTCAGCTTCGCTTTTGGGGGTATCAAGATATGCCTTGGCGCTAGATTGCACCATGAAGTCTTTAATAACATCATCTAAGTCTTCAGCAATACCAACGCCTGCCTCAACTAGGCTCTTGTATCGGGACAGGCTCTCCTGAAGCTCAGCATGGGCCCATCTCGAAATCCCCTCCAGGTCTACGTGTATTCTGCTGCCATCAACGACTTTCAGTCCCTCTCTGATTCGAAGGCTGCTTGAGAGTGTGAGAATTTCAGACTCATACATGTCAGAGTTTTCAGGATCTAGATATAAGAGCGCACCTAGTATCTGTAAACGTTCTTCATCTACAGCCTTGGTGCCTTCGAGGCATTTGCACATATCCAAAATCGATGGTGCACACAAATTCCTCATAAAATAGATGACATTGGCCTTACCGAAGCGGTCAATGTGATCAGATAGGCTAGAAGGTTTGTCGAGATCATTGTTTCGGAGAAAAGAGTCGACCGCCGTCCGGCGAAGCGTGGCTAGACTATTGCTAGGACTGGACTTATATATCTGATGCAAAAGTATGGGGACTGATATTTCATCTGAATACTGGCGCAAATCAGCCCACCGAGTATCTTTATTTACTAAGGCAGTGAATGGAAGGAGGTCAACATAGCTTCTGCCGGTAGAAATTACATCTCCAAATATCCTGATTGCGCTCCGAATCTCGCCAAGAGATATAAGAGCATCTGCCTCGACAGATTTGAATCTAGGCTCGATATCTTGAAATCCTTCCCGCCCCTTCTGCTCGCCCAGTGTGTCAATTAATAATTTGTTATTTCCGCGCTGAAAAGCTCCTGAAGCCCGCGCTATTGTAATAGCTGTTAAGGGGAGCGCACAGGTTTTAGCGTCATCTGACCTGCGGATATCTACGAAACTTTTTACTGCGGCATTCAGATCCGAGGCGCTTTCGTATAGAAGCTTTTCGATATGTGAGCCTGGAGGCACATCCAGCGGCGAAAATTTCGGATTATTCAGAAAGAAATAAAGATTCGCCTTTTCGTTCTTAAAGGAAATCGGATTGTGTTCTCGTCGCACAATGTCGAGAAAGGCTTTGCATGATGGGAAAACATGAAAGTTTCGAAGAGTTTTTTCTAAAAAATCATAAGAACGAGCAGATTCAGAGTTCTTCGCAATCACGTTCGCCAGTCGGCGCGTGTAATCATGATCAGGTCTACACTCTTTCACTCGCTTGAAGTTGATATTCTCACCGCTAAACGAGTGAGCCTCCGCAGCGATGAACAATTGGAAAATGTCCTTGGGGATACTAGAGCGGAAGGTTTTCAGCGCCTCTCTGCTTGCTTCTTTAACTTTCCCCCTCAGCAACAAGCCAGCAGGTTTTATATTGCAGATATCATGAGGTCCAGCTTCGCGCCTACCGTATGCCAACTCAAGTTTCGAAATGCGCTCGTCACCCACGCCAGCTCTAATTAAAGCGCTGAAGAGCACCCTGAAAATATCTTGTTTTCCCTCGATCCCCACAAGCTCTTGAGCAATATTGATTAGCCCCTCATAGCAATCAATAATAGAGTGATTCTGTTGAAATCTGATAATTGAACAAATTTCAGGCTCTGTGGTGGGGATCTCGTGGCAAAGCTTAAATTTCAGGTACTTAGCTGTCTCCGGCTTCAAGTTTGGCCTTGAAGCTATGTAAGAGTTAAGGTTCGAAGCAAAGCGCTGTGTTGTCACAGCCATTTCGTTGCGCATACTTATCCGGTGAGACAAAAAACGAATAAATCCGCGCCCAGCTTCTTTTCGAATTCCTTCAAGAATCCTTTTCTGGCTTTCCAGCCCTTTGAAGGCCTGCTCTACAGACAGCCTTGCCTCTACCAGCCACACTGACTGGCCTAACTTTTCAGAGATTTCACTAAATAGCGTATAGATAGCCTGCAAATTTCCGCACCAAAAATTATCTTCAATTTTCCGCCTGAGCTTTAGAAATTCTTCAATTGTCTCGCGCTCTCTATAAATCCTATGCGACAACCAGAACGCTTCGGAGATAAGAGAAATCTCCTTGGTTTCTCGAACAAAACTCAAGCTGGATAGCGTCGGCTTGACTTCCTTGAATGACTTTGGCAGCAAATAATCTTGCTGAGTGTCGGCCCATTCTAAGAATTCATTGTAATCACTAAATGGAAGCTCTTGCCTGGCTAAGAGCAAGTTAACATTCAGCGATTGCGAGAAATAAGTTTTGCGCTGAGCAATGTCGTAACTGTAAGAACCTTTCATGCTGTAGGTTGTTGTGTTACGAGCAGCAGCTATCACGCCTCGAAGCTTCGCTTTGGCTTGGTTTACCGGTTTTGACTTGATTTTTTTTGAATCCCGCTTCGCCATGATTCCATTCCGAGCAGTTTTGAGGTGCTACTGACAATTCTTTCAGGTTCTGAGAAGCCAACTCTTAGCGGGAAGGAAAATCCGCATCTTCGGCCATGTCAAAAAACGTCGTATGCATCCAGTTTATCCCCAGAATAGCCTGTATGCGAAGGCCTTTTGCCATCGTGGTAAGGCAGAGTTTAGTGCGCTGATTAGGTCTGCTTGAAACCTTGGGTACAACAACGGAGAGCCTGCGGCAGGTTGCTATTCCTTTAGTCAGACACTCAAGATGCTGAAATGAGGAGGAGTTCATCTCATCGTTTCTGGCTGTGGAACGGACTCTGGGCGAAGGTCCGTTATTGGCCCAGGCCGTGTAAAAACGTGGACCGTGCCCTTGCTATGCTGCCGACGGATTTCATAGCGGGGGCGGGCCATGAAGCGTTTCATCCAGGGCGAGTGTCGAGGCCAAAGCACGCTGCTGCCCGAGAGCCTGGATGACTACGTCGCGGACACCAACCCGGTGCGGGTGGTCGATGTGTTCGTCGATGAACTCGACCTCGGCCGGCTGGGTTTTGACGGGGTCGTCCCTGCAGAAACCGGTCGACCCGCTTACCATCCCGCCGTCCTGCTGAAGATCCACATCTACGGCTACCTCAACCGCATCCAGTCCAGCCGACGCCTCGAGCGCGAAGCACAGCGCAACGTCGAGTTGATGTGGCTGACCGGACGTCTGATGCCGGACTTTAAAACCATCGCCAACTTCCGCAAGGACAACGGCCCGGCGATTCGGAGCGTCTGCCGGCAGTTCGTGGTGCTGTGCCAGCAAATCGGTTTGTTCGCCGACGCCCTGGTGGCCATCGATGGCAGCAAGTTCAAGGCGGTCAACAATCGCGACCGCAACTTCACCAGCGCCAAGCTGCAGCGGCGAATGGCGGAGATCGAGTCCAGCATCAATCGTTACCTGACGGCGCTCGATAGCGCCGACCGTCAGGAACCTACCGTTGCGCGGGTCAAAGCCGAACGCCTCCACGACAAGATCGCGACCTTGAAGACCAAGATGCGGGAGCTCAAGGAAATCGAGGTGCAGCTCAACGAAACACTGGATAAACAGATCTCCCTGACCGATCCCGATGCCCGCTCAATGAAGACGCGTGGCAGCGGAATGGTCGGCTACAACGTACAGGCCGCCGTCGATGCGAAGCACCACCTGATCGTGACCCACGAGGTCACGAACGACGGAGTCGATCGAGACCAACTGAGCTCAATGGCCAAGCAGGCGCGCGAAGCCATGGGCGTCGAGGAACTCTCGGCGGTCGCAGACAGAGGGTATTTCAAGGGCGAAGAAATCCTCGCGTGCCAGGAAGCTGGCATCACTGTTTTCGTGCCCAAGACGCTGACTTCGGGAGCGACAGCAGCGGGTCGCTTTGGCAAAGGTGATTTCATCTATGACGCAGCCAAGAGCGAGTACCGCTGCCCGGCAGGGCAACGCCTGATCTGGCGGTACGCAAGCGTCGAGAAAGGGCTGAAGCTGCACCGTTACTGGAGTTCGAATTGCCAGGGCTGTGCGTTGAAGGAGCGCTGCACACCCAGCTCAGAGCGCCGCGTGAGCCGCTGGGAACATGAGTCGGTGCTCGAGGCGATGCAGCACCGCCTGGATCAGGCGCCGGAGATGATGCGCATCCGCCGCCAGACGGTGGAGCATCCGTTTGGCACACTGAAGGCCTGGATGGGCGCCACCCATTTCCTCACCCGAACGCTTGAGCGGGTAAGCACGGAAATGAGCCTGCATGTGCTCGCCTACAACTTCAAACGGGTGCTGAATCTGCTGGGGAACAGTACGCTGATGGCAGCGATGAAGGCCTGAAACCGCATTGGCGACCCACTGAGCTCGTCGCACAGCATCACGGAGCCACACTTCCCCAATCCAGTTGAATGACTCGGTTCGACTCGCCAGGTGCCCATGGGCCTCTAGGCGCCGCTAAAACTATCCAAATCCCGCTATCCATCACCCGCTGCGTTTTTACACGGTCTGGACCGAAAGCCGCCGAAGCCTTCGGCCAAAAAATGATCCGGCGGACGCCCTGTCGTCGAGCTGCGAGGCGTGCTCGTTGGAGTCACCGCGAGCCGCGCCCCCGTCTCACGCCGTTGGTGGCCTACTCATGCACCCCGACCTTGAGGCCTAAGCACTACACCGCCTCCCCTATCGCACGCACCCCAAGTGGACGCGCTTCCCCATCAGCAGAACTGCTGCCCAACTGCTGACTGAGCAACATATCCGCCTGCCTACAACTCCCTGAACCACTGCCAAGCCCCGCCCTTCCTGGCCTTCTGACAAGTGGCACGATCGGTGCAATTTCCGGACTTCCACGGTCGCCCGGAGAACGCTCGTTCATGTGGCTCTACTTCTGCAAACGCCTGCTGGCGATGATTCCCACCCTGCTCGGCGTGCTGACGCTGACCTTTCTGGTCACCCAGTTCGTGCCCGGCGGGCCGGTGGAAAGCAGCCTCAGCCGGCTCGATTCGGAAAGCGCGCGCAGCGGCGTCGACGGCGGTGCGATCAGTGGCGGCTGGAGCTACAGTGGCCGCGCCGGCATCGACGCGCAGCAGATCGAGCAGATGAGCGAGCAGTTCGGCTTCGACCGTCCACTGCTCGACCGCTACCTGCACATGCTCGCCAGCTACCTGCGCTTCGACCTCGGCGAGAGCTACGTGCGCAACGACAGCGTGTGGGCGCTTATCCAGGCCAAGCTCGGTGTCTCGGTGTCGCTCGGCGTGTGGACCTTCCTGCTCACCTACCTGATCTCGGTGCCGCTCGGCGTGGCCAAGGCAGTGCGCGCCGGCAGCCGTTTCGACTTCCTCACCAGCCTGCTGATCCTCACCGGCTACGCGGTGCCCGGCTTCGTGCTCGGCGTGCTGTTGCTGGTGCTGTTCGGCGGCGGCTCGTTCTGGGATGTGTTCCCACTGCGCGGGCTGACCTCGGACAACTGGGACGAGCTGAACCCGCTGGCCAAACTCGGCGACTACCTGTGGCACATCGCGCTGCCGGTCACCGCCTCGGTGGTCAGCACCTTCGCCCTGAAGACGCTGCTGACCAAGAACACTTTCCTCGAGGAAATCCGCCGCCAGTACGTGCTCACCGCGCGCGCCAAGGGCCTCTCCGAGCGCCGCGTGCTGTGGAAGCACGTGCTGCGCAACGCCCTGCTGCCGCTGGTCACCGGTTTTCCGGGGGCGTTCATCGCCGCCTTCTTCACCGGCAGCCTGCTGATCGAGACGCTGTTCTCGCTGGATGGCCTCGGCCTGCTCTCCTACGAATCGATCAACAGCCGCGACTACCCGGTGGTGCTCGGCAGCCTCTACCTGCTGACCCTGATCGGCCTGATCACCAAGCTGATCGGCGACATCGCCTACGTGCTGGTCGACCCCCGCATCAAATTCGACGCCCGGACCGCCTGATGAACCTACCTGCCAATCCCCTGCCGGCCGCCGCGCCGGGCCTCTGGCAACGCCTCAGCGGCTGGCGTACTGCGCGCCCGGCCGTGGCCGCCGCCTCGCTGTCGCCCGGCCGGCGCCTGTGGCTGCGCTTCCGCCGCAACCGCCTGGGCTACTGGAGCCTGCTGTTGTTCCTCGGCCTGTATGCGCTGAGCCTGGCCGGCGAGCTGCTCAGCAACGACCGCCCACTGCTGGTGTACTACCAGCAGCAGTGGTTCCTGCCGCTGCTGCACGACTACCCCGAGTCGCTGTTCGGCGGCCAGTTGCCGATCGACGCCGACTACAACGACCCGTTCATCCGCGCGCAGCTGGCGCAGCCCGGCAACTTCGCGCTGTACGCCCTCAACCCCTACTACTACGACACGCTCAGCTACTTCTCCAGCGCCGCCCACAACCCCGGGCCGCCCAGCGCGGAGAACTGGCTGGGCACCGACATCGCCGGCTACGACATCGTCGCCCGCCTGCTCTACGGCTTCCGCACCTCGGTGACCTTCGGCCTGGCGCTGACCCTGGTCGGCACCCTGCTCGGCGTGGCCATCGGTGCGCTGCAGGGATACTTCGCCGGCAAGGTTGACCTGATCGGCCAGCGCTTGATCGAGATCTGGGGCTCGATGCCCGAGCTGTACCTGCTGATCATCTTCGCCTCGGTGTTCGAGCCGAGCCTGCTGCTGCTCTTCGTGCTGCTCTCGTTGTTCGGCTGGATCTACCTGTCCGACTTCGTGCGCGCCGAGTTCCTGCGCAACCGTCAGCTGGAGTACGTCAAGGCGGCGCGGGCGATGGGCCTGTCGCATGCGCAGATCATCTGGCGGCACATCCTGCCCAACAGCCTGACCCCGGTGATCACCTTCCTGCCGTTTCGCATGAGCGCGGCGATCATGGCGCTGGCCAGCCTGGACTTCCTCGGCCTCGGCGTACAGGCCCCCGCGCCGAGCCTCGGCCAGTTGCTGCTGCAGGGCAAAGAGAACCTCGACGCCTGGTGGATCGCGGTGTCGGCGTTCGGCGTGCTGGTGCTCACCCTGTTGCTGCTGACCTTCATGGGCGAGGCGCTGCGCAACGCGCTGGACACCCGCATCGCCGACCAACCCGACCTGGAGCGCGCGCCATGAGCGATGCGGTGCTGAGCCTGGAAAACCTCTCCATCGACATCGGCGCGCGCCGCGTGGTCGACGGCCTCGACCTGCACATCCAGCCCGGCGAGCGGCTCGCCCTGGTCGGCGAATCCGGCTCAGGCAAGACGGTCAGCGCACTGGCGATCCTCGGCCTGCTGCCGCAGGCGCGGGTGCACGGCAGCATCCGCCTGCAGGGTGAGGAACTGCTCGGCGCCACCCCGGCACGCATTCGCCAGGTGCGCGGCGGCGAGGTGGCGATGGTCTTTCAGGAGCCGATGTCGGCGCTCAACCCGCTGTTCAGCATCGGCGAGCAGATCATCGAGACCCTGCAGCAACACGAGGGCCTGAACGCCCGCGCGGCGCGCGCCAAGACCATCGCCCTGCTCGAACGCACCGGGATCCGCGAGCCGGAGCGGCGCGTCGACAGCTACCCGCACCAGCTCTCCGGCGGGCAGCTGCAGCGCGCGGTGATCGCCATGGCGCTGGCCTGCCGGCCCAAGCTGCTGATCGCCGACGAGCCGACCACCGCGCTGGACATGACCATCCGCGCGCGCATCGTGCAGCTGCTGCTCGATCTGCAGGAGGAGTTCGGCATGGCGATCCTGCTGATCACCCACGACCTCAACCTGGTGCGCAAATTCGCCCAGCGCGTGGCGGTGATGGAGCAGGGCCAACTGGTCGAGACCGCGGCGACCGAGCGGCTGTTCGCCAGCCCGCGCCACCCCTACACGCGCAAGCTGCTCGACAGCCTGCCGCAGCGCGATATCGACGCGGTCAACGAAGGCGCGCCGCTGCTCCTGCAGACCCGTCAGCTGCGCGTCGAATACCCAAAGAAGCGCGCCGGCTGGCGCGGCTGGTTCGGCCACGAACGCTTCGTCGCCCTGGCCGGCGCCGAGGTGCAGTTGCACGCCGGCGAGACCATCGGCGTGGTCGGCGAGTCCGGTTCCGGCAAGTCGACCCTGGCCCAGGCGATCCTCGGCCTGATCCCGGTGCACAGCGGCGCGCTGGACTACGCCGGGTTGCCGCACGCCGCCCACTCGCGCCAGCAACGCCGCGCGCTGCGTGCCTGGCTGCAGGTGGTGTTCCAGGACCCGTTCGGCTCGCTGTCGCCGCGCCAGACCATCGAGCAGATCGTCGGCGAGGGCCTCGCCCTGCACCACCCGGGGCTCGACGCCGACGAGCGCCAGCGCCGCCTGCACGCGGTGCTGCAGGAAGTCGGCCTGCCGCTCGCCGCGCTATCGCGCTACCCGCACGAATTCTCCGGCGGCCAGCGCCAGCGCATCGCCATCGCCCGCGCGCTAATCCTGCGGCCCCAGGTGGTGGTGCTCGACGAGCCGACCTCGGCGCTCGACGTGTCGATCCAGAAGCAGGTGCTCGAACTGCTGGTCGGCCTGCAGCGCAAGTACGGCCTGAGCTACGTGCTGATCAGCCACGACCTGGCGGTGGTCAACGCCCTCGCCCACCGCCTGTACGTGCTCAAGGACGGCGAGATCGTCGAGTCCGGCGACACCGCCGAGGTGATCCGCGCGCCACAGCACCCCTACACCCAGCGCCTGGTTCAGGCCTCCCTGTGAGACGCGTCCGTATGCTTAAGCTCCGTTTCTTGCTGCTCGCCATCGCCCTCGGCGCCGCGCCGGCGACCCACGCCGCGCACGCCGTGGCGCAGTTCGGCGCACCGAAGTACCCGGCGGACTTCCAGCACTTCGCCTACGTCAACCCGGACGCGCCGAAGGGCGGCAGCCTGAGCATGTCGCTGGTCAGCAAGAACAGCAGCTTCGACAAGTACAACCCTTACAGCCTGCGCGGCATCCCGGCGCCGGGGCTGCTCGAGCTGGTGTTCGAGACCCTGACCATCAACGGCCTGGACGAGATCAACACCCAGTACGGCCTGCTCGCCGACGACATCCAGGTCGCCGCCGACTTCGGCTCGGTGGTTTTTCATATCAACCCCAGGGCGCGCTTCTCCAACGGTGACCCGGTGACCGCCGCCGACGTGCTGTATTCCTACCAAACCCTCACCGGCGGCCAGGCCAGCCCGCGCTTCAAGGCCTACTTCGCGGAGATCGCCGCGGTCAGCGTGCTCGACGCGCAGCGCGTGCGCTTCGACTTCCGCCGCACCGGCCGCGACCTGTCGTTCATCGCCGGCAGCCTGCCGGTGTTCTCCGCCAAGTGGGGCCTGCAGGCCGACGGCAGCCGCGTGCCGTTCGACCAGTTGCGCTTCGAGGCGCCGATCGCCAGCGGCCCCTACCAGATCGAACGCGCCACCAGCGGGCGCGGCATCGTCTACCGGCGCAACCCGGACTACTGGGCCAGCGACGTGCCGGTGCGGCGCGGCAGCTACAACTTCGAGCGCGTCGAATACAAGCTATACAAGGACCGCGACACCCAGGTCGCCGCGCTGCGCGCCGGCGACTACGACTTCATCGCCGAGAACCAGATGCGCTACTGGTGCTGCCAGTACATCGGCAAGCGCTTCGACAATGGCGAGCTGGTCAAGCGCACCGTCCCCCACCACAACCCGCCGGCCATGAACGGCTGGGTGGTCAACCTGCGCAAGCCGCGCTTCCAGGACGTGCGGGTTCGCGAGGCGCTGAACTACGCGCTGGATTTCGAGTGGATCAACCGCAAGATCTTCGACAGCGAGTTCGAGCGCGTCGACAGTTACTTCGCCAACAGCCCGCTGGCCGCCCGCGGCCTGCCCAGCGCCGCGGAGCTGGAGTTGCTCGAACCGTTCCGCGACCAGCTGCCGCCGGCGGTGTTCGGGCCGATGTACCGGCAGCCGAGCACTAGCGCGCCGTCCAGCCTGCGCGCCAACCTCACCCGCGCCCTGGAGCTGTTCGCCGAGGCCGGCTGGCACAACCGCGACGGCGTGCTGCGCAACGCCCAGGGCGAGCCGTTCGTGCTGGAAGTGGCCGGCACCCGCGCGCAGAGCCCGTACCTCGACCCGGTGTACCGCAACCTGCGCAAGCTCGGCGTGGTGGTGCAGATCAAACTCACCGACGCCGCCACCGCCTACAAGCAGATGAGCGGTTTCGACTACGACTACTCGACCATCGCCCTGCGCGAGGCGCGCATGCCCGGCGACGAGCTGTGGCGCAGCTTCAACAGCCAGGACGCCAACCGCCGCGGCTCGGAAAACATCATCGGCGTGCAGTCGCCGGTGGTCGACGCGCTGATCAAGCGCCTGCTCGACGCCGACAGCCAGGCCGACCTGGAAACCGCCGCCCACGCCCTCGACCGCGTGCTGATCCACAACCACTACGTGATCCCCTGGCGCTACCTGACCAAGCACTACTTCATCTACAACAAACGCCTGCAGGCGCCGGAAACCCTGCCGCTGTACTACGGCGCCTACGAGTGGACCATCAGCAGTTGGTGGGATGGCACGGCGGCGCCGGCAGGGCTGGCGCAGGCTGAACGCTGAAAAAGCTTCGCGGTCATGGACCGCTCCTAAAAGGCGCTCCTGTGGGAGCGGTCCATGACCGCGATCGTTTTGGCCCCACCGCAACCTGCCATCACCACGGCGCCGTTCTCCACGACGTTTTTCTGTAGGAGCGAGCTTGTAGTGGTCCGGAAACTTGGACACCGAGATAGGAGCGGGTTAACTAGCGCAACTATCGAGGTGATTCGTATGGGCCATAGAAAAATATCGGACGCGATCAAACGGGAAGCGGTGCAATTGGTGGTGTCGCAGGGCTTTTCGGTGCCGCAGGCAGCACAGACGCTGGGTATCGGACCGACCGCTCTGCGCCGCTGGGTATCACAGTGGCGGGCTGAGCATGGAGGGGGTGAGCCAGCCAGTGAGGCACAGCGAATCAAGGAGCTGGAGACTCAGTTGGCGCAGGCGAAGCGCGCTCTGACCGAGGTGGAGGAGGAGCGTGACACGCTAAAAAAATCTACCGCCTTCTTCGTTCGGGAAATGCTGCGTGCTGGCAAGCGATCGACCGATTGAAGAAGGCGACGAGTGTGACGCACTTGTGTCGGCTGCTCGGGGTGGCGCGCAGCAGTTACTATGCCGCCAGGAAACGGCCAGCAGTGGTGGCCAGCCCATTACTGCCGGTTGTCGTGCGTTTGCATGAGGAGAGCCGGCGCAGCTATGGCACGCGGCGGGTTACGGCGGCCCTGCAACAGCTGGGGCATGCCGTAGGGCGACAACGGGTGCGCACACTGATGCGCCAGGCGGGGCTGACGGTGGCGCGGCGGCGTTATCAGCACTACCGTCGGTACACCAAGCCAGCGATTGCGGCGCCCAATCATCTCAATCGTCAGTTTCAACCCGACGCCCCGAATCGGGTCTGGGCTGGAGACATCACCTACTTGCGTACCGCTCGTGGCTGGCTTTATCTGGCCATCGTGGTTGATCTCTATGCACGCCGCATCGTCGGCTGGGCATTTTCAGCGCAGGCTGATACAGAGCTGGTAATCCGTGCCCTGGAGCTGGCTGTTTCGATGCGGCGTCCGGGTGTCGGCCTGATGTTTCACTCTGACCAGGGCTGCCAGTACGGCAGCGAGCGTTTCATAGCCTATCTGCGGAGGCAGCAGATCATCCAAAGTATGAGCCGCCGCGGAAATTGCTGGGACACTCAGTTCACTATCCTCCTGAACGTCAGCCCAATCTGACCCGTGCTGGGATTGGCTTGCTGGATTGCCTTTGCGTTGACCTGTCGATTGGCTGCTGACGTTTCCTGGCATTGCTAGGCCTGCCGTCAGTGACCTGATAGGAGCCTTGTGCTGCACCCTGAGTGTCCTGTCCTGCGAGTGGGGTAGCGATGTGCCTTCGACACAGGAGGATCTCGCATGCCTGCGCTAACGACGAATAACCATGAAGTGGTACTTGGCGTCGATACCCACCTGGACGCTCATGTGGGGGCGGTGTGGAGCGAAACCGGAAAATTGCTTGGAACACTGGTAATCCCCGTCAGTACCGAGGGATACCAGCACCTATTAGCCTGGGCCATGTCCTACGGAGAACTTCGGCGCGCCGGTGTCGAAGGTACTGGCACATACGGTGCGGGACTGACTCGTATACTGCGCAAGCACGACGTCGAGGTGTTGGAAATCAACCGTCCTGATCGGGCAGCGCGCCGATCCCAGGGAAAATCCGATCCCACCGATGCCGAGAGCGCGGCACGCGCCGTATTGTCCGGCAAAGCCACGGCGATCCCCAAGACTCAGTCCGGCGCTGCGGAGTCCATGCGCGCGGTGCTGGTGGCGAGACGTAGCGCAGTCAAGGCCCGCACCCAAGCCATCAATCAGATTAAAGCTTTGCTCATCTGCGCGCCGCAGTCGTTGCGGGAGCGCCTCTGGCGGAACAAGCCAGCCGAATGCATTGCCGGCTGTTTACGTCTACGCGAGAGGGAATCCCACCCTCTGCATAGTTTGAGCACAACGCTGCGTTTGTTGGCCAAGCGCTGGCTGTTACTCGATCGTGAAGTTACTGCGCTCGATGCCATGCTCGAGCGCCTGACACGGCAGCATGCCAAGCGCCTGCGGAGCAGATTCGGTATTGGCCCGCAAACCGCTGCAACCCTTCTGGCGGTGTCCGGCGATAATCCCGAGAGGTTGCGTAACGAGGCGGCACTGGCGGCTCTTTGCGGGGTAAGTCCATTGTCAGCTTCATCCGGTAAAACGATACGTCATCGACTGAATCGAGGCGGTGACCGCTCTGCCAACAACGCCCTGTGGACGATCGCCTTGGTGCGAATGCGCAGCGACCTGCGCACCAAGGCATATGTGGAGCGACGTACGCGAGAAGGGCGAACTACCAGGGAGATCCACCGTTGCCTGAAACGCTACATCGTCAGAGAGTTGTACCCGCTGATCCTGGCTGATCTGGCGGATACCTCGAGCTACGGTTGACATAGGAGCGTCAATGCCGTGGTGGAGCGGATCTTCGCCAGCCTGAAGCACGAATGGATCGGAGAGCGACGCTATCGAGATCAACAGGAGGCAACAGCGGATGTGATCCGTTTCGTCGCCATCTACTACAACCATCATCGCCTGCACTCGGCGATCAAGCATTTGCCGCCTGCGGTGTTTGAGGCACAGGCGGCTTGATGCTCCTATCTCGGTGTCCAGAAAAACCGGACCACTACAGCTCTGCTCGCGAACCCCGGCAACGCAAAAGCTTCGCGAGCAGGGCTCGCTCCTACAAAGGCCACCCAACCGTAGGGGGAAACGCTCCACCTCCCCACCCACCGCCACAGCGTGGCGGCAGACATGGCACCCGCACTGCTCCCCAGCCAGCACCCCATCAGCAGCCCTGCTGACCGATCAGCACCACCACTCCCCCTCGCCCCCACACAACCCGCACCACACCGCGCCCGGCACCGCCTGGCACGCTCCCTGCTCCTATCCCTTCAGCTCGGGCTTTCCATACGCCCGCCTTCCCACAGGACTTCCCCATGAGCGTCGAATTCATCTGGCAACTCCCCAACGACCGCGATGCGCGCTATGCCGATGCGCAGCCCCAGCTGCGCGGCGAACGCCCGAGCGGTGACCGGCCGGCCTACGGCCCCGGCGTCAGCGACCCGCGCGGGCGCCGTTTCAACTACCTCGACTACCTGCAGCAGATCGCCCGCGCCGCCGACCTGACCGGCTTCGACGGCATCCACATCGCCAACCAGGCGGACGGCGACGAGCCGTGGATCATCGCCGGCTACGTGGCGCGCAGCACCCGCCACCTCAAGCTGCTCACCGAGTTCGACGCCGCGCGCGGCTCGGCGGTGTACGCGGCGAAGAACGCGGTGAGCTACCAGCGCTTCAGCGGCGGACGCTTCGCCTGGCAGCTCGCCAGCCCGGCCGATGCCGCCCAGCGCCGCCGCCAGGGCGACTTCGTGGCGGACGCCGACCTGCTGCCGCGCATCGACGAATTCCTCACCGTCGCCCGCAGGGTGATCACCCAGGCGCCGTTCACCTTCGCCGGGCGTTTCTTCGAAGTGCTCGACGGCGGCTTCAAGGGCCCGCTGTCCGGCCAGCGCGTGCCGCCGATCTACCTGGCCGGCGACAGCACCGAAGCGCTGCAACTGTCCGCCCGCCAGGCCGACGTGCACCTGTTCGCCGCACTCCCGCTGGCCGAACTGGCGCCACTGCTCGACCAGCTGGACAACCTGGCCCGCGCCGCCAACCGCCGGCTGACGCACGGCCTGCGCATCGACGTGCTGGCACGGGAAAGCACCGAGGAAGCGCTGTTCGACGCCCAGCGAATTGCCGCTCAGCAGGGCATCGCCGCGCCAATCGCCAGCGGCCTGTGGCGCTACGCCAACGCCCAGCCCGGCGGCGTCGAGGGCGCGCTGGTCGGCAGCTATGGCGAAGTCGCCGACGCGCTCGCCGAATACGCCAGCGCCGGCATCGAAAGCTTCCTGCTCGGCGCCACGCCGCACCTGGAAGAAGCCTACCGGGTCGGCGAAAACCTGCTGCCCCTGCTGCGCGCCCGCCTCAGCGGCGCCACCGCCCATACCGCCTGACCGACGAGACTTCCCCCATGACCATCGATGTTTTCTGGCGCCTGCCCACCCACGGCGAACCCAGCACCCACCGCAACCGCGAGCCGTTTCGCGGCGACTGGTTCTTCGGCAACGGCGCCCCCAGCGGCAGCGGCCTGAGCACCCGCGACGACGGCTTCAGCTATATCGACTACCTCGCCGAGATCGCCCGCGCCGCGGAAATCTCCGGCTTCCAGGGCGGGCTGATCCCGTCCTTCCCGATGACCGACGAACCCTGGGCGATCTCCGCCTTCCTGGCCCGCGAGACGCGCACCTTCCGCTTCATGATCGCCTTCCAGCCGGGCTTCCTGAACCCGGTCACCGCGGCGCGCATGACCGCCAGCCTGCAGCGCGCCACCAACGGCCGCGCGCTGTTCAACGTGATCA
This sequence comes from Pseudomonas sp. PNPG3, assembly GCF_023093815.1. Lineage (NCBI taxonomy): Bacteria > Pseudomonadati > Pseudomonadota > Gammaproteobacteria > Pseudomonadales > Pseudomonadaceae > Pseudomonas > Pseudomonas sp. PNPG3. Next base: position 57,151 of record NZ_JALLKV010000004.1, read on the forward strand.
CCGGCGGCGGCGGCCCGGCGCAGCTGTGGTGGGGCGACAGCGCCGGCCACGACGCGCGCTACAACCGCACCGACGAGTTCCTCGACGTGCTGCGCGGCGTGTGGAACGGCGGGCCGTTCAGCTACGACGGCCGCTACTACCAGGTCAAGGACGCCGGCCTGGCGCTGCCGCTGGCCGAGCAGGCGTTCCCGGAAATCTATTTCTCCGGCTCGTCCGATGCCGCGCTGGCCACCGCGTCGAAACACGCCGAGTACTACCTGACCTGGCTGGAGCCGTTCGCCCAGCTGCGCGAGAAGTTCGCCCGGGTCAAGGAGCGCACCGACGCGCTGGGGCGCAAGATCAAGTGCGCGGTGCGCGTCGACATCGTCGCCCGCGCCACCGAGGAGGAAGCCTGGCGCGAGGTGCGCAAGGGCTTCGAACGGCTGTCGCCGGCGGAACTGGCGCGCGTCGGCCAACGCGCCGGCGGCGACTCGGTGGGTGCCAGCCGCCAGGACAGCAACCGGCCGCAGACCATCAACCGCTTCGAGGACCTGATCATCGAGCCCAACGTCTGGTCCGGCTTCAACCTGCTGCGCGGCGGGCAGACCAACGGCATCGTCGGCAGCTACCAGCAGGTCGCCGAACGCCTCGACGAACTGGTCCAGCTCGGCGCCGACGCCTTCATCCTGGCCAGCACCCCGCACCTGGAAGAGGCCTACCGGGTCGGCGAGGAAGTCCTGCCGCTGCTGCGCGGCCAGCGCTGATCCACGCGCCATTGCTGCACGGGCAACAGTCGGCTGGTGACCGATTGCTGCCCGCGCAGCAGCCTTGCCACTGACGCCCAGAGCGTCAATTTAAATCATTAAATTTCAATAGCTTACAAACGCTCTACAGCGGCCGTGAGTTGGAATGCTTTGTGCTCCTCCGCTGGCACCATCCGCTGACCTCTTTCGCGAGCACACCGCCATGAGCACTCCCCGCCAAGCCACCTACGCCATCCACCCGCAATTCCTCGAACGCTGGTCGCCGCGCGCCTTCACCGGCGAAGCGATCCGCGACGACGAGCTGTTCGCCCTGTTCGAAGCCGCGCGCTGGGCGCCGTCGGCCAACAACGCGCAGCCCTGGCGCTTCATCTATGCGCGCAAGGATGCGCCGAGCTGGCCGGTGCTGTTCGGCCTGATCAACGAGGGCAACCAGCGCTGGGCGGCCAACGCCTCGGCGCTGGTGGTGCTGGTGTCGCGCACCAGCCATCGGCGCCCCGGCGCCAGCGAAGTCACGCCGCTGCGCAGCCACTCGCTGGACAGCGGCGCGGCCTGGGCCAGCCTGGCCCTGCAGGCGCTGCACAGCGGCTGGAGCAGCCACGCGATCGGCGGCTTCGACCGCGAGCGTGCGCGCGTCGAGCTGGGCGTGCCGGACGGCTACCAGGTCGAGGTGGCCATCGCCATCGGCCGCCGCGCCGCGCCGGAGTCGCTGGCCGACGACCTGCGCGAGCGCGAACTGCCCAACCAGCGCCACCCGCTGTCGCGACTGGTCGCCGAGGGCCGCTTCGCCTTCGACGAGGCCTGAGCCGTCATCCACCACGTCCGCCCGGTTCGCCGGGCGGATTCGTTTTCCCCGCCAACAAGGACCTCGATGAGAAACCTCTGGCGCACCATCCAACTGATTCCCGAATACCGCGGCCGCGTGGTCGGCGTGATCGCCGTCGGCACCATCCTCGGCTTCATCGGGACAGCCACGCCCTACCTGTACAAGGGCATCGTCGACGCCATCGCCCAGTTGCTCGCCGGCCAGGTCAGCCAGCAGCAGGCTACCGCCAGCGTGACCCTGCTGCTCGTGCTGTTCTTTGCCCTGCGCCTCGGCGTGGTGATCTTCGGCGCGCTGCAGAACAAGCAGGCCGACGACCTCTGGCTGCACACCGTGAGCACCTTCCGCCAGCGGGTGTTCGACAACATGACGCAGAAGTCCATCGACTACTTCGAGAAGACCCGCGTCGGCGAGATCATGGACCGCTTCGGCAACATCACCACCATCACCATGTGGCTGTCGTCGCTCACCGAGGGCACCCTGGCCAATATCCTGCAGATGCTGTTCATCCTCGCCGTGCTGCTGTTCAAAGCGCCGCTGGTGGGGGTGATCATGGCCGGCGTGCTGCTGCTGAACTTCTGGATCTCCTGGTGCACCGTCGGCTGGACGCGCCCCTACCGGCGCGGCTGGCAGGCGCTGGCCGGGCGCATGACCGGGCTGCTCGCCGAGATGATCGGCAACATCTCCACGGTGCGCAGCTTCGGCGGCGAGCCGGCGGTCAAGCAACGCTACGATGACACCCAGGCCGAGTGGATGGTGGTGCGCGGCAACCTGCACAAGACCGAGTGGCGCTCCGAGCAGGCGCTCAACGTGCTCAACACCTTCGGCGTGTTCGCCGCCGTCACCCTCACCGTGCAGGGCGCCCTGCAGGGCCGCTTCACCGCCGGTGACATCCTCCTGGTGCTGACCCTGACGCAGAACCTGGTCAACAGCATCACGCCCATCGCCCGCCAGCTGAACCAGGCCGGCGAGATCGAGAGCACCGCCGAGCGCCTGGTCGAGCTGCTCGACGTCGAGTCCGAGCACGCCGACCGCGCCGACGCGGTGCCCCTGGAGCGGCTCGACAGCATCACCTTCGAGGACGTCAGCTTCCGCTACCCGGGCAAGGAGGACTACGCGCTGCGCCGGGTGTCTTTCCACCTGGAGGCCGGCCGCACCCTGGCGCTGGTCGGTAGCAGCGGCAGCGGCAAGAGCACCATCGTCAAGCTGCTGATGCGTTTCTACGACCCGAGTCAGGGGCGCATCCTGATCAACGGCCGCGACCTGCACGACTACCGCCAGCGCAGCGTGCGCGCGGTGATGGGCGTGGTGCTGCAGGACGTCGCTCTGTTCAACGACAGCATCGGCGAGAACATCGCCTTCGCCCGCCCCGGCGCCAGCCACGCCGAGGTGCGCGCCGCCGCCCGTGCCGCCCACGCGGAAAGCTTCATCCTGCGCATGGAGGCCGGTTACGACACCTTGGTCGGCGAGCGCGGCATCAAGCTCTCCGGCGGCGAGAAACAGCGCGTCGCCATCGCCCGGGCGATCCTCAAGGACCCGCAGCTGATCGTTCTTGACGAGGCCACCAGCGCGCTGGATTCGGAATCCGAACACTTGGTGCAAAAGGGCCTGGAACAGTTGGTCAGCGGCCGCACCTCGGTGATCATCGCCCACCGCCTGAGCACGGTGATGAGCGCCGACCTGATCCTGGTGATGAGCAACGGCGAGGTGCTCGAACAGGGTCGCCACGGCGAACTGCTGCAGCGCGAGGCGGGGTTCTATGCGCACCTGTTCTCGTTGCAGACGCAGGGCAAGTTGATTGCGGTGGATTGAAGGCCTGGTGGAAAACGCTTCGCGGTTTTCCACCCTACGACTGCGCCGCCTTTGTAGGAGCGGCCCATGGCCGCGATATCGATCGTGGCGTCCAGTTCGCGGCTATGGGCCGCTCCTACAAGTGGGGAGCGGCACATTCTGCGAACGCACAAAAAAGCCCTCTGGCGAGGGCTTTTTCATCAGCGAAGAATCAGGCCACTGCTTCGAGCAGCTTCTGCCCCTGCGGCCACAGGCCGGTCATCTTCCACTGCTGCTCGAGCACGCCGGGGCCGAACTCCTTGGAGCCGCCGAAGCTCTCGGCCAGGCCCTGGAAGTAGGCGCCCTCCTCGATCAGCAGGATCAGCTTGGAAGCCTGGATCAGGCCGGTGCCCCAGAAGGTCGCGCCGCCGTTGGCCTCGAGGATCGCCGGGGTGTGCGGGTTGGCCTGGATCTGCTCGACGATGTAGTCGGCTTCCGGCTGGCGACGGTCGATGTAGATCGGCAGCTCGCGCGCCAGGGTCACCCGTTGCGAGGCGGCGTAGCGGATCGGCAGCACGCGGTGCGCACTGGCCCAGCCGCCGAGGTACGGGGTGTGTACGTGGATCACCACGTTGACTTCCGGGCGCTGCTGGAAGATCGCCGCGTAGCGCTTGCCGTTGCCGCCGGCCTTGCTGCCGCTGAGCGGCGAATTGTCGTCGATGCTCTCGTCGAGGGCCACCACGCCGTCGTAGCTGGCCACCACCGCGCGGATGGTTTCATCGTCGGCCCACGGGCTGGGTCCGTGCAGGGCCACCACCAGCTCGCTATCCGGTACCCGCAGGTAAGCCTGGAAGGTGTTGGTGGCGGTCAGCGTGTGGGTGTCTTTGAGCACGCGGAAGGCCTTGGCGAAATCGCGCTTGGCCTGGTCGACGAAGGCGCTCTGCTGGGCGTCGAGGGTAGTCACGGTCATGGCAAATATCCCTGTTGAGGAATGGACGAAACCGAGGGGGCGGCCCTCGGCGCTGCAGGACCCTCAGCAGTTCCTGTGCCATCACCACAAACCATTGATTTATCTGCCTTTATTCGAAACAACCGAGCAAGCGAACCGGCGGCAGTGCCTCGCACCGGCGATTCCTGCTGCCGCGTCAGCAGCCACTGCTGCTCGACTGTTGCTGGGCACGCAATGCCGCTGCAACACACCGCGCAAGGCCCGCCGCGCGGGGCTCCGAGCCCTTGGCATAGGCGTTGCACCCGCCCTGGGCATGGGTCGCGCCTGGCGTGGCCAGCCCCGTCACGTGCATTTTCTGGAGTCGCTCATGAGCACCGAATTCTTCTGGCGTCTGCCGCTGGGCAGCGATGGTCCGCAGCTCGCCGCGGACAAGAACAACCGTGGTGCCGCCCAGCATCGTCCGGGCAACATCGCCCCCGGCCGTTTGCCGAATGGCGAGCCGGACGGCTTCACCTACATCGACTACGTCGCCCAGGTGGCCAAGGCCGCCGAGCTGGCTGGCTTCGAAGGCGCGCTGCTGCCGACCGGCCCCGAGCCGTGGATCGCCGCCGCGGCGCTGGCCCGCGAGACGCGGCGGATCAAGTTCCTGATCGCCTTCCAGGCCACCTGGACCCTTCCCGCCTACGCCGCACAGCAGGCGGCGATCCTGCAGAACCTCAGCCGCGGCCGCCTGGAGTGGAACATCATCACCGGCGGCAACCCGGCCAGTCAGCGCGCCAACGGCGACTTCCTCGAGCACGACAAGCGCTACCAGCGCACCGGCGAATTCCTCGACATCATCCAGGGCCTGTGGGCGAACGAGCAGTTCAGCTACCAGGGAGAGATCTACCAGTTGGAGAACGGTTCGCTGCCGCTCGGCCTGCGCAACGAGCGCAAGCCGGGGGTGTACTTCTCCGGCTTCTCCGACCCGGCGCTGGACGTCGCCGCCAAGCACGCCGACGTTTACCTGAACTGGGCGGAGCCGGTCGACAAGCTCAAGCCGCACATCGAGCGGGTCCGCGAGCTGGCCGCCAAGCAGGGCCGCGAGGTGCGCTTCGGCATCCGCATCGACCTGTTCGCCCGCGAGACCGAGGAAGCCGCGTGGAGCGAGCTGCGCCGCCAGTACGATCGCATCGACGCGAAGACCAGTGCCTTCATCAAGCACTTCGCCACCGGCTCCGACTCAGTCGGCGCGGCGCGGCAGACCGCCTACCACCAGAACACCGACCGCTTCGACGACCTGATCATCGGCCCCAACCTGTTCGCCGGCTTCGGCAAGGCCAAGCCGGGGCCGACCATCGGCCTGGTCGGCAGCCACCAGAACGTCGCCGAGCGTCTCGCCGAATACCGCGACGCCGGTTTCTCGACCTTCATCCTGGCCGCCAACCCGCATCTGGAAGAGGCCCTGCGCATCGGCCAGGAAGTGCTGCCGTTGGTACACGCGTGCCAGCCGGCCAAGGCCAGCGAGGAGCTGAAAGCGGTGGTCTGACCGCCCTTTCCACCTACCCCGAAGCCCCGCCCAGCGCGGGGCTTTTTTCCGGCTACGTTCCCGTTATGTGTTGCAGGGCTGCCTCATACCTGTAGGAGCGAGGGGGGCGCCGAGCCCTCTACTCGCGAATGGCTATGCACAAAGCTTCGCGAGCAGAGCTCGCTCCTACAGACACATCACGGGCCATGGCCCTTCCGCCCGGAGCCCGAATGATCAAGGACTACCCCCTGCTGCGCAGCCTGGCGATCTATCGCGAGATGCCCTGGCGCTTCCTCCTCACCGCCCTGCTGTTCATCGCCGGCAACGCCGGCCTGGCGCTGCAGCAATGGCTGGTCGGCCATGCCCTGAACGACGTCAACGCTGGCCTGGCGGTGGTCCGCCAGGCCGACGGCAGCCTGGATTCCAGCGTCGCCTGGCACTGGCTGTGGCTGCTGCTGGCGGTCGCGCTCGGCCGCGGCGTGCTGCAGTACGCCGCCGGCGTGCTGTCACTGGTGCTCAGCCAGTCGCTGCTGACCCGCCTGCGTGAACGCATCCTCCAGCAGGTGCAGGGTCTGCACCTCGGTTACCACTGGCAGCACGGCATGGGCGAGATGATCACCCGCACCACGCGCGACGCCGACAAGCTGCGCGACGCGCTGATCAGCTTCTGGCGCCAGGTGGTGGAAACCCCGCTGGTGGTGCTCGCCACCGTCGGCCTGCTGACCTGGTATCACCCGCTGCTCGGCCTGGTGCCGCTGCTGCTCACCGGGGTCGGGCTGTGGATCTTCGTGCGCCAGACCGGCCGCCTGGTGGTGCTCGACCGCGAGGTCGGCGCCGCCTACGACCGGGTCAATCAGGACCTCAGCGAAGGCATCGGCGGCGTGCGGGTGATCAAGTCGTTCGCCCTGGAAGCCAGCCGCATCGAGCGTTTCGCCAGCCAGGTCGGCTTCTTCGCCGAGCAGGCGCGCCTCGCCCTGGCTTTCGCCAGCACGCGGATTCCGCTGCCGCAGGTGGTGGTCGCGCTCGGCCACGTGTGGATTCTCGCCTTCGGCGCGACCCTGGTGCGCGACGGCCAGCTCGGCATCGGCGAACTGGTCAGCGCGCTGCTGATCGCCACCACCCTGGTATTCCGCATCGAGGGCGTCGGCCGGGTCATGCAGGTGTTCGCCGACGCGCGCTCCTCCGCCGAGCGCATCTGGCAACTGCTCGACGCTCGCCCGGCGATCGTCAGCGGCCAGGCCGAACTGCCGGATGGCGCACTCGGCCTGCGCCTCGACGCGGTCAGCGTGCAGGCGCCCGGCGGCGGACGGCACATCCTCGATGACTGCTCGCTGCGCATCGAACCCGGCGAGGTGGTCGCCCTGGTCGGCGGTACCGGCGCCGGCAAGAGTCTGCTGGCCAGCCTGCTGCCACGCCTGGCCGATGTCCAGGCCGGGCAGGTGGAGGTGGGCTCGGCGCAGGACGCCTGGCGCGATGTGCGCGACCTCCAGCTCGACGCCCTGCGCCGCCGCGTGCAGGTAGTGCCGCAGGAAAGCTTCCTGTTCTCCGACACCCTGGCCACCAACCTGCGCCTCGCCGCCCCCGGCGCCAGCGACGAGGAGCTGCTCTGGGCGCTGCAGATGGCCGCCGCCGAGGACGTGCTGGAACGCCTGCCGCGCGGCCTCGACACGGCTCTCGGCGACCGCGGCGTGACGCTCTCCGGTGGCCAGCGCCAGCGCATCAACCTGGCCAGGGCACTGCTCGCCCGCCCCGACCTGCTGTGCCTAGACGACGCCACCAGCGCCCTCGACGCGCTCAGCGAACGCGCCGTGCTCGACAACATCCGCGCCCTGCGCGAGACGCGCGGGCGCGCCACCACGCTGCTGGTGATCTCCAGCAAGCTGTCCACCATCCTGCTCGCCGACCGCGTGCTGCTCCTCGAACACGGGCGCATCAGCGACAGCGGCCGGCACGCCGAACTGGTCGCGCGCAACGCCACCTACCGCGACCTGCTGGGAGTCGACCATGGCTAATCCATTGCCTGGCAAGGCGCTGAGTGACATCGAAATCGAGGAGATGCTCGCCAAGAAGGCCCTCGACCGCAGCATGTTCCGCCGCCTGCTGCCGCTGCTCGGCCCGGTGCGCCAGCGCATCCTCGCGGTGATCGTCCTCGAGCTGGTGCTAGTGTTCGCGGTGTTCCTGCGCCCCTGGTTCGTCCGCGAGCTGCTCGACCACGGGCTGATCGAGCAGGACGGCGCCTGGCTGCTCGACGAGCGTTTACTGGTCTGGCTCGGTCTCGGCCTGGCGGCCACCTGGGCGGCGCGCTTCCTGCTCGCCGGGGTGTCCCAGTACATCGCCGGTAGCGCGGCGATCCGCGTGCTCAACGAGCTGCGCATCCGCGTGTTCGCCCACGTGCAGGCGCTGAGCATCGGCTACTTCGACCGGACCAAGGCCGGGCGGATCATTTCCCGCGCCGACCGCGACGTCGACAGCCTCGAATCGCTGCTGATCCAGGGCCCGCCGGAACTGCTCGGCGCGCTGCTGCGCTGCGTGGTCGCCGCGGTGATGCTCTGGCTGATCTCGCCGCTATTCTTCTTCAGCCTGGCCGGCACCGTGCCACTGCTGTTCTTCGCCACCTGGAGCTTCAAGCGCATCTCGCAGCGCAACTGGGCCAAGGTCGCCGAGAACCGCAGCCGCTTCACCGCGCACCTGGTGGAGACCGTGGCCGGCGCGCGGATGATCCAGCAGTGCGTGCAGGAGGAGCCCAACCGCGTGCGCTACCGGCGCCTGCTCGAGGACTTCAACTGGTCGCTGATCAGCGGCAACCTGCGATCCGGCTGGTTCGCGCCGTTCACCGGAGTGCTCTCCGCGCTGGGCATGGGCGTGCTATTGCTGGTCGGCGCGCACGGCATCGCCGACGGCAGCGTGACGGTCGGCCAGGTCGCCGAAAGCCTGTTCTACGTGATGCTGTTCCTCGGCCCGCTGCAGGAGCTGTCCGACCTGCTGGAGCGTTACGCCACGGGCTCGGCCTCGGCGCAGCGGATCTTCCTGCTACTCGACACCCGCCCGGAGATCGTCGACGCCACGCAGCCGCTCGCCCTGCCACGGGCCCGCGGCGACGTGCAGTTCCGCCAGGTGCGGTTCGCCTACGACCCGGCCGCCGCACGTCCGGTGATCGAGGACCTCGACCTGCACATCCCCGCCGGCCAGGTACTGGCCATCGTCGGCCCGTCCGGGCATGGCAAGAGCACCCTGGTGCAACTGCTGACGCGTTTCTACGAAGCGCAGCGGGGCGCGGTACTGATCGACGGCATCGACGTCCGCGAGCTGGCCCAGCACCAGCTGCGGCGCAGCGTCGGCGTAGTGCTGCAGGACAACGTGCTGTTCTCCGGCAGCATCCTCGACAACCTGCGCCTCGCCGCCCCCGAGGCCGACGACGCCACGCTGATCGCCGCGGCCCGCGAGCTGGGCGCCGACGAGGTGCTCGAACGCCTGCCGCACACCTACCACACCGAAGTCGGCCCGCTCGGTGCACACCTCAGCCACGGCCAGCGCCAACTGGTCTGCCTGGTCCGCGCCTACCTGGCTGACCCGGCGGTGCTGGTCCTCGACGAAGCCACCTCGGCGGTCGACATCCACACCGAGCGGCGCATCCAGCGCGCGCTCCGACGGCTCTGCGAGGGACGCACGGCGATCATCATCGCCCACCGCCTGGCGACCATTCGCGACGCCGACCGTATCGCCGTGATCCTCGACGGCAGGCTGGTGGAGCACGGCGACCACGCCGGCCTGCTGGAGCGCCAGGGCACCTACGCCGCCCTCTACCGGACCTACCGGCAGAGTGCTGGAGGCGAACGTCAGGCCGGGGCCGGCGCCGATGTCCCGGCCTGAACGGGCAATCGCGGCAGGAGTGCTTGTCGGCTGCTGCCAGAGCAGCAGGCGGCACCCGCGCGTGCTCCGGGAACGCCCCGCGAGCCCCGGCGGACGGGGCCCCGCGCCCGCCGGCAAGGGCCTGGCACAGGGGTTGCACTCAACCCAGACAGCGCTCTGCGGGTCAGGAACGACCCGGCCAGAGCGCCATCCCCATCGTTCATCCGGCCGTCGTGGCCATCGCTCAATTTGGAGACGAGCTTCATGAGTCAACCACTCGATACGCTTTGGTACACCCGCTGTCCCGTCCCGACCGGGCTCGGCATCGCCGTGCAGAAAGGCTGGCTGGAAGAAACCCTGGCTGGCCAGGGCACGCGCATCAAGTCGCTGCGCGAATCTGACAACCAGGCGGTACGCGAATCGCACTTCGACCATACACTGCAGAACTCGGTGCGCCACGGCGGCAACATCCCGGCCATCTGGGCCCGCGCCAGCGGCCGCGAAACGCGGGTCATCGGCCTGTCCTGGGCCGACGAGGTGCAGCTGATCCTCACCACCCCGGACAGCGGCATCAAGACCGTCAAGGATCTCAAAGGCCGCAGGTTCGGCCTGCCGCACTGGGCCAACGCACAGATCGACTTCACCCGCGCGCAGGCCATCCGCGGCCTGGAGAACGCGTTGCGGCTCGAAGGCCTTGAGGTCAAGGACGTCGAGCTGGTCGACTACCTGCGCGGCGGCACCTTCAGTGACGAAGCGGCGCAACTGGTCAACGGCATCTCCACCTTCGGCGGCCGCCGCAGCGGCGGGCAGAACGCCGAGCTGGTAGGACTGCTGCGCGGCGAGGTGGACGCGATCTTCCTCAAGGGCGCCAGCGCCGCCCAACTGGCCCAGCAGTTCGGCCTGCACACGGTGATTGACACCGGCTCGCACCCGGAGCCGCTGGTGCGGGCCAACAACGGCACACCGCGCACCCTGAGCGTCGACCTCAACCTGCTCGACCGACACTTCGACGCCGCGGTGGGCATCCTCGAGTCGGTGGTCCGCGCTGAGCAGTGGGCCTGGACGCACCCCGACGACACCCGCCGCTACCTGGCCCGCGAGACCAACAGCAGCGAATACTGGGTCACCCAGGCTTACGGCGAGGACGCCCACCAGCGCCTGCGCACCGAGCTCGAAGAGCCCTCCATTGTCGCCCTGCAGGACTTCACCGACTTCCTGCAGCGCTGGAACTTCATCCCGCAGACCTTCTCCGTGTGCGACTGGATCGACCCGCGCCCGCTGGAAGCCCTGCGCAGCCGTACCGCACTGGCGGGTTGAGTTCGTTCCCCTCCCGCGCACACGGGAGGGGATTTTCGTCCTTCACAGGTTCACGAGTTTCTATGAGCGTCCGCCTCGACACCCTCTGGTACACCCACAGCCCGGTCCCCACCGGACTCGGCATTGCCGTAGAATCCGGCCGCCTGGCCGAGGCCTTCCGCCCCTACGGCACCAATATCCAGGCCCTGCGCGAGTCCTCCGACCGCGAGATCCGCGAGGCCCATTTCGATCACCACCTGCGCAACTCCGTACGCCACGGCGGCAACATCCCCGCCATCTGGGCCCGCGCCAGCGGCCAGGACACCCGCGCGCTCGGCCTGTCCTGGAGCGACGAAGTGCAGCTGATCGTCAGCTCACCGGAAAGCGGAGTGAAGACCATCCGCGACCTGCGCAACCGCCGCTTCGGCCTGCCGAAGTGGGCCAATGTGCAGATCGACTTCAGTCGCGCCCAGGCTCTGCGCGGGCTCGAGAACGCCTTGCGGCTGGAGGGCCTGGGCATCTCCGAGATCGAACTGGTGGACTACCCCTACGGCGGCACCTACAGCGACGAGCCGGTGCGCCATGTCTTCGGCGCCCAGGTGGCGCTCAAAGGCAACCGCGTGCGCCGGCGCAACAACGAACTGATCGGCCTGCTGCGCGGCGACATCGACGCGATCTTCCTCAAGGGCGCGCATGGCATCCAGCTCGCCGACGAGTTCGGCCTGCACGTGGTGGTCGACACCGGCTCGCACCCCGACCCGCTGATTCGCAGCAACATCGGCACGCCACGCACGCTGACCGTCGACCAGCACCTTCTGGACGAGCACTTCGATGCCGCCGTGTTGATCGTCGAGACTGTGCTGCGTGCCGAGCAATGGGCCTGGACCCATCCCGAGGATACCCGGCGCTTCCTCGCCCGCGAGCTGAACACCAGCGAGTACTGGGTGGCGGCCGCCTATGGCGAGGATGCCCATCAGCGGCTGTTCACCAAGCTCGAGGAAAAATCCCTGGTCGCGCTGCAGGATCTGTCCGACTTTCTCGAACGCCACGGCTTCATCCCGCGCAGCTTCGACGTCCGCGACTGGATCGATCCACGCCCGCTGGAAGCCGTGCTGGGCAAGGTAAAGCTGGCGATCTGAGGCGCACTGCTGCACCAGCAGCAGTCCCTCAGCAAGCGCTGGCTGACAATCAGCAACCGTCCTCCCGGTGCCTCGCGAAACGCCCGCCGCCGGGCCACCAGGGGGCTGGCATGCTTGCTGCTTCAGCCCTGTCCCGGCCTTCGCGGCCGGGCTGTCGTCATCCCGTCGAAGGTCGAACATGTCGCTTTCCTTTTCCGCGCTGTCCCTGAATCGCCTGAGCTGGTTCGCCTCGCCGCTGGCCCTGCTCGCCACCTGGGCGCTGGTGGCCAATGCCGGCTGGTACCCAACCCAGTTGCTGGTGCCGCCGCAGCACGTCTACCAGGCCTTCGTCGAGCTGCTGGGCAGCGGCGAACTCCTTGAGCACCTGCGCGGCAGCCTGTCGCGCCTGGCCATCAGCTTCGTCCTCGGTGCCACCGGCGGCCTGCTGTTCGGCACCGCGATGGCCCTGTCCAGGACGGTCGAGGCCTACTGCGCGCCGCTGTTCCACACCCTGCGGCAGATTCCGTCGATCGCCCTGATCCCGATGTTCATCCTGTTCTTCGGCGTCGAGGAGACCTTCAAGGTCCTGATCGTCACCAAAGCCGCCTTCTTCCCGGTGGCGCTGGCCGCCTGCGAGGGAGTCAAGGGCATCCCGCGCAGCTATTTCGAGGTGGCCGACGTCTATCGCCTGCCACTGCCGAGCCTGTTCAGGGACGTGGCCTTCCCCGCCGCCGCACCGCCGATCCTCACCGGCCTGCGCATCAGCCTCAGCCGCTCGTGGATGGTGCTGGTGGCCGCCGAACTGCTGGCCGCCGACACGGGCCTCGGCCAGATGATCGAGCTGAGCCGGCAGATGCTGCGCATCGACATCGTGATGGTCGGCGTGGTGGTCACCGGCCTGGTCGGCTTCACCCTCGACCATGGTTTGCGCCTCCTGGAAAAACGCCTGTTCCGCTGGAAACCCCGCCCATGAATGACGTCACCCGCTTGTTCCGTCCATTGCGCGGCCTGGTGCTGCCGCTGCTGCTGGTCGCCGCCTGGGAGTTCGCCTCGCGGCAAAGCGCCAGCCACGCGTACGCCTTCGTGCCGCTCGGCAGGATCGGCGCCGGCCTGCTCGAACTGCTCGACAGCGGCGAACTCTGGCTGAGCGTGCTCGCCAGCCTGCAGCGCACCTGTGCGGGGTTGCTCTACGGCGTGCTTGCTGGTTTCGCCGTCGGCGCGCTGATGGCCCTGTCGCGCATCGCCGAGCGCCTGCTCGCGCCGCTCTACCATACCCTGCGCCAGATACCGATCCTCGGCCTGATCCCGCTGCTCGCGCTGTGGTTCGGCAGCGGCGAGTTCTCCAAGGTGCTGATCGTCTCGCTGGCTGCCTTCTACCCCATGGCGCTCAACACCTTCGAGGGCTTCAGCCACGTGGAGAAGCGCCACCAAGAGGTCGGCCTGGTACTCGGACTGAACCGCACCCAGCGTTTCCTCCACGTGCTGCTGCCCGCGGCCTCACCGAGCATCGCCAACGGCGTGCTGCACGCCTTGGCCTTCGCCTGGGTCAGTTCGGTCGGCTGCGAGCTGTTCCTCTCCACCGGCATGGGCCTGGGCAACCTGATGATGAACGCCGAAACCGGCGCACGCATGGAGGTCGTGGTGATCGGTGTCCTGGCCATCGGCCTGCTCGGCTACGCCATGAACCAGCTTTTTTCCCGCGCAAGCCGCTACCTGCTGCGCTGGCGCAACCTCCGATAGGTGATCCCGATGACCGCCATACTTGCCCCCCAACTGCTCGACACCGGCCTGACTCAACCCGGCACGCTGGAAATCCGTGGCCTGAGCAAGTCCTACCGGATCGATGGCAGGCCGCTGCCCGTGCTGGAGCGGATCAACCTCGGCGTGCTGCCCGGCGAGTTCGTCAGCATCGTCGGCGCCAGCGGCTGCGGCAAATCCTCACTGCTGCGCCTGGTCGTCGGACTCGAAAGCGAATACGAGGGACAGATCCTGCTCGACGGTGTGCCGATCTCCGGCACCAGCCTGGAGCGCGGCATCGTGTTCCAGGACCATCGCCTCTTCCCCTGGAAGACCGTCGAGCAGAACATCGCCCTGGCCTTGAAGAATCAGCGCCAGGACAAGCGGGAAAAGGCGGCGCTGATCGCCCAGCACCTGGCGCTGGTGGGCCTGACCGGCTTCGAGCAGGCCTACCCGCACCAGCTTTCCGGTGGCATGGCCCAGCGCGCGGCGATCGCCCGGGCGCTGATCACGCGGCCCAAGGTGCTGCTGCTGGACGAACCCTTCGGCGCCCTCGACGCACTGACCCGCCTGCACCTGCAGCGCGAGCTCCAGAGCATCTGGGTGCAGCAGCGCAGTACCATGATCATGGTGACCCACGATGTCGAGGAGGCGCTCTTCCTCAGTGACCGGGTCATCGTCATGGACCCCCGCCCGGGTCGCATCCGTCATGAAGTGAGGGTTGACCTGCCGCATCCGCGCGAGCGCAACTCCCCGCGCCTGCAGCAGTTGAAGGATGAACTGCTGGAAGAGCTGATCGGGAGCTGAGCAGCGCCCTTCAGCGAAGCCCCCCGGCATGTTGTTCCAATTGTGGCCCTTGCCGTCGCCGCGCCCCGCGCCTGCGGGGCAGCGATAGTCCGGCCACGCCCCCACTTTCGACACCCCCCGATATAAGTCACGCGCCAAGGCCATGCCCCCACGTCGCCACCACCACTCGGAGGCCACTTCCGGGGTTCCGTCGACGCACAACGAAACCGGCGAACGGCCTGTCGTGCGACGCAGGACTGCTGCCCTTTCAGCAGCGATCCAGCAGCAGCTGCTGCTAAAAAGACACCCGTGATTCCCTGAAAGCCCCGTATTTACTGGGTCCGCGGCCTTGGTACGGGTCTTGCTCAAGCCTGAATGACCTTGCGTAGCAACCTCAGGACCCATCATGAGCAATCCCATCAACCTGGTCGCCGTCACCGGCAGCACCTTCCGCCCCTCCCGCACGCGGGCACTGACCCAGGCCCTGGTCGCCGAGCTGGCCCGGCACCTGCCCATCCACAGCTACCTCATCGATCTGGCCGATATTGCCCGCTCCCTGGGTGGCGCGCTGACGCGCAAGGAGCTGCCCGGGCACATCGAGCAGGAGCTGCGGGCCATAGAGTCGGCCGACCTGCTGGTGGTAGCCACACCGGTGTACCGCGGCAGCTATCCCGGCCAGTTCAAGCACCTGTTCGACCTGGTCGAACACAACGCGCTGGTCGATACCCCGGTGCTGCTGGCCGCCACCGGCGGCAGCGAGCGCCACGCCCTGGTGCTGGATCACCAGCTGCGACCGCTGTTCAACTTCTTCCAGGCCCTGACCCTGCCCATCGGCGTCTACGCCTCGGAGGCCGACTTCAACGACTACCAGATCAGCAGCGGCGCGCTGAAGGCCCGCATCGCACTGGCCGCCGAGCGTACCGCACCGATCTTCGGGGTCTTACCGGCCCCGGCCCGGAAGATCGCCTGATCCCTTGCTGTCGACAGGAGTTGCCAGGCGATGAACAACGCCATCCAAGCCCCATCCTTTGCTGAATCACCCTGGCCAGGAGCGCTTCGGCCGGCCGAGGTCCGCGGCCTCGGCATACCGGCACGCCAAGCACTGGGCCGCGTGGTCTTCCGCAGCCCCGACGCCACTCGCGTGCTCAGCCGCCGCGAGACCTGGCTGCTGGGCGCCTTCGTCCTGCTGCTGCACGGCGCCGTGTTGCATTGGCTGAGCCAGAAGCCCGCACCGCCGCTGCCGGAAGTGCCACCGCAAACCCCGCCCATGACCATCGAATTCACCGCGCCCGCGCCGCCGGTGGTCAAGCCTCCGCTACCGGAACCGCCGCCTCCGGTGGTCGAGCCGCCACCGCCGGTGGTGGAGGAGCTGGCGGTGAAACCGCCGCCCAAGCCGGTGCTGAAACCCAAGCCGAAAACGCAACCGCCCAAGCCCAAGCCCGCGCCGAAACCCGTGGCCAAGCCGGTGGAGCCGCCGCCCGCACCGCCGAAGGCCGAAGCGCCACCCGCGCCGGCGGCCCCACCGGCACCAGTGACGCCACCGTCGGCTAACGCCGGCTACCTGCGCAACCCTGCCCCCGAGTACCCCTCGCTGGCCCAGCGGCGCGGCTGGGAAGGCACCGTGCTGCTGCGGGTGCATGTGCTGGCCAGCGGCCTGCCGAGCGAGATCCAAGTGCAGCGGAGCAGCGGCCGAGAGCTACTCGACCAAGCCGCGGTAAGCGCGGTCAAGCGCTGGACCTTCGTACCGGCCAAGCAGGGCGAGGTAGCCCGCGACGGCTGGGTCAGCGTACCCATCGATTTCAATTTGAACTGATCAGAGGAATCCCACCATGGACCTGCTAACCAACCCCTTCGCCTCCATCGAGCATCTGGTCATCTGGCTGCTCATCGGCTTCTCCGTCATCACCTGGGGCCTGGCCCTGGTCAAGGGCATCCAATTCGCCCGCCTGAAACGCCGCGACCGCCAGTTCCAGAAGCGCTTCTGGAGCGCCACCAGCCTGGACAGCGCCGCCGAGCAGTTGCAGCAGCATCCCGGCGCCGCCGCCCACGTGGCCCAGGCCGGCTTTGCCGCCATCCTGGTGCAGGGCGGCCAGCCTGGCGACCTTAGCCAGACGATCAACCACCAGGACCGTCTGGAGCGCGCCCTGCGCCAGCAGATCCAGCGTGAGCGGCGCTCCCTCGAATCCGGCCTGGCGGTGCTCGCTTCCATTGGCTCCACTTCGCCCTTCATCGGCCTGTTCGGCACCGTGTGGGGCATCATGGAAGCCCTCAAGGGCATCAGCGCGGCCGGTTCGGCTAGCCTGGAAACCGTGGCCGGGCCCATTGGCGCCGCGCTGGTCGCCACCGGCGTCGGCATCGCCGTCGCCGTGCCGGCGGTGCTGGTCTACAACTACTTCCTCCGCCGCCTGAAACTCAACGCCGCCGACCTCGACGACTTCGCCCACGACTTCTACAGCCTGGCGCAGAAGAGCGCCTTCAAGCTGATCGTCAATCCCATCCCGGCGCGCGCCGCGACCACTGTGAAGGAGGCCTCCTGACATGGCCTTCTCCACCCAGGACAACGACGAAGTACTTTCCGAAATCAACGTCACCCCGCTGGTGGACGTGATGCTGGTGCTACTGGTCGTGTTCATCGTCACCGCACCGCTGCTGACCAACGCCATTCCGATCAACCTGCCGAAAACCGAGGCAGTGGCCCCGCCGGAGCAGAAGGACCCGCTGGTGGTGAGCATCGACGGCGCCGGAAAGCTGTTCATCAACAAGGACGAGATCCAGCCTGACCTGCTGCAGACCAGCCTCGAGGCCGCCAAGGCCAAGGACCCGGAACTGCGCGTGCAGCTACAGGCCGACGACCAGGTGGACTACGGCGCGGTGGCCCGCGCCATGGCTTCCATCGAACGGGCCGGAATTACCAAGTTGGCGGTCATCACCGCCCGCTAGGTTTTATATGAAAATTCGGTACAGGTAGAACTACCGTCGTGATTGGCTGGAGCGCCTCTCGGCAAGGCGCTATGCCCTCCCCAAATGCGATAGAGTTTGATCAAGGATGCGGAGGTAATTGATGGATAGCGGTCGCAGTACTGACGCAGATGCTCGGCATCGTAGCTCTTGTCGGCCAGTAACCAGCGACAGCGTTTGCGAGGCCGTCCCGGCTTTCCGGGGAAGCGCACCTGCTCCAAGAGCGGCTGGGCATGTCCAATGTCGCTGGCCTGCCCTGGCGAAAGTAAGAAGCGTAGAGGCACACCGTTAGCATCGCAGACCAGGTGAATCTTGGTGGTCAGGCCACCTCGGCTGCGTCCCAATGCGTGGTCTAGCGGTTCTTCCGGCCCCCCTTTTTCCCGGCGCCTGAAGAGGCTCGGGTTGCACGCACTACGGTGGAGTCGATCATCCAGGTGTCCAAGTCGATCAGCCCTTCCTGATTCAGACGAACATGTAAACGCTCAAGCACCTGGTCAAACGTGCCGTCGTCTCGCCAATCGCGGAAACGCTGATACACCGTCGACCAAGGGCCGAAGCGTTCCGGCAGGTCGCGCCAAGCAGCCCCGGAGCACAGGATCCAGAAGATGCCATTGAGTACCAGCCGATCATCACTTCGCGGGCGCCCCATCTTCTGTTCCGGGGAAAACAGATCCTTGATCAACTCCCAGGCCGCATCGGGGAGTTCGTAGCGCCTTGCCATGTGGGCCTCCAGCCAATCATGGCAGCGATTCTACCCGCACCGACTTTTCGTACAGAACCTAGGGCAGCACTTCGCTTTCAGTGGGTAGGTGCCGCAGTCGGTTTGGCTGGAGCGGTAGATGATCGTGTTGGCCTTGGTCACCCATGATCTTTTTTGGGTGAAGGCACGCCATTCTCTGCGCAACGGTTTGCCGGCTGGGCAGCGGTATTCATCAGCCTGTTGATTCCAGTGGAAGTCGTTGCTGGAGAGGCTGTCGTCCTTGCGCTCGGTCTTGTCCCACACCGGCACATGCGGCTCGATGTCCTTCTCTTCGACCATCCAGGCCAGCATCGGAGCTGTGCCGTAGGCAGTGTCGCCGATGAGGCGTTCCGGCGTGAGGTCGAACTGCGCTTCGACGCGCTCCACCATCGTCCTAGTCGACTCGACTTCTGCCGTGCGATGCGCCGGGGTGGCTTCCACATCCAGGATCACGCCGTGCTCAGTGTCGATCAGGTAGTTGGTGGCGTAGGCAAAGTAGGCCGGGCCACCTGGCGCTGCGGTCCAACGGGCCTGCGGATCGGTGAGCGAAATTTTCTTGGGAAGGGCTTCAGCCAGCGCCTCCTCATCAAGGGCTTCGAGGTACTCGCGCACAGCGCGGCTGCTGAGCGCTGGATCGCGCCAGTCGACCTCATCTCCCGCCACACCACGTTGCCTGCTGGCATCCGCCTTGATGATGCTGGCGTCCACAGCGAAACCTTCTCCCTTGACCAGGCCGGCCGCCATGCAGCGCCGCAGCACCTCATTGAACAACCAGCGGAACAGATCGCTGTCACGGAAGCGGCCGTGGCGATTCTTCGAGAAGGTCGAGTGATTGGGGACTTCGTCTTCCAGACCCAGCCGGCAGAACCAGCGGTAGGCCAGGTTTAGATGCACTTCTTCGCACAATCGCCGCTCGGAACGGATGCCATAGCAGTAGCCGACGACCAGCATGTGCACCATCAACTCCGGATCAATCGAGGGGCGTCCGATGGGGCTATAGAAATCCGCCAGGTAAGCGCGCAGGTCACTGAGATCCAAGCACTGGTCGATGCTGCGCCGGAGGTGTTGGGGGGGACGTGCTCTTCCAGATTGAACGAGTAGAACAGACGCTGCTGTCCTCCCGGTACCCATGTGAAACGTCAACAGGCCCTAGACGGGATTGTCCGGGCGGGCTGTTTGCGGGCGGCTGCGTGGGGGGGGCAATCCCGCCTGGCGTCGGCTCTTCGTGCGCGCCCGTCGGCCGGTTGGCGGCAGCGCCCCGTCATTGACTTGGGTCAATGTTTCCCCCCAGTTCGATATTGTAAGAAATGACATCATTTTGACATTAGCGATGGCGAACATGGACCAACCCCACCGACCGCTCCGGGTTATCTGCAACGACGAGGCTCTGGCCCGCGCGCTGGAACCCGTGCTTTCCGCCCTGTCCCCCGGGTGCGAACTGTTGAGCGATCCCTGCGATTGCAGCGCGATGCCTTTCTGCCGCTGGTTCGAAACGCCTCTTGGGCTTTCGTGCCAGGTGCAGACCGCCTTGGCCGAGGCCACCGCGGTGCTCGAGCGGACCCGCCACGCCTTCAAGTCGCGCGAACTGGGCCTGCTCCGGCGCCGCCTTCAGGCCCTTCTGGAAGAGTTGGCAAGCCAATCGCAATGATGTAAACATACCGGTCGGTGGTCCCACCCACAGGGATGGGGACCAGCTTTGCCGAGCAGGACCCAGGGCCTGAAAGACGAAGCGCCGCGACCCACGTTCCCGACCTGAACGAGCGTCCCGGCGTTTTTTTTTGTCCGGATAAAAACAAGGCCGCTTCAGGGAGGTGGGGATGAAGGCGACAGAGGAACTGCAGGAGTTGCTGCGACGCATCCACCTGGGCCGCGAGGAGGTGGCCGAGCGCCTGCGCTTCCTCGACTGGCACAGGGACGATGCGCAGCGGTTGGCCCAGGCCGCCGCGCGGATGACGCCGGCGCAGCAGGCATTCGTCGAGCGCCTGTACGGCCACCTCGAGCACTTCGCCACGCCAGCCTCGCTCCTGCAGAACCCCGCGGACGTGGTGCGCCTCAAGCACAGCCAGAGCGAATACTACCAGCGCCTGTGGAGCGGGCCGTTCGACGAGGACTACGTCAACGGGCGCCTGCGCATCGGCCTGATCCACCATCAGGTCGGCCTGGAGCTGAAGTGGTACCTAGGCGCCTACTGCCTGTACCTGAACGACATGGTCGGCGAAGTGTTCGGCGAGCACCCCGACGGCGCGCTGTTCGCCAGCCTGCTCAAGGCGGTGTTCTTCGACATGACGCTGGCCATCGACACCTATGGCGGCGCTCAGCTCAAGTCCCTGGAGGACAGCGAGGCGCGCTACGCCCGCGCCCTGCGCGGTGCCAACGACGGCATCTGGGACTGGCATATCGGCTTCGACCGGCTGTACGTCTCCGAGCGCTGGGCCAGCATGCTCGGCCTCAGCCGCGACGCCCTCGGCGAGTCCAGCGCCAGTTGGTTCGGCCGCGTCCACCCCGACGACCTGCCGGCCCTGCGCCAGGCCATCGACGACCACCTCCAGGGCCGGACTGCCTTCCTCCACCACCAGTACCGCATGCGCCGCCAGGACGGCGACTACCTCTGGGTGCTGGTGCGAGGCGTGGCCGAGCCGGCCGGCGGCGAGCCGCTGCGCATGGCCGGCTCGCAGACCGACATCAGCGCCCGCAAGTGCGCCGAGGAACGCCTCGAACATGCCGCCCATCACGACCCGTTGACCGGCCTGGCCAACCGCATGCGGCTCGACGAGCAACTGCAGCACATCCTGCTGCGCCAGGAGCGCGGCAGCGGACTCGAGGCGGCGCTGCTGTTCATCGACCTCGACCGCTTCAAGCTCATCAACGACAGCCTCGGCCACAGCGCCGGCGACCGCGTGCTGGTGGAGGTGGCGCGACGCCTGAACGATTGCCTGCGCCCCGGCGACCAGCTGTTCCGCTTCGGCGGCGACGAATTCATCGTGCTGCTCGACGGCCTGGCCTGCAGCGGCGACGCCGAGCGCGTGGCGCAGCGCATCCTCGGACAGCTGCACCAGCCGCTGGCGCTGGACGAGCACACCCTGGTGGTCAGCGCCAGCATCGGTATCGCGCCGCTGCACGAGCGTGGCCAGACGCTGGACGCCCTGCGCGCCGCCGACCTCGCCCTGTACCGCGCCAAGGCCGCCGGCAAGGCGCAGTTCGCCCGCTACAGCGACGAGCTGCAGGTACTGGTGCACCGGCGCCTGGCGCTGGAGTCGGCGCTCGGCCAGGCGCTGCAGCGCGAGGAGTTCGAACTGCACTATCAGCCTATCTGCCGCCTCGGCCGTGACCCGCCGGACCTAGCCGGGGTCGAGGCGCTGCTGCGCTGGCGCCAGGACGGGCGGCTGGTGTCGCCGCAGGAGTTCATCCCGGTCCTGGAGGAATCGGGGGAGATCGTCGCGGTCGGAGAGTGGGTGCTGCGCCAGGCTTGCCGCCAGGTGCGCGCCTGGCAGCTGGGTGGCCAGACGCAGCTGCGCTGCTCGGTGAATATCTCCAGCCGCCAGCTGCAGTGGCCCGAATTCGTGCCACGGCTGATCGACATCCTGCGGGAGACCGACCTGCCGCCGGCCAGCCTGATCTTGGAGATCACCGAGAGCCTGCTGATGGAGGACGACACCGAGACGCTGGTTAGCCTGCGCGAACTGGCCGGCCTGGGCGTGAAGCTGGCCCTCGACGATTTCGGCACAGGCTATGCGGCCCTCGGCTACCTGGCGCGCTTCCCACTACACATCCTCAAAGTGGACAAGAGCTTCATCGGCGGCATCCCGCACGACGGCGAGCTGAACACCATAGCCCGGGCGATCATCGGCCTCGGCCGCAGCCTGGGGCTGGAGGTGGCCGCCGAGGGCATCGAGCGCGCCGAGCAGCTGGCGTTCGTCGCCGCCGAGGACTGTCACTACGCACAGGGCTACTGGTTCCGCCGGCCGCAGGCGGCCGCCGAGCTGCAGCGCCTGTTCGACGGCAAGGAGTGCCCGCCGCCGGCCTGGAGCCTGCCGGCGCAACCGACCGTATCCGGAGAACAACCATGAAGATCAACCTGCCAGTGAGTGGGCGCGAGGTCGTGGTCGGGGCCGGCGCGAACATCCTCTCGACCACCGACCTCAAGGGCCGGATCACCTATGTCAACCCGGACTTCATCGACATCAGCGGCTTCAACGAGGACGAGCTGCTCGGTGCCAGCCACAACCTGGTGCGCCACCCGGACATGCCGCCCGAGGCCTTCGACCACCTGTGGCGCACGCTCAAGGCGGGACGCTCGTGGATGGGGGTGATCAAGAACCGCTGCAAGAACGGTGACCACTACTGGGTCAGCGCCTATGCCACGCCGGTGCTGCACAACGGCGAGGTGGTGGAGTTCCAGTCGGTGCGCAGCCGCGTGCCGGAGCAACTGGCGGAGGCCGCCGAGCGCCTCTACGCGGCGCTGCGCGCCGGCCGCCGGCTGCGCCGCGGCCTGCTGTCCGGGCTGCCGGTGCGGCTGCGCCTGGCGCTGGTGGTGGCCGGGCTGAACCTCGCCGGTTTCGGCGTGCTGGGGCTGGTGGGCGAGCCGTCCTGGGCCGCCCTGGCGACGGTGGCGCTGCCGCTGAGCCTGCTGCTCGGCGGTCTGGTGCACCGCGGCCTACGCCCGCTGGACGAACTGGCCGGCAAGGCCCGCGCGCTGGTCGACAACCCGCTCAGCCAGCAGCTCTACAGCGGCCGCGACGACCAGTTCGGGCAGATCGACTTCGCCCTGCGCATGCTGGAGGCCGAGGCGCGGGCGGTCGCCGGGCGCATCGCCGACTCGGCGCGCCAACTGAGCGAGGAGGCGGGACGTCTGGTCGCCGCCCTGGAGCGCAACGGCGAGGCGACCCTGCGTCAGCAGGGGGAGACCACCCAGGTAGCCTGCGCCATCACCCAGCTGGCCGGCAGCGTGCAGAGCGTGGCGCGCAACACCCAGCTGACGGCCAGCGCCGCCAGCGCCGCCGATCAGGAGACCGGCCTGGGCCGCGATCTGGTCGAGCAGACCCGCCGGCATATCGATGGCCTGGTCGCGGAGGTCGGCCAGACCGGCGCGGCGATCGACCGCCTGGAACTGCACGGCCAAGAGATCAACCGCGTGCTGGAGGTGATCCAGGGTATCGCCGAACAGACCAACCTGCTGGCGCTGAACGCCGCCATCGAGGCGGCGCGCGCCGGCGAGGCCGGGCGCGGCTTCGCCGTGGTCGCCGACGAGGTGCGCGGGCTGGCGCTACGCACCCAGCAGTCCACTGCGGAAATCCAGGCGATCATCGAGACCCTGCGCCGCTCCACCGGCGAGGCTGTGGTCGCCATGCAGCGCAGCCAGGGCAAGGCGCAGGCCAGCGTCGAACAGGTGCTGGAAGCGGTCGGGGCGCTCAACGGCATCAACCAGCGGGTCGGAGAGATCAGCGCGATGAGCGTGCAGATCGCGGCCGCGGTGGAGGAGCAGAGCGCGGTGGGCGGGAACATCCAGCGCAACCTCGACGGCATCCGCGCCGCCACCGACAGCACGCTCGCCGCCAGCGGCCATTGCCGCACCGCCTCGGGCCGCGTGGCCGACCTGGCCGGGCGCCTGCATCTGCTGGCCGAACAGTTCCGTGGGCCGCGTTACGGCAGCTGAGGGGCTGCTATCGGGGCCTGGCGGCCGTGGCTGCCGGGAGTCGCCCCTCTCCCCGGACATGCACCGCCCATCGCGTCCGATACCAGACCTCAGGTCCCGCGCCAGGCCTGCGGGTTGACCAGGTCGCGAGGACGTTCGCCGCGCAGCGCGGCGAGCAGGTTGTCGACGGCACGGTCGGCCATGGCCTGGCGGTCTCGCCGGTGGCAACGCTGGAGACGGTCGCACCGGGTTGCAGGCACTCCTGAACAACCTGGGCCTTGAACGGTTTAGGGTAAGAGCTTCGTTGGCGCATGGAAATCCCGGCGATAAGGGCTATCGCGTCCGCTTAAAAATACGCGGACACCATCGCCCTTAATGCTGGGGTTCGGAAGGTGACTTGGCTGCCACTGACGAGTTCACCTTGGCAGCAACTGTGCAGAACCTGCGCCGCATGGCCAAGCCCTTGCCTCAAGGGCCACCGCTCACGGGATAGGCACGTCTGCGGCGAGCAGAAGCCCTCGAATTAACCCTTAAACCTGAGCAAGGACGCTCAGTGAAATGCCGAAAGGCAACGTGAAGTGGCCTGCAGCCACTTCGACAGCAGGCACAACTGACCGGCCGGCTGCCGCTGAACCTACTTTATTCAACAGAATCGGCTGGTATCTGCCGGTCGTCACCCGCCACTTCGGGGCGTTCTCTGCCCATCATGGTTACAAAGCGTGCTGGTCATATCCGATGCAATCGGTGGTCAGAACGAATGAAAATGACCGCTCAGGTCGAATGCAAATGGATGGTCAAGTAGAGTGCAATTCCGCAAACGGTTCATATTCCCAGCTTGGCGGATACCGGCACCAAAAGGAAAGCGCTCATTGCGCATTGAAGCTCGCTGCAAACCTCAGGCACTCGCTATATCAAAGGATTCCGGCAAGGGGACAAGGGAACGGGGCCAAGGGGAACGGGCCTACCCGGAAAAGGCCTCTCACCTATCGCAACACCTGGTGCCATCGATGCTAGCGTTGTTCCAACGAAAACGCCTCTCGCCAGCGACGCCAGCCCCGACCGGCGACAAGGGCAAAGGGCTGATACGGCCGGAGTCGGCCGCCTCCCTGCTGTCCACTCCACGCCGGCAACGCCTGTTGGAGCACATCTGGCAGCGCACCTCGCTCTCGCGCAAGCAGTTCGCCTCGCTCTACCTCGCACCGCTGGAGCGCTACGCCGAGCTGGTTCAGCAATTCCCTGCCTCCGAGAACCACCACCACGCCTACCCCGGTGGCATGCTGGACCACGGTCTGGAGATCGTGGCCTATGCGCTCAAACTTCGGCAGCCATACCTGCTGCCCACCGGCACCACTCCTGAGGATCAGGTGGTCCAAGCGGAAGCCTGGAGTGCCGCCACGGCATACGCCGCGCTGCTGCACGACATTGGCAAGATCGCTGTCGACTTTCATGTCGAGCTGGCCGACGGCAGCCACTGGCATCCCTGGCATGGCCCACTCGCGCACCCATATCGCTTCCGCTACCGCCAGGATCGCGAGTACCGACTGCACAGCGCGGCGACGGGCCTGCTGTACCGGCAGGTGCTTGATGGCGAGATCCTCGACTGGCTCAGCGCCTATCCGCCGCTCTGGACCTCGCTGCTGTACGTCCTCGCAGGCCAGTACGAGCACGCTGGCACACTAGGCGAGCTTGTTGTGCAGGCCGACCGAGCGTCGGTCGCCCAAGCTCTGGGCGGCGATCCGGCCCGAGCCATGTCGGCCCCGACCCACTCCCTCCAGCGCAAATTGCTTGATGGGCTGCGCTACCTGCTGAAGGAGGAACTAAAGCTCAATCAGCCCCAAGCATCGGATGGCTGGCTGACCCAGGACGCGCTCTGGCTAGTGAGCAAGACCGTCTCCGACAAGCTACGCGCGCATCTGCTGACCCAGGGCATTGAAGGCATCCCTGCCAACAACACCGTGCTGTTCAACGTGCTTCAGGATCACGGCATGCTTCAGCCCACGCCGGACGGCAAGGCGATCTGGAGGGCAACGGTCACCAGCGAGTTCGGTTGGTCGCACGCGTTCACTCTGCTGCGGCTGACTCCGGCCCTGATCTGGGAGGGAGACGATCGGCCAGCGCCGTTCACTGGTACCGTGGAGGCAGAGATCAGCGATCCACCTGCGCCGGCAGCTGCCCCTGCTGTCGATAGCGTGGAAGCACTACTGGCACTACTCGGTACTTCCGATACCAAACCGCCGCAGGAGCCAGAGGTGGTAGAATCACCGCCGGCAACCCGGATCAATGAACTGCCCGCCCCCTCTCTCGAGACCAACTCAACGCGTTCGGCCCCTGCGCTGCCACCCATCGATAGCAGCGGAAACTCACGGGAGCCGCCGTCCGGAGAACACTTCATGGCCTGGCTGCGGCAGAGCATCCAGAGCCGCAAGCTCATCCTCAATGACGCCCGAGCCTTAGTGCATACCACGGGCGACACGGTGTTCCTGGTCAGCCCAGGCGTGTTCCAGCGCTACGCCCAGGAACACCCGCAGACGGCCGCACTCGCCAAGCCGGATCAGGTCGCCGACTGGCAGTGGGTGCAGAAGCGTTTCGAGAAGCTGCAGTTGCACCGCAAGCAGGACAGCGGCCGGAACATCTGGAGCTGCGAGGTAACAGGCCCGCGGAAGTCTCGGCGCCTCCATGGCTATCTGCTCGCAGACCCGTATCGCCTATTCGAGGAAGTGCCGCCGAATAACCCGTACTTGCGACTTAGGGCAACTGACCTCAATGCTTGAAATGCTCGGCCTCTCCAGTGCGCTACAGATAATCTGCTCATGGAGCGACGACGACCGTAGCCCAATCTGTAGCTCGCCGAGAGGATGAAAAACTGGGGCAGCTGCTTAGCCTTGCAGCGACTCAACACCCAGTTCGCTCCATACCTCCTCGGTGATACGGAAAGTGGCATTTGCCGCCGGAATGCCACAGTAGATGGCGCTCTGCATGATCACTTCCTTGATATCCTCGCGGGAGACGCCATTGTTCTTCGCCGCCCGCAGGTGAAACTTCAGCTCGCCCTCTCGGTTCATGCCGATAAGCATCGCGATGGTGATCAGGCTGCGGGTGTGCCGGGGCAGGCCCGGGCGGGTCCAGATATCACCCCAGGCATGGCGGGTGATCATTTCCTGGAACTCTTCGTTGAACGGCGTGAGGTTCTGCAGGCTGCGGCATGGGCGTCGCCCAGCACCGCGCGGCGCACCTGCATGCCGGCTTCGTAGCGTCCTTTCTCGTCCATTGCCAACTCCTCGAATGGGGCCGTAGGAGCGAGCTCTGCTCGCGAACAGCGCTCGTTCCCGCAGAAATGGATCAGGCGTTGAGGAAATCCAGCACGCGCTGGCTGAAGGCATCGCCGGCCTGCACGTTGGACAGGTGCGCGGCGTGAAACTCCACCAGCTCGGCACCCTGGATGCGCTCCTGCATGAAGCGGCCATGTTCGGTGGTGGTCACCGGGTCGCCGCTGCCGCAGACGATCAGGGTCGGGGCACGCACGACACCCTGTTGCTCGCAGTAGTCGGCGTCACGCACGGCGGCGCAGTTGGCGGCGTAGCCCTCGGGGGAGGTCTGCGCCAGCATGCCGACGATGGGCTCGACCTTGGCCGGCTGGGCCTCGGCGAAGCCCAGGGTGAACCAGCGGGAGATGGACGCATCGCGCAGGTCACGCATGGCTTGGGCGCCGCCGGAGAGCGCGGTGTCGATGCGCGGGTTCCAGACTTCCGGAGTGCCGATCTTGGCGGCGGTGTTGCACAGCACCAGACGCTCGATGCGCTCCGGGGCGTTGATGGCCAGCCACTGGCCGGTCAGGCCGCCCATGGGCAGGCCGCAGAAGCTGGCCTTCTGGATGTCCAGGGCATCCAGCAGGGCCAGCACGTCGCGGCCCAGTTGCTCGATGCTATAGGGACCTTCGCTGACCAGGGACTGGCCGTGGCCACGGGTGTCGTAGCGCAGCACCTGGAAGTGCCGAGTGAAGGCGGGGATCTGCGCATCCCACATGTGCAGGTCGGTGCCCAGGGAGTTGGACAGCACCAGCACCGGCGCACCGGCCAGGCCTATTCGCCCAGCGCCGCCAGGCTGCCGGAGGCGCCACCGAACTGCAGGCACAGTAGGCGCGGCTTGAGTTCCGCGAGGCGCTGGCGATGACAGGTGATGGCCCCAGCACCCCGGCCAGTTTCATGCCGAGGGTCACGGGGGTCGCCTGTTGCAGCCAGGTGCGCCCGGCGAGCGGCCCCTCTCCCGGTCAGATAACCACCCGATCTACCTGCTCCTGGAGCTGACACGCCAATTGGCGCAGTTCATCGCAAGACTGCCGGATTCTCTGCACGGTTTCGGCGCTGGTGGAAGAGGCGTCGTGAATGCGGGCGATACTGCGGTTGATTTCATCGGCGGTGGCCGCCTGCTCCTCCGCAGCGCTGGCGATCTGGAAGGTCATCTGGTTGATCGTGAAGGACGTGCTGGTGATCGACTCCAGCACCTGACCCGCGCGGGCCGAAGCCACTACCGGATGCTGCGCGGCCTCGACGTTGGCGCCGATCTGTCCCGCTGCCTGGCTGGCGCCGGCCTGGACGCGGTCTATGATCTGCTGGATCTCCAGCGTTGACTGCTGGGTGCGCATGGCCAGCGTACGCACCTCATCCGCCACCACCGCGAAGCCACGACCGTGTTCGCCGGCACGGGCGGCCTCGATGGCCGCGTTCAGCGCCAGCAGATTGGTCTGCTCGGCGATCGAGGTGATCACTTCCAGCACCCGGCCGACGCTGCCGGAATCGGTAGCCAACTGGTCGACTACGACGCGACTCTGGTTCAGGGCGTCGGCGAGCGAGCGGATGGCTTCGACGGAGTCGCGAACCGCGCCACTACCCTCAATGGCTTTGCCTTCGGCCTCCTGAGTGGCACTGGCGGTGGCCGCGGCATTCTGTGCCACCTCCTGTACGGTCGAGACCATCTCAGTCATGGCGGTGACAACGCTGTCGGTTTCCAGCTGTTGCGCTTCCATGTTGCGCTGGGTGACCTCGGTAATCTGCCCAAGATCGTCGCTGGCGCGAGAAATCAGATGACTGGCCTCGGCCATGCTGCGAGTGACCTGGTGGGCGGCATCGACCAGGCGATTGATGCTGCGCGCCATCTGGGTCAGCTCGTCGCGCCCATCGGTGGGTAGGCGCATCGTTAGGTCGATGCTGCCATCGGTGGCATGAGCCAGCGCTACCTGGGTTACATTGAGCGGCCGGATGATACTGCGGATCAGCACCCAAGCGAGCACAACCATCGCCAGCAGAACCACCAGCACCATGATGGCCGGCGCCAGCAGCACATCATTCACGACGCTGCGCACATCCTGCGGATGGATACCGCTGGCCACCACCCACCCCCAAGGCCTGAACAGGCGGACTTCGGACACCTTGTATTCGGGCTCGCTGGTACCAGCACGGGGAAACCAGTAGTCGACCGTGGCTCGGCCATGATCACGCGCACCCGCAACCATATCGCGGACGAAATACTTGCCGTTGCGATCCCGAAAGTCGTTCAGTTGCCTTCCAACCAACTCCGGCGCGGTGGGATCCATCACCATGCGCTGCTCCAGATCAAGGATCAACAGATAATTGTCGCCCAGATAACGAATGGTGCCCACCACCTCAGCGGCCTGCCGCTGCGCCTCTTCCAAGTTCATCCGACCTGCACGCGCCTGCCCCTCGTAATGAGCGAGGATACTGGACGCGGTGTCCAGCGCCGCACCAACATTGGTCAACTTTTCATCCATCAAGCTGCGCTGAAGAAGTAGCCCCAGCCAGCCACTCAAACAAATGATGATCACAGAAACGGTGGTAGCTATCAGGGTAACGCGAGTACTGATACGGAAATCTCTCAAACCGGCCATAGAGGGAAGCACCTCGTTCTTATGAATGTAAGACAGAGCCAGGCTCCACCCTCGACAAACGTAAATGTATTCCCACGCCCGCCTACCATAAACACGTCACCATGACTTTTAACTCAGGCAGGACTGAAACAATCTGTTTTTGCTCT
The DNA here is from genome assembly GCF_023093815.1 of Pseudomonas sp. PNPG3. Classification (NCBI taxonomy): domain Bacteria; kingdom Pseudomonadati; phylum Pseudomonadota; class Gammaproteobacteria; order Pseudomonadales; family Pseudomonadaceae; genus Pseudomonas; species Pseudomonas sp. PNPG3. The sequence goes on from NZ_JALLKV010000004.1 coordinate 87,103, forward strand.
GGATCGAACTCGGAAATGGATCAGCGTGGCTTCGATGGCAAATAGGCTAGACTACCCACCCGGTTTCGCCCTTCGGGTAACGCGGCTCGCTTAAGGTAATCAAAGACCAAGCTACCCGACATACATGCTCAGCCCATCAATCTTCATGACGTTTTGAAAACGTCTCTGATGGAAGCTCGCCAAAAGCATTTCTATACATCTCAGCGAATCGACCAAGATGGTAAAAACCGTAACTCAGCGCCACCTCAGTAATATTATTGATGACGGCTGCAGGATCGCTAAGGTGTATTCTAACAGCCTCTAATTTGCGTTGACGTATGTATCGCTTAGGCGTTGTATGAACATGCTTCTCAAATACCGGAAACAATGAGTAAATGCTCACATCAAGCAGCTCTGCTAGCTGATTTAGACTTATGTCATTTTTCAGATTCTGCTCAATTACCTCCTCAATTCTGTCAAACGAAACACTCTCTCCCGCCAACGCTTTTAACCTCAGATTATTGCCTGGCAAGCTCAATAATTTTCCAACAAGAATTTTTGCATAATGCCTCTGAACCTGAAGGTCATTAGGCTCGTTTTCAGCTTCACGACATACCAGACTGAGCAAGCTGAAAATATTATTTTCTTGACTGAGTCGGTGAACGGGGGAAAAATGGACTCCATCACGTGGCATTACATACTGCCTTTCGTCGCACACTGCCTTTATCAAGGACGCCGGGAGTCTAATAACCAACTTTTCATAATCATTCGAATATCTCAATTTGAGCGTATCATCAGGATTGATCAGCAGTATCTCACCCGGAATAAAATCGTGCTCATGCCCATGAGAACTTAATGAACAGGCCCCGCTCATTATCATATGTAGATAGTAAGCATCATCATCTGGGCTCGAGATATTTATACTTACTCGCTCCCCATAAGAAAACTGAAACAAATCAATACTAGCAATCCTGCAACGCTTAAGGCCACCTTTCGGGTCATGCGCAGCAGGAACTATAAGCTTGTGCGCGCCTAAATACTCATTCGCATACTCATGAACCCGATACGGATCCACCATGTGAAAAACTTCACTCTTCTCACCAAGCAGCAAAATTGTCATAATCGATGACCTTCTTATAATTATAAAAAATCACGACCTCAATGCCAATTAGCCCGAATATTTATTATATTATAGCCCTTATAGAAAAATCGTCAATTTTCAGCAGTCATCACTCGCACAATATACGTAATGGCAGGGGTATTCTTTGAATAGCCCCTGCCATCAAGTCTTACACTAGAACTACTCGTTGGCGGATTAGGCAGGACTGTCCTCATTCAAGAAATCGATCAACAACTTGCAAAAACGACTATTTTGCTCAATTTGAGTCCAGTGACCACAACACCCAAATACATGTAACTGAGACTTCAAGATCAGGTTGGACAAACGTATGCTGCTCGATACCGGAACCACTCTATCTTCCCGACCATGAATGATCAGTGTCTCATTGGAAAGGGATCTGACAGCCTCATCGGAACTTGAAAGCGCATCGACCCAACGCTGCCTGGGCGCCGGGAACATTTTTGAAAATGAATCCTGGAAGCCCGGTCGAATGCTTGCTTCATATCTAAGCTTCGCGAGGTCATCCGTCACTAGAGACCGATCATATGCGAAGATATCAAGAACTTTACGCATATTCTCAATCGATGGTTCATAACCCCAAACAGCCTCCAGCCCTTCAGTCACCTCAAAGCGAGTACCCGCCGCGCCCATCAATACTAAGCGGTTTACGCGCTCCGGGTATCTGAGGGCTGTGGCAATGGCGAGCCCCCCACCAAAAGAGTTGCCCACCAGATGGGCCTTTTTGATATCAAGCGCATCCATGAGCCCGATTATATGTGTCACCCAGTTATCCATGCAGTAATCATAGTCTTCCGGGCGCTCTGTAAATCCAAAGCCGACCATGTCGGGTGCAATAACCCGAAAGTTTTCGCTCAATGACGGGAAAGTCAGGCGCCAGTTAGCGTAAGCACTTACCCCAGGGCCTGAGCCATGAATCATGATAACGGGGTAGCCATCACCAAGATCATGGTAGTTCGTCTCAATGTTGGCGGCTACGATACTTTTTCCAATCTCAGGGTTGTTCATTTATTAACATTCCTCAGCAGATACTTACGAGCTTCATACATGCCAAACCATATAGCGGCTGGCACGATCAAAATTGATACGTATAAGCAATCGACATACTATCCTGCATTTGTGAAACCCTCACGCTAGCCGAAGTATTTGGAAGACTGGAGTTGGTCATTTCCTTTTTGAAGCTGTGTGTCCACGAGAAATCAAGCTGATCATGCTGCGACAGTTGGTATGAAAAGCCAGCGGTGCCGAAAGTATTTGGAGTTGCCGGAACCAGAGCCAACAATGTATCGCTTCGCAGCGCCTGCGTGGCAAAACGGGCACCTGCCCGCAGGGTCCATTTCCCTACTTCGTACGCAGTACCAAGTGACAGGGCCGTTTGGTCCTTATAGTTTTGAGGAATTAAGATATCGAGATTGGCACCGCTGTTATCAACGAAACCGATATCGATATCTTTCATTGCATGTTCCCAAAATACTCTTGAGAGGTCTGCCGCAATAAGCCACTGATCGTTGACTTGATGGCTGAAACCGATACTCAGTTGTGCTGGCGATTGAAAATCACGAACCTTGACCCGCCCCTGCAACGATATTTGACCGGCGATGGCATCCACTGCCGTCAAGGACGCATTGCCTTTCATGTCGGCTATTTTGCTTTCCATGGCATACGACAACCCGAACATCGTATTGTCCGTGATCTTGTACAACATGCCGATGCGCCCGTTCAGACCCCAGGCATCCACACCGCTAGCCACAGGTTGATTTTTGCTGAAACTCAAATGCGCGCCCCTCAAATCTGGCAGGCTACCCAGGACCGGAATCAGACTACCGGTCGCACGACCCGAGCCAATCAAAGCAGCCACTTGGTCAGCGCCCATCAACAGATCGACGTTCAACCCTTGCCATACGGCGTCGATACTCGCTCCGACCGAGAGCCGATCATTCACTTCGTAACTGGCGGCAAATGGAATATTAAGCGTCAGTAGGCGACTAGCGTTGTCCAACCCGGTTTCCACCCCCCCAGTGGCGCGCGACAGAAAGCTGTGATCGCCATATTCCGTGCCAACCCCACCGTAAGCGAAAAGGCCAACGCCGAATGTATAGGGATGGGCGTGATACGCAAAGGCGAGTTGTGGTGCTATATAGGGACCACGGTTATTGGCATGGTTATTAGAATCGGCCCTCTCGCCAGTGTCGAGATTTTTAACCGATATGTCGGCCATTATCACATCGGCGCCAAGGTGGAATTTTGCACCCTCACGCATCAATGAAAGAGTGGCGGGGTTCGCCATCATACCGGCGACACCGACATCATGGGCCATTGCCGACCCGCCCATTGCGGAGGATATCGGTCCGTACCCCACGAACCGATATACATCACTAGTGGCATAAGCGCTTTCGGACGAGGCGATCAAGATGGCAGTATTCAAAACAAAGAAGATCTTCTTATTCATCATTCTTATCCTTGTTTTAATTATTATTGGCTACCAAGGCGAATATTGCTATTACCTATTGAGCCATCTGTTATGTGGAAGCCTTTGCCATCGTCAATGCCAAGTCTTCGATCATATCTTCCTGTCCCCCCACGGTGCCGCGGCGGCCCAGCTCTACCAGAATGTCACGGGCTGAGATGCCGTATTTCTTCTCTGCTCGTTTGGCGAACAGCAGGAAAGATGAGTAGACACCGGCATAACCAAGCGTCAGCGCGTCACGGTCAATACGGATTGGCTGATCCATTAGCGGCGTGACCAGATCTTCCGCCACGTCCATAATCTTGAACAGATCAACTCCGGTCTCGCAGCCCATGCGATCCAGTACCGCGCACAGCACCTCCAGAGGCGTATTACCGGCGCCAGCGCCCAAGCCAGCTACGGAACCATCGATTCGGGCCGCACCCGCTTCGATCGCCGCCAGTGAGTTAGCCACGCCCATGGCCATATTGTGGTGACCGTGGAAGCCCAATTCGATATCGCTATCCAACTCGTTGCGCAGCAACCCGATCTTCGCGGTCACTTCATCCGGCAGCATGTAGCCGGCAGAGTCGGTACAGTAGATGCAGTTGGCACCGTAGCTAACCATCAGCTTGGCCTGTTCCAGGAGCTTTTCGGCCGGCGCCATGTGGGACATCATCAAAAAGCCTACCGTGTCCATCTCCATTTCGCGCGCCAGTGTGATGTGTTGCTGGGACACATCCGCCTCGGTGCAATGAGTGGCTACACGGATAGTGGATACGCCTAGCTCCTTGGCCATTTTCAGGTGATCCACGGTGCCGATTCCCGGCAGCAGCAGCACCGAGATCTTGGCGTGTTTCATCTTCGGAATCACCGCCCCCAGGTACTCTTCGTCAGTGTGGGCCGGAAAGCCGTAGTTGACCGAAGCACCGCCCAGGCCATCACCATGGGTGATTTCGATCAGCGGCATACCTGCTTCATCCATAGCGGTGGCGATGCTAACCATCTCGTCCAGGCTGATCTGGTGACGTTTTGCATGCATACCGTCGCGCAAGCTCATATCGTGCAGACGGACTTTCTTACCTTGTATATTCATTGTCTATTCTCCTCCGTCTCTGCTCTTATCCGCGTGTCGGCAGTTCGATGATGCCGTTCGCCACTTTTTCCGCGAACATCTCGGCGGTACGTAGGCTTGCCGCGGTCATGATGTCCAGGTTGCCAGCGTACTTGGGCAGGAAGTCGCCGAGGCCCTCCACCTCAATGAATAAGGAGACACGGTTGCCGTCGAAGACTGGGCCGTTAACCAGCCGGTAACCCGGTACGTACTTCTGCACTTCGGCCACCATGGCGTGGACCGACTCGGTGATCGCCACCTGGTTCGGCTCGACCTCGGTAAGGCAGTGCACGGTATCGCGCATGATCAGCGGGGGCTCAGCTGGGTTGATGATGATGATCGCCTTGCCCTGCTTGGCCCCCCCGACCTTCTCTACGGCATTCGCTGTAGTACGGGTGAATTCGTCGATGTTCTGGCGCGTGCCCGGCCCTACGGAACGGGAAGATACAGTGGCGATGATTTCGCCATAGGCCACTGGCTGCACCCGGGAAACTGCAGCAACCATCGGGATGGTGGCCTGGCCCCCGCATGTGACCATGTTGACGTTCATCTCCAGATTTTTGGCGTGGGCTTCCAGATTCACTGGCGGCACACAATAGGGGCCGATCGCCGCTGGAGTCAGGTCAATCACAATCACGCCCAGCTCGTTAAGCTTGCGGCTGTTCTCGGCGTGGACGTAGGCCGAAGTGGCATCAAAGGCCACGCGTATATCGTCTTCAATCACGTGCGGCAGTAGACCATCCACGCCGGTAGCGCAGGTCTTGATACCCATTTTCGCCGCGCGCTTCAGGCCTTCGGACTCTGGGTCGATACCGACCATCCAGATCGGCTCAATACTCTTGGAGCGCTGCATTTTCATCAGCAGGTCGGTGCCAATATTACCCGGCCCGATTATTACGGCTTTCAATTTTTCATTCATTGCGTTGTTCCTACAAACATAAACAGTCAGACGAAACTAACCGATGCGCTGCCAATACCACCAATCGTAACGTGTAGGTGATCACCTTTTTCAACCGGCACCATCGACCCGAGAGACCCAGACAAGATTATCTCTCCCGCCTTTAACGGAATCCCCAACTTGCCTAATGTATTCGCCAGCCAGACGACAGCATTTACAGGTGAATTCATCGTTGCAGCACCGGCACCGGTTACTACGGTTTCACCATTTTTTTCGAGAACCATTCCACAAGTACGTAAGTCGATATGACGTGGTGAAACCAGTTGCTCTCCTAGTACAAATGCTCCACACGATGCGTTATCTGCGACCGTGTCCTGAATTTTAATCTTCCAATCGGTGATGCGTGAGTCGACGATTTCAAAGCAGGCCATCACCCCTTCGGTGGCGGATATGACGTCTGCGGCACTTACCCCAGGCCCCTTGATTTCTTTTTTCAGAAGAAACGCAATTTCTCCTTCAATCTTGGGTTGAATTAGCTTTTTCAGACTTATCGCAGATCCGCTATTAACGATCATGCCATCCAGCATCTGTCCAAAATCAGGCTGATCGACCGACAGCAACTGCATCACCGCCGGACTTGTCACGCCTATCTTTTTCCCGACCACACGCTCTCCAGCCTCCAATCTTCTGGAGACAAAGCGCTGCTGGATATGATAAGAATCCTCAATGAGGATATTATCAAAGCGACTCGTGAGGGGCGCTATCGTCGAGCACTCCATATAGGCCGCATAAAGCTCATCGCCGAGGCTTTCGATAAGAGCTGGTGACATTTTCAAAGCATACCCCTTGAGCAATTATTATATTTGCTCTGGTCAAAGCCCTTCACAATTCATTCCCACCATATTAAGCAGGGAGTTGAATCGGCTTATTTATTACGAAAAAGTCCAGACTTCTACTTACCAGTACGCATCGACTTATGGCCCCACATCGCTGTTCGATTGTGCCGTGTAACCACCCAGGAGTCGTCGTCGAGATCTCTTGCGCCCCAGCCGAACTCCATCTCGAAGCCTGACGGGGTTGCCGCGTAGAACGAAACCATGTGGTCGTTGACATGCCTGCCCAAGGAGGCCGTAATCACGCTCGACTCAGCGACACCATCTTCTGGCATCGCACTCAGATTCGAATCCAGTGTTTTGTCTACGGCATCCAATCGGTCATAAGCATGACCTACATCGTCAATGGTCAATGCCTGTACGAGGAAGTGATGAATGCGCTTGGGAAACGGGGCCTCCGCAATCGCCAAGGTGTGATGGCGACCGTTGCAATGCAGGAAATACCCTCGCACTGTCATATTAGGAGCGATGGTGATATCGATGACGTCAGAAATCTCGAAGCCAAGAATTTCGGTATAGAACTTCAAGCCCTTCCCGATATCGGGAACGGCATAGAAGTAATGACCCATACCTTGCTCGCCAGTCTTGAACCCGGAGACGCCAGTGGGGGATATGAATGGAGATTGAAACAAATCAGTGGCGCCATAGTAAAATTCCAAGGTCATGCCAAAAGGGTCCTGAATAGAGATCAGGTCCATGACCCCGCGCTGCTCTAGGTGCTCTTTACTTCCAGTGGTAACATCGACTCCTTGCTCTTCCAACAATTGCTTCAGTGCCTGCAAAGATTTTGCATTGGCCACTTCATAGCCTGCATACGCCAGATCATCGGCGCTTCCTTTTTCGACCGATATACGCCAACTGCGCGAGTCCATCCGGTAACGGCAGAGGTTATCGGAAGCAAAAACTTCCATCAGCCCCACCTTTTTAGTGAGAAACGAGCGCCACGCCGATACATTGCTGACAGAAAAACCCATATAGCCCAAACTTTTTATAAGCATAAAAATGTCCTCAGCTAATATTCAGCTTAGTTAATAGATCATTTCCACCGGACGTGGAGAAAATTCCGCGGACGCCCAGACCGCCGTCGTAATTCAAGACAGCGCCTGTAGCCGGGAAGGAGTCGCTGCGGGTGGCAAAAAAGACATAGGCACCCGTATATTCTTCAACCTCGGGCATACGACCGACAGGCAACATACCCTCCAGCACCTCTGCAAGAGGGATGTCGGATATGGATCTTTCGCCCATCCCTAATTGACATGGTCCTCTCAAGTCTGTCAGTGCCCCTCCTGGCGCCACGCCATTGACACGTATATAGGGAGCGAGCTCGAAGGCAAGTTCTCGTACGATACCAATAATCGCGTGTTTAGAGGCCGTATAGAGGACCCCTCCGCCATTTGGATAGAAACCCGCATTAGAAGCCGTGCAGATAATACTGCCGCGGCTTTTTGCTAAGGCCGGTAAACAGGCCTTTACTGCGTGAATATAGCCCTTGACATTAATCTGAAAAATTTCATCAAAGACTAAATCAAGCCGGTCATCGGGCAGATCGATAAGTGGTGTATTATAATCCCATATTCCGGCATTCGGGATTAGCGTATCGATTTTTCCGAATTGATCGATACAGCGGCTGGCGGCTGTTTTTTGATCGTCGAGCGAGCGTACATCACCAACGACACCGACCACCCTATTACCATGTTCGGATTCAAGTTTACGGATACAGGCTTCGGACTTATCGAGCACCGCAACGTTAGCACCCTCAGCAATAAAGCGGTCAACGATTGCGCGCCCCAGACCGGAGGCACCACCTGTAATCAATGCTACTTCACCTAACAACTTCATATGCCACCACTTCTTATTCTCTAAAAGAAAGAACATAAAACTCTTGCTTCGTATTGCTAAGCTACCGATTTTGCTTTAAGCAGATCACCTAGTTTGAAGCTGCTGTCTTGCAGGACTTTGGTTTGGACCGGCATCCGTGACTCCACCAAACGGGATGCCGCCACAAAGTCTTTGGTGGCATTTACGGAAATAGCGGCCTCGATAACCTGATTCACGATACGAAAAAGGGTGAAGGAAACTTTGCCGTCAACGGTTCCGCGGGTGATCAACTCCCCACGACCTGTAATATCACCAATCATCTGTATCCGGTGCCCCGCAATCTCGGTCCAAGAGGTCGAAATCTGTGGCGTCGGCACACCTTTACCCAATATCGACGATGCGGCGATCACAGCCTGAGCCTGGCTATTCAAGAAAGTTTCCAACGATCTATGTGCACCGCACCGTAGCGGCCAGGATGCAACGTCGCCGACAGCGTAAACATCCGGGGACGAGCTCATACCACAGGCATCGACGATGACTCCCCGATCGCAGGCAATACCTGCCTCGCGCGCGAGGCTATCGGCGGGCTCTGCACCGATACTGATCAACACGGTGTCTGTTTTGAACGTACGACCATCCGCACAAACCACTGCATTGACGGAACTGTCGCCGTCAAAGCCGGAAACCATGGTATTCAATTCGACTTTTACGCCCAATCGTTCCAGTTCTTTACGGCACCAGGCACCTACTTGATAACCCAGAATACGCACCAGGAGCTCATCGCCGGATTCGAGAATGGTGACGTTCGCACCCAGACTACTGGCGGTCGTGGCCACTTCACATCCGATCAACCCGCCACCGACGATCACGAGCGCCTGATCCGGCTTCAGCGCCTTCTGGAATTCAACGGCATCTGCGTTGCCGCGCAGTCTATGTATGCCATTAAGATCGCTGCCGGATACCGACATGGCTCGCGCATCTGCACCAGTGGCCAGTATCAACTTATCGTATGTAAGGCTTTCACCGGACTCGAGGTGAACTCGGTGCCTTGATATATCTATACTGGAGACGCGGGTACCCACGATCAGGTCGATATTCGCCGTTTCATACCAAGTGGCACACAGTATTTCAGGTGATCGATCCAACTCGCCGGTTAATAACTTCTTGGACAAAACCGTACGATCATAAGCCAGGTCTGGTTCGGCGCCGATCATATGAATGGTGCCTTCATAGCCCTCATCTCGCAACGCGCGAGCTGCGCTCACCCCGGCCAGCCCGATGCCAACAATAATGATAGAGTTGATCATGATGCTATCGTTCCTGCTGAGGAGTCGATGTATACATCACCTCCTTCCAGCTTTACCGGATAAATCATTAACGGCTTGCAGGCAGGTGCCGCTTTTACCTTGCCAGTTCTCACGCAGAACTTGGCTCGATGCAATGAGCACTCCACAACGTCACCGTCGAGATAACCACCTTCCGACAGCGACCAATCGCCATGGGTACACTTATCTTGCGTCGCAAAGAATTCACCATCGACATTGAAAAGCGCAATCGTTGAGTCATCCACGTCTATCTGTAGTGCATCTCCCTCTGGCACATCAGAAACACTGCAAACCTTTATATATGCCATAAGACCACCCACTATCTTACGAATACGAACAAACGCTCTGAGCCATTCCTGGCAAGACCTGCACCCCCTCCACAATGCGGAGGGGAATACAGTAACTAAAAAATGCAATACCCAAAGAACATTAGAATGTTAGAAGAACAGACTGATATTATTTGACAGTATGGTGCTCTGATCCAATAGGATTGTGCGCTTGGAAATCACGTAGCCAAAGCCGTTGTCCGCCGGCCGCAGAATATCGCGACGCTCTCCGACAAAGATGTCCATCATCCGCTCCTGCCTGTTTCGGTAGCAAAGAAAAGCGGAACCGACCTCAAGCACACCGTTTGCATCCACTTCTCGAACAATCACATTGTTGATCATGTGACGACTGCGCGAAGGGGGATCTTCGGTCCAGTTCAGCCCTGATACCCTTCCTCGCACGCGGGCTCGAATTGACTCATAATCATCATCAAAGTGCGCATTATCATGAGGCCCGCTATATTCAAGCTTCCGGCTCCGCGTTGTATGAGTAGTGCGCAACGGCATCCAATAATGGATGTCTTCGGACAACAGCGTAAGCCAGGTTTCATATTCCTGCGTATCTAGCAACTGTGCTTCGCGATAGTAAAACTGCTCTACCGCATGTTGCAGCTGAAGATCTACAGGCTTCTCCGGCCATTCAAAGGACCTGCTCAACTCAGGACTTGGCATATTAATCACCTACCTTTTCTTATATGAATCTTGCGCACTATTCATTTCAATTAGCGCATATTAAAAAATACGCCTGCGCATGCTTTATCAAGATTCCGGCTTCAGCGTTTCCCAACTCGGCTCTGACATCATGCGAGACCATTGATGATAGAAACCACGCGCCGCCTCTTCGTTATAAACGTAACCTGTTTTTCCGGGGAAATCGGGGTTATTGCGTCCCGCAATATTGGCCCCCATTTGCGCGCAGAATGGTGTACTCCTGGCCATATGGCCCCGCAAAACATTTTGAACCTCGACCCAGTTCTCACCATCATCCTGTTCGAAAGTGCCACCAGAATTAAAGGTGAAGATATTTTTCCTGCGGAACTCCTCTTTGATCTCATCAGGAGCATCAGCATCAACCACAACGAAGGACCACACCTCAACTTCGCCCGGTCCACGAGGGTGCCATGTACGAACGGTATTGATGCCGGGAAGGAAGGAGCAGGTCGGGAAGATGGTCATATGCTGGGCCACCATCCGGTTCGCGGGAAGCTTCCCTCCCAAACGGGCATTGGCGCGCTCCGCTGCAGGCCCCTCGGTCCAGTACTTCACGACCTCCGGCCCCATAATCGCTTGCAGCATGCTGAAATCGTCGTTAAACCAACCGGTGCCGTGGCCGCCCCATTTGGCTCTGAATTGGTTACCGCTGGTCGGCAGCTGAACTTGAGAAAGATCAACCTCCGGCGGAAGGCTTGATAGAACGCCGGCCAAGTGGGACATTGTGCCCGCATGATACATATCGGAGCAGAACTGCTCAGCAGCAAACTTCCAATTGCAAGGGATCACACTTTTTTGCATGCCACCTATAACTTCGGTCCCCGCTTCGGTGCGATCGAGCATGACATCCATGTAAGGGGTCGCATCGCTGAGGTAAGTCAGGAGATCAGGGGCTTCCTCGTCCCAGTTGGCAAAAATCAGCCCTTTATAGGTATCGACCCGTGCTTGCAAAGGGCCCCAGTCGGCCTTATCGAACCCGCAATCTCCCTCCTTTTTGTCGCAGAACGCTTCCTTTTCGAATGGAACGTTGACTAGGTTACCTGCAATATCGTAAGCCCAGCCGTGATAGGTACAGGTAAAGGACTTGGCGTTGCCAAAGTCGGAACGCTCAATGCGCATGCCGCGATGGCGGCACTGGTTCAGAAATACTTTGATCTTGCCATTTTTCTGCCTGACCACAATGACAGGATCTTCTCCCATGTAGGTAGTGAGATAATCTCCCGGTTTAGGGATATGTCCTTCATGCCCTAGCAGCAACCAAGAGCGCGCGAAAACCCGCTCAAGTTCAATTTCATAAAGGCTTTGGTCAGAGTATATACGAGGGTCGATCAACCCCACGTTCTGATCAATCAGCCCTTTAATTTCTTCATCGGACCAATTATTCACCCATTTGATCGGCGTGACTGCTGCATCCGTTTTTTTGACTTTTGATTGCATAACCATACCTCCGACTACTTATTTTTATAAAGATCTACCGCACTACTTCTTTAATTCAGGCAATAAAACTTTATACTCAAAAACCATTCAGACCCAACATTATCCATAACCTTGCCACAGCTCATCAAAATCCCTTTTATTTAAATTAAGCGTCATAGGAAATCGAGAATTCATATGAGACCTCTATGAACTTACCTATGCCCTCAGAATGCTTTCGGATTTCTCTTCATGTAGGCTGACTCTAGTCTTGTTACGCGCGCGCCTATATCCACTTTTTTATTGAATGTATCCTTTTTTTTGAGCCGAACCGCCCCGACTCTCGGAAGCGCCAACTCCTGAGAGACTGGAGCCATGAAGACAACCCCGGACATTCGATAGCATGCAGTTCTGTAGCCCCGTTGCCGGCCGACCGCTTCGAGGCCAGCGCCCAGGCCGCCGGCACGGCGGCCAATACCCTGCGCGCCCTCGCCTACTGGTCGGCCTGGGCGCAACTGCGCTACGGCCGTGATCTCGACGCGGGCGCAGTGCCCGAGGCGGTCGCCGTGCAATTCATCCTTGATCACCTGGCCCGACCGGAGGGTGACGGCTGGCCCCATCTGTTACCGCCGGCGCTCGACGCGGCCCTGGTCGCCGTGCGGGTCAAGGCCCAGCCGGGGCCGCTGAGCTACAACACCGTGCGCCACCGCCTGGCGGTGCTCGCCAAGTGGCATGCACTTAAAGGTTGGCCGAGTCCGACCGAGGTGCCGACGCTAAAGACCCTGCTGCGCGAGGCGCACAGCCTGCGCTCGGGTTTCGCCACTGAGGCCGGCCGCAAGAGCGTGCCCCTCGGTGAGGTGATGGCGATGACCGAGTACCGCAGCGTCGGCACGGTGATGGGCTATTTCCAGGCCGGTGCGCTGCTCAACAGTCGCGCGACCGAGTTGCTTGCGGATCCAGCGCCGCCCGAGGCCAGCGCTCATCAAAGTCCAGACCACCCGGCAACAACCGGAAGCACTATTGAAAATGGGATGAAGAAAACGTGACCGCACGTTCTGCTGTACGGAACGCAAACTCTCGGAAAAACGTCGACTCTCAAGAACCCCCGGTAGGCAATCACCGCGAAGGTGGAGAACGGATAATCTCGCGCAGCCTGACACCGAGTTGCTCGGCCTGGGGCGTGGGTGACATCTACACCGGCAGTGAAAAACCGCCCCCTTTGGAGGCCGGCCCGTCCATAATGCTGCGGAGTCCTTCAGACCTTGAACCTGGCCAGCGCGTCGCGCAGCTGGCCCGCATGGCCGCGTAGTTGCGCCGACATCTCCGTACTAAGGGTGCCCGCTTCGGCGTTGGCGCGGCTCGTCTCGTCCAGCGCCTGCAGCAACGATGAGATATCCGCGGTCGCCGCATTCTGGCGACCGATGTCGTCGGCCACCCCGCTGATCATGCCTGCGGTCCGTTCGACCTCGCGCTGGATGCTGGCCATGTGCGAGGCCGCGGCGCTCGAACGCTCGCGCCCCGATGCCATATGGGCGACCACCTCGTCCATGCTGCGTGCTGCGATCTGGCATGAACCCGCCATGGCGACCAGCTTGTCACCGATCTCCTCCGCGGACGTGCTGGTATTCTCCGCCAGCATGCGCACCTCGTCGGCGACGACGGCGAAGCCTCTGCCCTGCTCGCCCGCGCGGGCCGCTTCGATGGCCGCGTTGAGCGCCAGCAGGTTGGTCTGCTTCGCCATCTGCTTGATGACCGTGACGATGCCCGAGATGCTGGCCGATTCACGTTCGAGCGCCGCCACGCATGCGCCGGTCTCCTGAACGCGAGCTGACAGCGCTTCCATTTCGGACACCGAACGGCGTATCGCGTCCGCCCCCTCGCGCGCGCTGCCGCGCGCGTCGGCCGCACTGTCAAGTGCCTCGCCGCTGCGCGCGGTGCCGTTACGGATGCCATCCACCATGGCGGCGACGGAGCGTGTCATGTCGTCTGCCGTGCACTTGAGCCGCTCGGACGCGCCGGCCACCCGCCCAGCCATGTCGGCAGCGCGCGCCGAGGCCTCGTCGATGGCGCTTGCGGCGCTACGCACCTCAGCGATCGATGTCTGCACACTGCCCAACATCAGGTCGAGCGCGCTCGCCGTCTCGGCCAGTTCATCCTGGCCGCGCACCGCCGCGCGGAGGGTCAGATCGTTACGTTCGGCGATGACCCGGATCGTATTGCGCATGTGGTTGAGAGGGACTATCACGCTCCGGGCGATCAACAGGCCGAGCAGCACCAGCACCACGGCGCAAACGGCCGCCGACAGCGGGCCCACACGAGTGCCGAGCGCGGCAGCCGCGTCGACTTCGGTTTGTGCACCGCGGGCATCATCCACGCTCACCCCAGTAAGCTCGACAAGCCGGCTATCCAGCGTGCCGTAGTAATTGGCCCACCGATCGGCCAGTGCATGGAAGGCACCGAGGCGCGCACGGAATGTTTGCCACGATGGCGCCTCACCTAAAGCGCGAGCAAGTTCCAAGAAGCCTTCCTCTTCCTTCTTGAAGCGCTCCCAGTCGGCATGCATCTCCCGCCACTTAGTACGCTGGAGCTCTCCGACCGGCAAGGAAGCATAAAGCGCCTCGGCGGCCAGCGCCCGGCCGCGGGCCTCCTTGAAGCGCTCGAAAATGCCGACGAACACCCCGCGCCCCTCGTCGAGCCGCTCCTGCTCGTCCGGAATGGTCTCCTCCAATTCGGCGACGTCCCAGGCCGCCCCCTCCTGCACGACGAGGATTGTTTCGAGACGCGCGGTGCGTAGCGCAGAAAGATGCTGCATCGCCGGAACATTGACCCGGCTGACCGATCGCATGGCCTCGGTCACCCGATGCATACCAACCGCGCCCAGCCCCCCCAGCACGGACAGGCCGAGGATCGAAAGTAGGATCAACGCGCACAATCGCGATCGGACGGACAGCGCATCAATTCCAGGAACGCGGGATCTGAACTTCATTCTTATTTTCTTCCTATGCTCAGCGCACCAATCGGCTCCGTTTGTTGAAGAACAGCGCGTCCTCGAAGTGGCGTCCGCTCCGCTGCGCGGAACCATAGCTATGGAGGGCTCAAGGCCACCAACCACACATCATCCGGGGCGTCGCAAACGGGACGCAGCAAAACTTCCATATGTATGGGCCCCCTGCCACCACCACCATGCCACCACCAGCCCAACGCACGGCAGACATCGTCGTGCCCGGTCCAGTGCGCCGTACCTCGACGACCTTAATATCGACCCGCCCACTCCCCAGCCCCGAGTTGCATCAGTACCGCGGCCGGGCGGTCGGCGTATACCCTGTCGTCACCAATGGGCGTGACCTTCGAGGCATACCCGACTGCTCGAGAGACGGCAGGATCGGAGGGCTGGCGAGCCGACGAGAAAAATTATCGTGCCGACGTCCTACCCTGCCAGGCAGCATCTGGAGATACGAAAGCTGGCACATTCAGGTTTTCCAGCTTGCCCATATATCGTCCGCCAGTTGCAGGGCGGGCGACTGCAACCGCATCCATGCTGTTCCCGGTCAGTTCCGCCAAGATTTCCCGCAGGTATGCCGGATCCGCTCCAGCGGATAGAAAAGCGTCTCCGATAGCCACGGCTTACCCCCACCACGATTGACGAATGCTGCATCGCCACGACAGAAGTACATAAATCTAAAGTGAGTTCGGGGCCGCAAGGATCGATGATTCAGCGGCGGTGGAGAACTACGGGTTGCTCGGACGGTTACGCCTGATGCGCTCTTGGCTAGGACGAATGCAGCACAGGGGCGCGCCCCACCGGAGTTAGACGGTGACAACGATTTTACCGACATGTCCACAGGCTTCCATGTACTCATGTGCCTTTGCGATTTCGGCGAATGGAAAGACTTTGTCGATCGGCGGCTTGAGCTGGCCTGATTTCAGCCCTTCAGTAAGGAACTGTTTGGCCCGTGCCAGTTTTTCGCAGTCGGCAGTGATTTCGAAAATGTCATAACCACGGAAAGTCAGGCGGCGACCGAGTATCGCGGATAGCGGAATCGTCAGGTCGCGGATATCCAGCAAACCGTACTGGAAGAATATTCCTCTGGGTGACATCGCCTGGGCGATTTTCCCCACCCCTGGCCCCCCCACGGGATCAAAGACCACGCGGACGCCGGCACCGTTGGTAATACGTTCGATCTCTGCCACCAGGTCCTGCTCCTGACTGGCAATCACCGCTGCAGCCCCCAGTTTCAACAGCAAATCGCGTTTTTCACTGGTACGGGTCATGGCAATGGGCTTGGCACCACGCCAGTTGGCAATCTGGATTGCCGCCTGCCCGACACAGCCGGAAGCTGCATTGATTAGTACATTATCGCCGGGCTTGATGTCGGCATATTCCACCAACGCGCCAAAAGCGGTTATATACATCATCCAGCAGGCTGCGGCTTCTTCAAAGCTCAGACTCTCTGGATGTTTTACGACCGCATGACCTGGCGCGTTGACCACTTTGCCGTACATGCCATAGTCATGAAAGCTGAACGCTGGGATGACGCTAACGCTGTCACCTGGCGCGAACTCGTGGATATCCTCCCCCACGGCTTCCACTACACCGGAAGCCTCATAGCCCAAACGCGCCGGAAAAACGGGCGGATAAATATATTGCCCACGACGGTACATGATTTCGGCGCGGTTGATGCCGATCGCTCTTACGCGGATCTGCACTTCATTTGCCGCAGGTGCAGGTACCTGAATATCCTGAAAGTCTAATACCTCTGCTCCGCCAGTCTGGTTAAAAACTACAACCTTAGACATGTGTGGCCTCGATAATTTGTTCAGAGATAGCTTGTTTACATTTCGCTCAGCGCTGCTTTATGACTTATCCAGTGGCGCAAGCTTCTGTCGGATGGGACCGAAGATCGACCGGCCTTCCAGATCGAACATCTCCAGGTAAAGCTCATCCCCATAGCGCAGGTACCCGGTGCACATCTCGCCTCGCGTAAGTTGCTCGCGGGCGCGCTGCTCGGCGATGCATCCGCTTCCCGTTTTCCCGTCCTTGTTCGCAAGCGTGCCTGCGCCGATCATCGTGCCCGGCACGAGGATGCGGGTCTTTGCGGCGTGCTGGATGAGGTCGCAGTAGTTGAATACGACATCCTTGCCCGGGTCCAACTCGCCCAAGCGCTCCCCGCGGATCCCGATGAGATATCGCCCTCCGGTGAACATGCTCCCGTTCCAAAGATTGCCGAGCTCATCCGGTGTGACGACGAAGGGCCCCATGGCCTTATCCGATTTGCTGTGGAGAAAGCCGAAACCGCGAGCCAGTTCGGGAGCCACGATGTTGCGCAGCGAAACATCGTTCAGCAAGCCCAGCAGCTTGATGTGCCCAGCGGCTTCGTTGGCCTTGGTGCCGCTCGGCACCTCCCCAGTGATGACGACGATTTCCGCCTCTAGGTCAACTCCGTAGCCCACGTCGTCGGCGACCTTGATGGGATCGCACCAACTGAGTATCGGGCTTGCGACGGCTTGGTACATCATCGGCTGTTCAAGGAAATCGGCCGGCAGGGTGGCACCTCGTGCCTTGCGGATAATCGAAATGTGCTCCGGATAGCAGGCCGCGTCATAGAAGGCGAAACCCCGCGGCAATGGTGCCGCCAGCTTCGACAGATCAAGCGCAAACACGTCGGGGCAGTCGTCGCGCTCGAGGTCTTCGGCAAGCGCAAGCAGCTGTGGCTCGGCCGTGACCCACGTATCCAAGGCTGCCTGGAGCGTGATCGCAATTCCTTCGGCACGGACGGCTTTAGTCCTTGCCCGATTGACAACGATGAGAGTGCCGTCGGGGCCACCCTCTCGGAGAGTTGCAAGTATCATGATCGCTCCTTTTGATTTTGGACTTCCGCAATTTATGTCAGAAGTGCTTCGCCCGTATGCCCCGGATCTCCGGGACAAGCCGTCTCGCCGCAGAGCCAGATAGGACACCGTGTCGTTGGCTAACAGCACTCGGCTGACATCGCCCATGGCCTGCTGGAATGCTGCTTCAGTTCGGCTTCACGCTTGCCCTACAGCTCCAGGCTGGCGCACCGCCTGCAGTTCATCGAAGGTGGCCGATAAACACCGGGCTCTGGGACCGTGGTCTTCCGGGGATTGGTAGCGCAGCGCCTGCTCCTCCAACGACGGCGTCTCGCGTTGCACGTAGTTCCAGAAAAGGAAGAGGGCCGGCCGCTCGGACAAATGGAAGAGGGATTTCTGGCTGGAAATCCTAAGTAAAAAAGCGCGGCGCGCCCCGAAGGGCTGGCCGCGCAACACACTCAACAGGGAATCAGAACTGCTCGGCCTCCAGCGCGTAGAGGCTTTCGCTGCCGGCGCGCACGGCGCTGGCCAGGGACTGGGTGCGCGGCAGCAGCCGGGCGAAGCAGGAGCGCGCGCCAGCTTGGCCTGGTGGAAGTCGCTGGCCTGGCCGGCGGCGGCGCGGGCCATGCGGGCCCACATGTAGGCGTAGGCGGTGTAGCCGAACAGGTGCAGGTAGTCGACCGCCGCTGCGCCCGATTCGCGTGGGTCTTGCCTTGCGCGGTCCTGCAGTTGCCGGGTCAGAGCTTCCAGCTGGCCCAGGGCGTCCAACAGCGGGGCGCTGAATTCGTCGTCCGGCGCGGATTTCCCCGGCGAACAGCGCCAGCAGCTCGCCGCCGTTGGCCAGCACCTTGCGCCCGACCAGGTCCAGGGCCTGGATGCCGTTGGTGCCTTCGTAGATCTGCGCGATGCGCACGTCACGCACCAGCTGTTCCTGGCCCCATTCGCGGATGTAGCCGTGGCCGCCGAACACCTGTTGGCCGTGCACGCAGCTTTCCAGCCCGGTGTCGGTGAAGAAGGCCTTGGCCACCGGTGTGAGCAGTGCCACCAGGCCCTTGTTCGGCTCGCCTACCAGCCAGCCGATGGCGCCGTCGAAGTTCATCACGCAGGTGGCCGAGGCCTTGATGCCCATCTTGTGCTCGATGGAGCCGCAGCTCACGGCGTTGCGCGCGCAGAGGGCGCCGTCGTCGCCCACCAGCACCTTGGGCACCAGGAACAGCGAGATGCCGCGCGAGCCGGCCGGCGCGTCGGGCAGCTTGGCCAGCACCAGGTGGATGATGTTTTCGGTCAGGTCCTGTTCGCCGCCGGTGATGAAGATCTTGGTGCCGCTGATGGCGTAGCTGCCGTCCGCCTGCGGCTCGGCTTTCGTGCGGATCAGCCTGAGGTCGGTGCCGGCATGGGGCTCGGTCAGGCACATGGAGCCGGCCCAGCGGCCTTCGTACATGGCCGGCAGGTACTTCTGCTTCAGTTCCTCGCTGGCGTGGGCGTCCAACGCCAGGCAGGCGCCGGCGGACAGGGTTAAGTAGAGGGCGAAGCTGGCGTTGGCTGCGTAGACCATTTCCTCGAACTGCACCGAGAGCATCTTCAGCATGCCCATGCCGCCGTACTCGGGGTTGCCGGCCAGGCCCACCCAGGCGCCCTCGGCATAGGTGGCGTAGGCCTCGCGGAAGCCGGCCGGGGTGCTGACCGCGCAGTCCTGCCATTGCGCGCCCTGTTCGTCGCCGCTGCGGTTGAGCGGGGCGAGCAGGCGCCGGTGAGCTTTGCCGCCTCTTCGAGGATGGCCTCGGCGGTGTCGGCGTCGACGCGCTCGGCCAGGACCGGGGCGTCGAACACGTCGGTGTGCAGGAAGCGCATGTCGCGCAGCGAAGCCTTGTAGTCGGGCATCGAAAACCTCAGGACGGAACTTGTAGCCAATTGATGCTATTTGTTGGCGCGACAACGCTGTGGAGAACAACTAGGTCCATGGTGCAATGAAAAACTCAGGGATGCCAATCAAGGCCGCGACTCAATGTCGATGCTGGCCGGAGCGGTACTTCCCGCATAAACCGATTTCCTCATCTTCCCCACTACCCTGAGGGTAATCCGGCTACGCGGATAGATGCGGCATGCCAGCACTATTCCCAAAGACTCGTCTTCGACGCTTATATGCTGGCGGCTCATGGTGCAGGACATATAGCTGCCACTGATGATCTGCACTTTGCACACGCCGCATCCTCCGCCACGGCAGCCCACAGGAATCCCCTTGCGGCCGAGCCGAGCCATATCGGCCAGCACGCTTTCCTTTTCGTCGCATTGGAAGCCTTCGTCCGTGTCCTCGAACACCAACTCATGCTTCATGGCCAACAACGGACGCCGGGTGAAGCGATTGAGGAAGGCCCAGAACAAGTGCCTCTTGTGCTTGGCACGCAGCAGTACGCTCCACCCGCGAGTGCTTCCGCATCGGCGACCGCGTCAACTTCGAGGATCGCCGCCTGCAGATGCACATCCATCAGAAGACGGCCGACAACGACTCCGAGAATAAGCCCAGAGGCGCGTACCCTTCGAACTGCTCAGGCGCGTCATCGATCTCTGAAACCGCAGGCTCGCAGGCGAACGGGGCTGCTCGGATGGCCCCGTCAGGCCTTAGCCGTAACCCAGATATCTGAGCAGTAGCTCCTGCTTGCTAGAAATTTCCAGACGCAGGTATGCGCGCTTGCGATATGTCTCGATCGTTTCATGGCTGACTCCAAGTTCGTTGGCAATCGCCTGCAACGAGAACCCGCAAATCATCCGCGCGCAAACCTGCGCCTCCCGCCTGGACAAGGGGGGAGGTCCAACCTGCAGCGCCTGCTCCACCTCCGGAAGCCTTGCTTCTGACACGGGGTTGTCATTGGGTCGCCCTTTCACCAGTTGCTCGTGTTTCTGCAGGATGGACAACAGCGTCCCGGCAGTTGCACTAAAAGTCTCCATCTGTGTACCGGAAAAAGGACCATGTTCCTCGGAGCGCAGAACGTTCAATCCGAATATCGAACCGGGCTGTAGCCGACAAGCCATGATCCGTTCAACGATATGGTCTTTGCCGTACAAAGTTTCCCTAATCAAGGTGTCGGATACCAAACGCGGGGTCATGCGGATGATGATGGACTCTCCGTCAGCCCCACACCTGCGCGCCAGGGCCACTCCGGGGTCGCGGCGCCAGAAAGCTGGTTCGGCGTATAGGGCCAGCCGACGCTGCGCCTGATTCGAGCCGTTCCAGCTGGCAGCCCCGACACAATGCATTCTCTCGTTCGTCAGTTGCCAAGCCGCGCAGTGCTCGCCCCCGACTTCCGAGTTCAAGTAATCGATAAGCCTGGGCCAGAACGCCGCATCGCCAATGGCGCCCACAAGCAAGCCCAGACCCGATATCGGCACATGCTGCTTGGCCGGATGGATGGAGAGTGCGTCGAGCATTTAGCACCTCAAGTCTATTTGCTGCCGAAATTCGCCTCGAAGCCATCCCAAACAGCGTCATAGTCTTTTTGCAGCGAAGCATGCTCTAGCGCCTGTGCGGTGGGCCGGAACACATAGCGACTTTCAAACAGGACTGCCATGGTGTTGTCCAACCGGTGCGGCTGCAAATCCGCTGCCACCGCCGTATCGTAAGACGCCTTGTCGGGGCCGTGCGGCATGAAACTGTTGTGGAGGCTGATGCCACCGGGGACGAAACCCTCCGCCTTTGCGTCGTAAACGCCCTCGACCAGACCGGCCAATTCGCTCATCACGTTTCGATGGAACCAAGGCGGCCGGAAAGTGTTCTCGGCAACCAGCCACCGCGGCGGGAAGATGGCGAAGTCGAGGTTTGCTGTGCCGGGCACTTCGGATTTCGAGGTAAGTACCGTGTTGATCGAAGGGTCCGGATGATCGTAAGTCACGGTTCCGATAGCCATGAAGCGGCGCAGATCATACTTATAAGGGACATAGTTGCCGTGCCAAGCCACGACATTGAGCGGAGAGTGCTCCTGTTGCGAGGTCCAGAGATTCCCCATGAACTTGGTGACGAGGGTTACCGGGCCCGAACGATCCTCGTAACTTGCCACCGGTGTCATGAAGTCACGGGCGTTGGCAAGGCCGTTGGAGCCAATCGGCCCCAGTTCCGGCAGCGCAAAGGCAGCTCCGTAGTTTTCGCATAGGTAACCCCGCGCTACATCACCATCCAGATCAACGCGGAAACTGACTCCGCGCGGGACCACGGCGATCTCAAGCGGTTCGACAGTCAGCTTGCCCATCTCGGTATGGATGACGAGCCGGCCGTGCTGCGGAACAAAGAACATGTCACCGTCAGCATTGACGAGATAACGATCTGACATCGACTTAGTCACGGTGTACACATGAATTGCAACGCCGGACTGCGATTGCGGGCAGCCATTGCCCGCAATCGTGAAGATGCCGTCGACAAAATCGGTTGGTTCCGTAGGTATCGGCAGCGGACTCCAGCGCAGCCGGCTCGCCGGTACATCCACTTCGTTGAACGGGCCGCTCCTCCACTGCCGATTGTCGAGGCGCACCAAGGGCTTCATCATCGCTGACGGGCGAATTCGATAAAGCCATGTCCGCTGGTTGGTAGCTCGCGGCGCGGTGAACGCGGCTCCTGATAGCAGTTCCGTATAAAGCCCGAGCGGGTGCTTCTGCGGAGAGTTTCTGCCGATCGGCAACGCACCCGCGACGGCCTCTGTCGAAAACTGGTTCCCGAAGCCAACCTGGTATTGCAGATCATTGCTGGTTGAGGTGATGGCGTTCACGATTTGATCCTCTTGCCCTGAAAATGGAAATGTAGATAGACGGGAAAGCCAAGCCGGCGTGATGCTTTAGCCTATTGGAGTTCTGGCTCTGTCGCTGGGGCATGTGCTGCCAACTGGCGCAGGAGCCCGTCGAGCGCAGCCGCATCTGCTGCTGCGCCGAAAACATAGTGATCGGGCCTGACCAGGACCGCTTGTACATGACGGTCCCTGAACCAGTTGAATGCGAGATCGTTCTGCTCTTCCAGGTGGAGCACGTTCCACTGGTCACGCGCCGGCGCGTGCGCTGCCTTTTCGAATTGGACGAGATGAATGTCAAAACGCCGCATGATCCTTCGCGCCTCCTCGCTCAAATCAAGGAGCAACTCGCGCGAAGTGGTAAACACGGCAAACCCCGGCTCGACCAGATCGTCCATCCGGGCAAACACATTCCCACCCGATTTCACCCAGGGCTGGACGAACACCTCGCCGGCACTGTTCGCAAGCCGGCCTTGAGGGTCCTTGCCAAGCAGACCGGTCTCAAGCCCCGGGACGAACTTCTGACGGATAGTCTCCGCCTTTCCGGATGCGATCTGCTCGCCAAGCAGTGCGTCGCGCTTGCGCGCTGCTTCCATGTCGAGTTCACCGATGATCAGGCCTATCTCCTTGGCACTAGCGACGACTTGGCGAACATGCGGTTTTCGTTCCTCACCGTAGGTGTCCAGCAGTGTGCTGGGAAAGCCCTTGCGCTCGACGGCATCAAGCTTCCACGCGAGGTTTGCCGCATCGCGAATGCCTGCGCACAATCCCTGCCCCAAAAATGGAGGAGTCTGGTGTGCTGCGTCGCCCATGAGGAAGACGCAGCCACACCGCCATTCGTCGACGACCAGGGCGTGAAAGCAATAAATCGCCTTGCGCCACAGCTCGATTTTCGAGATGTCGACAAAGTTCGACAGAACTTGGAGAAAGGCCTCATCCGACTCAAACGAGGCAGGGTTTTCGCCGGGAAGGATCTTGACCTCCCAGCGGCGAAGGTCGCCGGGGCCGATGACGAATGAGCCCGGCCGCCATGGGTGACAGTAGTGGGTGGCTCGCTTTGGCAGATCCAGTTCACCACGCAGTCTCGCGTCGGCCACGATCCACCACTCGTCGAAATCGAGGTTTTCAACCGTGCTCTTGAGCAATTTTCGCACCGTACTGCGCCCACCGTCGCAGGCGACCAGGTAGCGAGCCGTTACCTCGAAGAAATCGTCGCTGTCCATACGACGGACACTTGCGCGCACCCCCGTATCATCCTGCGTGAAGCTGACGAGTTCATGACCCAGGAAGGTGCTGACGCATTGGAAACGATCAACGCCGCGCCGAAGAGTGGCCTCCAGCTCCGGCTGCACGAATAGCCAGGTCGGATCCCAGGTCAGCGAAAGCGGAGGGGGTGCGGGATAGAGGCGTTTGATGATCTGGTTGTCGAGACCGATGTAGTCCGAGCCGGGATGGGGAATGCTCGACTGCATGATTTCGTCGGCAAGACCGCATTCCTGGAATATCCGCATGACCTCATGGTCGGCAGTAATCGCTCGGGGTTTGTCGTAGATTTCCTTATCGCGCTCGACAACGACGACATTGAATCCCCGCAGGCCCAAGAGATTGGCCAATGTGGCACCACTCGGACCGTATCCGGAAATCAAGACATCACATGTCAACGAAGGTTTATGGTCGCTCACTCGGTATCCCTTTTCAGTTCATTCAACATTCAGCGCGCACGCTGTTGTTCCACCCTGAAATTTACGCAAGCCCCCCTGACCCGTCTGTCCCGGAACGCCGGGATATTCCGTGCCCT
This sequence comes from Pseudomonas sp. PNPG3, assembly GCF_023093815.1. Lineage (NCBI taxonomy): Bacteria > Pseudomonadati > Pseudomonadota > Gammaproteobacteria > Pseudomonadales > Pseudomonadaceae > Pseudomonas > Pseudomonas sp. PNPG3. Next base: position 111,560 of record NZ_JALLKV010000004.1, read on the forward strand.
GTCCAAGGCTCACTCCTGCCAGGTCGGAGTGAAGAACGGGGCAGGTGCCAGGATGCGTGACTCCTGACTGATCAGCAGCGGTAACATCTTCTGCACATACGCCTTGAAGCCTGGGTCAGCTTGCATTACCGCGCGGCGTTGCTCGCGCTCGAGGAGATCGGTGAAAGCCCACAGGTGTACCACCTGATTGAGCGCACCGATCTCGCTGCGGTAGTAGCCGACCAAACGGCCGAGGATGCGCCTCTGGATCGGAAGGGCTTCGGCCTCGTACAAGGCCAAGTACTCGTGGGTCTTACCCGGTTGCAATGTGTAGGTGCGTTGTTCGACGAGCATCGTGCCCCCTGTCAAAACTTGCTCGATGCGCCGGTTGATCGCACCGAAACTGTTGTTGTCATAGTTGCCATGCATCAAATTTGGGGGCTACTTGGTCAGCGATTGCCTGGCGAAGCTGGTTTTTCAATACCTTGCCGGTCGCATTTTTTGGCAACGCCTCCATGAACACGTAGTGCTTGGGACGTTTGAAGCGAGCAATGCTTTCGAGGCACAGAGTGTCGAGCTCCGTTTGATCGACTGAACTGCCATTGCGAACCACCACCACGGCGGTGACAGCCTCCCCCCATTCCGGATCGGGTGTCCCTATCACGGACACCTCTTCAACCTCGGGATGGCGCAGCAGTACCTCCTCGACCTCGCGCGGGTAGATGTTGGTGCCGCCGCTGATGATCACGTCCTTGGAGCGGTCGCGCAGGTGCAACAGGCCGCGCGTATCGAGGAAACCCACGTCGCCGGTATGCAGCACGCCGTCGGGCATGGTCTGCGCGGTGGCCTCCGGGTTACTCCAGTAGCCGCGCATCACCGTCGGGCTACGCACCGTCACCTCACCAAGCGTGCCGGGAGTCACCGGGCGGCCCATGTTGTCAAGGATCTCGATCTCAACAGTGGTTTGAGGGTAGCCCACCGATGCGAGCAACTCTCCGTCGCCCTCTTCGACCGCCTGCGCGATTCGTACAGCGCTCAGCGCACTGATCGTCATCGGTGTTTCGCCCTGGCCGTACACCTGTGCGATGCGAGGACCGAAACACTGCACGGCCGCCTTGATGTCTTCCACGTAGAACGGCGCGCCGCCGGTTATCAGGCAGCGCAGACCCGGACACACCGGAGCATCAGCCAGGGCCCGCGTACGCTTCGCGTGTTCAACCATGCGTAGCACGATAGTGGGTGCGGCGAAGAGGCTGACCTTCTGGTAATGCGCCAGCAGGTCAAACAGCTCGGCTTCATCAAAGCCTCCGCTTTCCGGCACCACCTGCAAGCTACCACGCAGCATGTAGGCGATGCCGTAGAGGCCGCCACCGTGCGACATCGGCGCCACATGCACCAGCACGTCATGCTCATCGATCGCCAGCACGTCGGCAAAGAAGTTGAGCGACATCGCGACCAGATTCGCGTGCGTCAGCATCACACCCTTCGGCCGCCCGGTCGTGCCACTGGTGTAGAAGAGCCAGGCCAGCTCGTAGTCGCTGCCGGTCTCTTCAGCGCATGGCAGCGGCTCGCCGGTCAGCGCCTGCTGCCACGCATCACCGCGCACGTCCACCATCGCCAGCCCCGGCAGCTTCGCCGCCACAGGCCGCAGTTGCTCCAGTAGATCGCCACTCGACAGGCACAGGCGGCTGTCCGAGTTCTCGAGTATGTACGCGACCTCCTGCGGATGCAGCTTGTTGTTGACTGGCACGGCGCAAAGCCCTGCCGTCCACAAGGCCAGCAAGGCCTCGGCGTATTCGGTGTAGTTTTTCATCGCAAGCACTACCCGGTCGCCACGCGCCAGGCCGAGGTCGTGCCGCAGCCAGCGCGCCAGCGCTCGCACACGCAGATCGAGCTGAGCGTACGTGATCGGTTCGCCCCGTCCGCGCACAAGCGCGGGGCGCTGACCGTGCATGCGCACGCTGCGCTGGAACAGTCGGTTCAGATGCATGAGGTGTTCTCCTTGGCGGATGGGGTCAGGCTCAGCGGCCGAGGATGGTGATGCAGGTCACCGCTTCTTCGACGCCGTTGAAGCCGCCGCCGTTTTCGGCGATGGCGAAGCGCGCGCCCTCGACCTGCCGCGCGCCGGCCTCGCCGCGTAGTTGCGTGACCATCTCGTGCACTTGCGCCAGGCCGGTTGCACCGATCGGGTGCCCCCGCGAGAGCAAGCCGCCATTGACATTGATGGGGATGCGCCCGCCCAGCGTGGTGGCACCGGACTCGGCCATCGGCCCGCCCTCGCCGAAGGCACAGAACCCCAGCGCCTCGGTCTGCTGGATCTCGGCGAAGGCAGTGGCGTCGTGCACTTCGGCTAGCGACATGTCCTGCGGCCCCACGCCTGCCTTTTCGTAAGCTTCGAGCGCAGCCAAGTGGCAGAGGTGGTGCGCGTAGTCCTCGGGCGCGCGCTCGGTGGCCGTGCGCAACACGCTGGCATGGAGGCGGACCGCACGTTCGCGCCGCAGACTCTTCAGGCGACGCAGGCCTGCTTCATTGCAGACAATGGCGGCAGCGGCACCGTCGCCAATGGGTGCGCACATCGGCAGCGTGAGTGGCCACGACACGGCACGCGCGGCCATAACTTCGTCGATGGTGAGCGGGTACTGGAACTGAGCCATCGGGTTGCACATAGAGTGGGTGTGATTCTTCGCGGCCACGGCGGCGATCTGCCTCTGCGTGGTGCCGAAACTCTGCATGTGCAGGCGCGCCAAGCTGGCATAGATGTCCATAAACACGCTGCGCCGACCGGGCTCCACATAATCAGCCGGAGGCTGCACGCGCGGCGCGAGCGCGCGCAGCACCTCGGCCTGTGCGTGCGCGGTGTGCACGTCCCAGGCACCATCGAACACGGCAAAGCTCTTTTCCTTGTCGGGCGAGAACAGCTTATCTACGCCCACCACCAGGCAGATGTCGCCGCCGCCCGCAGCCACGTACCACTGGGCTGCATTGAGCGCGGTGCTGGAGCTCGCGCAGGCGTTTTCCACGTTGGTCACGGGAATGCCTGTGATGCCCATGGCCTTGAGCGCGATTTCGCCGGCCACCATGTGCTGGCCTTCGATGGCCCCCTGTCCGGCCGTGGCGAAGTAGACTGCCTGCACGTCGCGCGCTTCGCAGCCCGCGTCCTGCAGTGCAGCGGTCACGGCTTCGCGCACCAGGTCCTTGACGCTCCTGTCGGGCTGCTTGCCGAAAGGGGTGATGCCGACACCGGCGATATGAAGGGGTGGGTAGCTCATGTCGAGGCTCCTAGGGTAATGATGGATTCGACCTGCTCAGGTCGTTGCGGACTTGAACGCTGCGATCAACTCGTCGCTGGTAACAACCCAGCCGAGGAGCCGGAAATTCTCGAGCGTCGCCTCGTGCGCTTCGGCCGTTTTGGCAGCCGTCGCATCCGAAACGATGACCGTCTTGTAGCCGAGGGCGAACGCCTCACGGCCAGTGCCCTCAACGGCGAAGTTTGTGGCAACACCGGTGAGGAGCACCGTGTCGATGCCGCGGCTGCGCAGCACGCGGTTCAGGTCTGTGCTGTGGAATCCAGTGGCACTGGCCGAGGAGACGATGAAGTCGGACGGGGCAGGTGCCATCTCGGGGATGTACTCGACGCCGTTGGTGCCTTCGATGAGAGCACCGAGTTCAAGGACCATCCCGAAAAGTGGCGCGGTGCCGAGCAGATCAGAGTGGTTCGCTTGGAATGCGGTCCGTACCGAGACGACGAATACGCCGGCCACACGAGCCGCCTCGCTCAGCGCCTTCGCCTTGGCCGCGCTACCGCGCTCCTTGGCCATCGTGGCAAACGTCTCGCCAAATGCACCGGTGCCAGAGACGATGTCGTGCTGCCAATGGATATTGATGACCGCGGTGCGGCACAGATCTAAGTCAACCATGGGACATTTCCTTTTCTTGGATACCCGGAACTCAATGTTGACCTGGGTGAGTTGTGCAAAAAATCACTCTGCAATTTCCTCATGTGCTTACTTCTTGAGCAGGTCCAGGGCGACGTCGACGATCATGTCTTCCTGGCCACCGACCATCCGCCGCTTGCCCAGCTCGACGAGGATGTCCACCGCCTTGATGCCGTACTTCTGCGCGGCCACTTCCGAATGGCGCAGGAAGCTCGAATAGACGCCCGCATAGCCCAGGGCCAGGGTTTCGCGATCCACGCGCACAGGGCGGTCCTGCAGCGGGCGCACCAGGTCGTCGGCCGCGTCCATCAGAGCGTAGAGGTCGGTGCCGTGGTGCCAGCCGAGCTTGTCGGCGGCGGCGATGAAGACTTCCAGGGGCGCGTTGCCTGCACCGGCGCCCATGCCGGCCAGGCTGGCGTCGATGCGGTTGCAGCCCTCCTCCACCGCAGCGATGGAGTTAGCCACGCCGAGGCTGAGGTTGTGGTGGGCGTGGATGCCGGTTTCGGTCTCGGGCTTGAGCACGGCCTTCACCGCGCGGAAGCGCGCGCGAATGTCGTCCATGTTCATGGCCCCACCGGAATCGACCACGTAGATACAGGTGGCGCCATAGCTCTCCATCAGCTTGGCCTGCTGCGCGAGGCCTTCCGGCGTCTGCATATGGCTCATCATCAGGAAGCCGACGGTGTCCATGCCCAACTCGCGGGCGTATTCGATGTGCTGCTTGGACACATCCGCTTCGGTGCAATGCGTGGCGACACGGACGACGCGGGCGCCGGCGGTGTAGGCGCTCTTCAGGTCATGGATGGTGCCGATGCCGGGTAGCAACAGCGTGGCGATCTTGGCGTGCTTGACCACGTCAGCCGCCGCTTCGATCCATTCCAGGTCGGTGTGCGCGCCGAAGCCGTAGTTGAAGGACGAACCTTGCAGGCCATCGCCGTGCGCGACTTCGATGGAGTCCACTTTTGCGAGGTCGAGTGCGGTGGCAATCGCACTCACGTCTTCCAGCGAATACTGGTGGCGGATGGCATGCATGCCGTCGCGCAGGGTCACGTCGGAGATATAGAGTTTCTGGCTCATGCCGAGGCCCCCATTGCTTGCGCCATGCGCTCGGCGGTGGTCAGCGCGGCGGAGGTCATGATGTCGAGGTTGCCGGCATAGGCCGGCAGGTAGTGGGCAGCGCCTTCGACTTCGAGGAACACCGAGGTCTTCAGGCCGCTGAAGCGGCCGTGGCCGGGGATGTTGAGGTCGGTGACCTCGTCGAACTGCACCTTCTGCTTCAGGCGGTAGCCGGGGACGTAGGCCTGCACGGCGGCGGCCATTTCCTCGATGCTCGCCTCGACCTTGGCCTGATCCACCGCTTCGGACAGCACATAGACGGTGTCGCGCATGATCAGCGGCGGCTCGGCCGGGTTCATGATGATGATCGCCTTGCCCTTGGCCGCGCCGCCGATGACTTCGATTGCCTTGCTGGTGGTCTCGGTGAACTCGTCGATATTGGCGCGGGTGCCGGGGCCGGCGGACATGCTGGCGATGGAGGCGATGATTTCCGCGTAGTGAACCTTCGCCACGCTAGACACCGCCGCCACTATCGGAATGGTCGCCTGCCCACCGCAGGTCACCATGTTCACGTTCAATGCTTGCAGGTGCTGCTCCAGGTTGACCACCGGCACGCAATAGGGGCCTATTGCGGCCGGGGTCAGGTCGATCACACGAAGACCGGGCTTGTGGCCCCGCAGGAACGCGTCGTTCTTCACGTGAGCGCTGGCAGATGTTGCATCGAAGACGAAGTCGATCTCGTTGAAGATCGGCAGGCGGGTCAGGCCCTCAACGCCTTCGTGGGTGGTGGCGACGCCCATTCGTGATGCGCGAGCCAGACCGTCGGAGGCCGGGTCGATACCGACCATGGCGGCCATTTCCAGGTGCTGCGCATTGCGCAGGATCTTGATCATCAAGTCGGTGCCAATATTGCCGGAGCCGATGATCGCGGCCTTAATCTTGGTAGTCATGACGAAGTCCCGTCAATTGGAGTCGAAGGAGGCGACCACGCTGCCGAGGCCGTCGATATAGGCGGTGTAGCTCTTGCCGGCTTCCACCGCGACCATCGGGCCAAGCGCGCCGGACAGCACCAGGTGGCCTGCCTTCAGTGGTGCGCCGACGCGAGCCATGGTGCGCGCCAGCCACACCACTGCGTTGAGCGGATGGCCGAGGCAGGCTGCGCCGGTGCCTGTAGAAACGTTCTGTTCGTCGTCGCGGCTCATCGTCATCTTGCAGCCGCGCAGGTCGAGCTCGCCGAGCTTCTTCGGCGAACCGCCGATGACGAAGGCCGAAGACGAAGCGTTGTCGGCGACCGTGTCGACCAGCTTGATGTTCCAGTTGGCGATACGTGAACCGACGATCTCCATCGCCGGCAATGCGTAGTCGATAGCGACGATCACATCGACGAGGGTCGGGTTCGGCAGGTCGAGATCGCGGCCAAGCACGAAGGCAACTTCGGCCTCAATCTTCGGCTGGTGCAGGCCGGCCAGCGGGATAGGCAGGCCTTCGCCAAAGCCCATATCGTCGAACAGCACACCGTAATCGGGCGTATCGACGCCCAACTGCTTCTGTACGGCCAACGAGGTGAGTCCGATCTTGGCGCCGACGATGCGCGCCCCCTTGGCCATCCGACGGCCGATGAAGGCCTGCTGGATGCGGTAGGCATCATCGATAGTGATGTCGGGATAGCGATCACTGAGCGGTTCGATCATGCCGCGTCCACACCAGGCGCCGTACAAGGCATCGGCCGCGCTGAGAATTTCGGTTTCGTTCATTGAAGTCCTCTCGTGATAGGGGAATACGACCATTTCAGCTTTTGCCTGCCTTGAAGCGCGCGAACAGCCGGCAGAATTCGTCGTTGTACGCGTCGCGCTGGGCCTGCCGGCCGGGGCCATCGATCTTCTGATTGAGCCGAGCCCAGCCGGCCTCGGACAGCATGTCGTCGGCGCGCAACAGCAACAGCCTGTTTTCGTCGCGGACGTGGGCGACGATGAAGTCCCTCCAAGCCATCACCGCGGCCCTCGCCGGGGCGATGCCGGCTTCTCCACGCCGGCACCAGGCTGCCTGCAGCTCGGCAAAGCACTGCAGCTCTTCTTCGAGCTGCGCCTCAATGGTTGCGAGCCCGGCCGCAGCCCCGCCGACGGCTTCCAGCGCGGCCAACAACCGGGCTTCCTTGGGACCGTGCGCCTCTCTGCTGAAGCGGGCGAGGAAGTCGAGGGCATCGTCCACCAAGGCGGTATCGATGTGCGGCTCATCGACGGTGAGCGCGTCGACCAGGCGCTCTGTCAGTGCCACCCAGGCCGCATGTTCCTCGCGGAAGCGGGCAATCAGCCGATCCTTGACTGTCGACGGCGCAACGCCGGTCTCGGCGACGAAGACCGGCAGCGGCGAATTCAGGATCAGCTTCACGGTGACGGAGTCGAGCAACTTCTGCAGTATCGTAGTGCGCCCGTGCGAACCGATGACGACGAGGTCGGCCGCGCGCGCCGCGGCGGTCGCCATGATCTCCTCGTGCACCTTGCCCCTGCTGACGCCGCCTATGAAATCGGCCTCGACGCCGTTCATCTGCGCCCACGCACGCGCCTTGGCCTCGACGTAACCATCAGCCCACAGGTACTTGCGCGCAAACAACGCTGGCGCCATCGCGTGCAGCAGGCCGGCGTCGCCATCGATGATGTCCTGGGCGTCCGGCTGCAGGTAGAGGAAGCTCGCACGTGCGCCGAAAGCCCGCGCCAGTTCCACGCCGCGCTCGATCACACGCATCGACAGCGCGCTCTCGTCAATGGGAATCAGGAGATGCTTGTACATGCGCCCCCCCTCCTCAAGACCGGATCGCGGCAGCGATCAACGATGGCCGAGGTATTTCTGCCACCGATGCAGGCGGCAGCGCCACGGCGCCGGCCGGCACCGCGCCCGCCCCCCCCTCACGCCGAGCCGGCAACAAGAAGGTCGCAAGCGCTGGAATCAGGATCAACGCGCCGAGCATGTTCCACAGGAACATGAAGGTAAGCAGGATGCCCATGTCTGCTTGGAACTTGATCGGCGAGAAGGCCCAGGCGCCGACGCCGATCGCCAGCGTGCAGCCGGTGAAGATCACCACCCGCCCGGTGAACACCAGCGCACGATAGTAGGCTTCCGACAGCGTCGCGCCGTTGCGCAGCCAGGTCTGGGTGACGCTGAGCACGTAGAGCGCGTAATCGACGCCGATGCCGACGCCGAGCGCGATCACCGGCAGCGTCGACACCTTGATGCCGATGCCCAGCTTCACCATCAGCGCTTCAACCAGAATGGATGTCAGCACCAATGGCAACATCGCACACAGCACCGCCCGCCACGAGCGGAACGCAATCACACACAAAAGCGTCACCGCAAAGTACACGCCAAGCAGCATCTGATTGTTCGCCGACCGAACCACTTGATTTGTGGCGGCCTCAATCCCCGCATTCCCGGCCGCAAGCTCGAACTGGATCCCGTCTGATTTATTTTCCGCGACGAATTCATCAACAATGCGCACTACTTCATTGATCGAATCCGCCTTGTGATCTTTCAGATACACATAGATTGACAGCAGATCGCAGGTTGCATTGAACAGCTCACGCGGCGCACGGGTTGCGCCGCCATTGATGAGATGCTGGTTGGCCACCAGGTCATACCACTTCAGGTTGCCCTCATTCATCCCGGCTGAGGCGCGTCGCGCAAGTCCGGCGAAAGAGTTGGTTCCTTCCACGACGCTTGACTGGCGCAACGACCATTCCAATGCATCGACTTGCAGAAGATTTTCGTAGTCGGCGCAGCGGCCCTGTTTGGTGCGGCCGAACACCACGAATACGTCGCTGCCGGCCTGGTAGTTGCGCACCAGGAAGTCGTTGTCGATGTTGTAGCGCGAGTCCGCCCGCAGCTCCGGCGCACCGGCGTCGAGGTCGCCGATTTTCACCTGCTTGCTCACAAGGAAGCCACCCACGCCCAAGGCCAGCGCCACGCCGATCGCCCACGCCGCTGGACCGCGCCGGGTGAAGAGGTCGAGGAAACGCCACAGGCCGTGCCTGCCGGCCGCCGCGGCGCTAAGACGCTCTTCGCGTAGACTGCGTTCGGCCGCCTGCGGCGACACCCCAGTGTAGGACAGCAGGATGGGCAGCAAGGCAAGGTTGGTGAAGATCAGAATGCCGACGCCCAGGCTGGCGATCAGCGCCAGTTCGCGAATCACCGGGATGTCGATCATCGTCAGCACGGCGAAACCGACGACGTCGGCCAGCAGCGCCGTGGCACCGGCCACGAACAGGCGGCGGAAGGTGTAGCGTGCGGCGATCAGCCGGTGCGTGCCGCGGCCAATGTCCTGCATGATGCCGTTCATCTTCTGCGCACCGTGGCTGACGCCGATGGCGAAGATCAGGAAGGGCACGAGGATTGAATACGGGTTCAGTTCGAAGCCTAGCAGCGGCAGGAAGCCGATCAGCCAGACGATGCCGATCATCGTCGTCGCGATCACCAGCAGCGTGCTGCGCAGGCATCGGGTGAAGGCGTACAGAACCAGCGCGGTCACCGCCAGCGCGAAGGCGAAGAAGGCGAGGATGGCGTAGAGGCCGGCGATGAGGTCGCCCATCACCTTGGCGAAGCCGGTGATGTGGATGTGGACACCGCGCGCCTCGTAGCGCGTGCGGATGTCTTCCAACTGGTCGGACAGCGCGCCGTAGTCCAGCCGCTGGCCGGCCTGTTCCACCAGCGGGACGTAGATGATGGACGAACGGAAATCCGGCGCCACCAGTTGCCCGACCTCGCCCGAGCGCAGCACGTTGTCGCGGAAGGCGGCTAGGCTGGCAGCCGAGCCATCGTAGCCGTCCGGCATCACCGGACCACCTTCATAGCCCTCGTCGGTGACGCCAGTCCAGCGCACCGCGGGCATCCACAGCGATTTCATGAAGGGGCGGTCGACACCGGGCAGCAGATAGACCTCGTCATTAACTTCCTTGAGGATGCCGACATAGTCCGGTGTGAAGATATCGCCGCCCGGCGCGGCCTCGACCACGATGCGCACCGCGTTGCCCAGCCCCTTGACCTCGTTCTCGTACTTGAGGAAGTTGAGGACATAGGGGTGCTGGTTGGGGATTGTCTTGAGAAAGCTGGCGTTGAGCTGCACGCGCAGCGCAGAGAACGCCAGCGCGGCAGTGACGAGTGCGCACAGCAGCACGATCACCCCGCGATGGTTGAACAGCAGACGCTCGACCACGTTGCCGGAGCGGGGGTCGAAATGCTCCAAGCTGGCAATCGATTCGAATTCCTGAGTGGGGAAGGCCATATTTCTACCTGCTTGTGGTGATGCGTTCAGAGTCCGGGGGCAATGCGCAGCGCTCCCAACAGACCGCTAGCGACCACAGCGCCATCCGACGCACGCGCGAGGCTGGCCAGCGGAAAGCGGACCGAGCTATCGAGCCGGCGCGGCGCGATAGTGCCGCCAGCGAGATGCCAGATGCCGCCTCCGTCGTCGGCGAGCAGATAGCCCTTGCCGACGCCGAGCGCGAGGCCGGCGACGAAGGAGTACTTGGTATCGACCGGCAGGCGATGCCAGTGCCCGCCGCCGTCGGTCGAGCGGTGCAGCGCGCCGCGCAGGCCGAGCAGTAGCAATTCGTCGCTCTTGCCAACCAGGCCGAACCAGCTCCCTTCGGCCGGGCTTTCTAGCCGCGCAAAGCTGTTGCCACCGTCAGTCGAGCGGTACAGCAAACCCTGCTCGCCCGCCAGCAGGAGCGTGTCGCCCAGCTTGCGGATGACGTAGATGTGGCGATCTTCCTCATCATCGAGCAGCTCGCAGGCCACCCGCCAATGTTCGCCGCCGTCGTCGGTGGCGAGCATCAGGCCGTAGGCGCCGACCGCGAAGCCTCGCCGCGTGTCGAGGAACAGTACGTCGAGCAACGGCTTGTCCGGCCCCTCGTCGATGAAGCGCTGTAGCTTGTCGGCGAGTGCAGCCTTGCCCGCCGCCTGCGCCGCGTGGAGCGCGTCCACCAGGGCGGCGGCGAGCGCGCGGCCGTCGGTCTGCCGGGTCCAATGGCTGCCACCGTCCTCCGTGCGCAGCACTACGCCGCCGTGGCCGACCGCCCAGCCGGTCTGGCGGTCGGCGAAATGAACCGCGGTGAGCGTAACCGAGACCGGCATCGCTGCCTGCGTCCAATTGGCGCCGTCATCGTCAGAGAGCAGCACGTGTCCGCGTTCGCCAACAGCGATCAACCGTCCGTTGGTTTGCGCGATATCCAACAACGCACCATGGGCCGCAAGCCTGGACATGCGCGATGGCATGTCCAGAGGGTTGCTGGCGCGCGCCGGAGATTGTTGCGAGCCTGCGACATCCACAGCAAACATGGCCGATGATGCCAGCAGGACAAAGGATGGAATTGCGATCGCTTTCCCGACGCTAGACCAGATACTCATGGGGACTCCTAGCGTATGCCGCGCCCAGTCAAAGCATCCGGCGTAAATACCGAATCCGGTTTCATGGGAACGGCCTTGAGCTGATAGCCAGGTTCGTAAAGTATGTGGCGCGAAGACCAAACGCCGTCCAAGACATACAAAATGTCGGTAAACGAACTCATCATTCCAGGCATGTCAGGCAAGTAGTAATTCAGAAACAGGCTGACACGCCACAACTTGCCTGATGGATCCCAGCCATCCATCAACGAGGTGGACCAGGTATCCTCGTCCACGTAGAACACGCGTTTGCTTACAGCATGACGCTTTCCAGGTTTGAGGGTCGCTTCCAAAACCCAAACTCGATGCAATTCCCAGCGTATGGCATCCGGGTTGTGATGATTTTTGAGGAAGATTTCATCTTCCTTAAGACTGAACAACTTATTGTTATTGTAAGGAATCAGAACTTCTTTCTTGCCTACGAGTTTAAACTCATGTCGTTCCTGGCCGAGGAGGAAACTTCCAAAAACCTCATCAAAGAAATTGGCGCCGGAATTTAGAAAGTCCGGTGTATCCCATCCAAGATTGGGCGCACGCCTCACACGGCGCTGCCCGACCAGGTACTGCCATGACTGCCGGTCATATTTCGTATAGTTGGTCGTGTCGCGTACCACTACGCCCTCACCAGCACGGAATGATGGCGCCTCCGCGGACTGCATGGTCATCTTTCCGAGATAGCCCTTGTCGGCATATTCCTGCGCCGAAATGCCCTTGCGATAGGCTTCAAATTGGTCGTACTGCATGGCTTGTCCGCCAAGCACACGATCACCAGCAGAGGTCATGGAATACAGGCGCAATTTCGATTCATACGACTCCCCCCGCCAACTGGATGCATGGTTCCAGCGTACTTCGGCGCCATTCTTCGGAATAGGGAACGGCACGCCATTGACAGCACCTTGCACACCTTCCTTATCGCCATCGACAACCAGATTTGCTTCGACGGCATTCTTTGCAGTGGCTTGGTAAACCCATTCCGGCGCACAATGGTTGCGATGCGTTGCATATACCGGCAACTTCATCGTATCCGGATACTTCTGTAATAATGCGCGAACACCGTCAGAAAGCTTGTCCGCATATTGCGACATGTTTTCCGCCGTCACCGTATAGAGCGGCTTTTCGTCCGCATACGGATCCCAACGACGATCACCAGCCTTAAGCTGATCCATCGGCGCGTTAAGGTTGGGACACCCCTTCCATTCCGGGATGGACCCATCCTTATTGCCAGCGCGCTCAGCGCCAAAAGGAGTTAGCTCCTTCCCGAGATTTGCCGCTTCTGTCTCAGTAACCGCCGCGACAGATGCGCCGGAAAAAAAGACCGCGCCAAGCGCCATAGATATGATCAGTGCTTTATGTGTAGATTTACTCATTTCCCGCCTCCAATTGTTATCTTTCTTAGAAGCTGTACTGCGCGGAAAAAGATACGAAGTCCCGATCCGCAAGTGCTTGGCCAAAGTTTTGAACATATCCGATGTTAGTCGACCTCAAAGCGGTCTTCTGCGCACCGAAGAAGTTCGTGTAATTGAGCGATATCCGCAGATTCTTCAAATACTCGCCCTTGACCCCGATGCTCAGATCACCGCCGTCGTCGACCCCGCCATTGAATCCGCCGACAACTGCAGAACGGCCTTGCGGGTTGTAGCCAAGACCGATGGGGACAGAAACATCCCAACCCGGAAGAACCTGGTAATACGACGGCTCAAAGATTGCGCGAAAGCCCCAGGCATTTCTGGTAACACCAGGATCGAGGGCGGCCCTGTTCTTGGTCACGGACAACAACCGGTTCCAACCAACTTCACCCATGATGTTGGCGCTGTCGAACAATGACGTTCCGCCCAACGCATAAATTGCAGAAAGGTTGGCATGTGCGGTGTGCCCAACGGCATACAGCGCTTTGTTATCGTTGTCGGCGGTACCGAATAAGTCAGACTGGGCTGTCGATACCAACGGCATATTGTCGCGATAAGAAGCTTCACCCGCTACGTTCACGTCACCCAGAACGGTACTGAAACTAGCACCGTACGATTTAATATTTTCCGGATAGACAAAACGGTAGGTTCCTATTGTGGGCAACGCATAAATCTGGGGTGTCTTGTCGTGATAGCGAACTGCATAGAACCCGTATTCAGTGTCACCATCTTGAGGGCGCCAACGCAACTGCACGCCCCCCTGACCTTGATCCTTAGCCTTTATATCCCCCTGGTGCGCAAATCGAACGCCCGGCGCGACGAATAGGGATTCCGCACCTTCACCGGCGACATCCACAGTACTGAAATAGCTGCCAACCCCCGGGAGTCGGGTTTTCTCCCACTCGAATTGATAATAAGCGCCAATACTGAATTGCGAATTGAGTTGCAACAGGCCTGAAATCTGGGACACCGGCATCAGCAATTCCTTGAACTGGGTATTTGGCACCGACAGCGCCTTTACCGCATCCACCGGGCCTTGCGCGGCTGCAATGCCATTGGAGCCAAAGAAAAGTGTCTCGCCATATACCAGGGTGTGCTTACCCGCGCGCAGGGTGAGCGGCATACCGCCAGCGTCGAAGCGGCCGAAGACGAAGGCGTCGAGCAGCTCCGCCTTACGGCCATGCAACTTCTCCGTATCGTCAGTGAAATGACGATGGTCAACGCTCACGGAATTGTTGGTCAGCGGGCTGTCGTTGTCGTTGCTGCGGTTATAGATGTCGTCGTACCAGGCGGCGCCGCTTACGCGGAAGCCGAAGTCCTTGTAGACCACGTCCATCTCGGACAGCAGGTCGACGCGGTTCGAGACCAGGCCGCGGGAGAAATTGCGGTCGCCGTCATCTTGGTTGAGCTCGGCAACCAGTTCGCTCGATGCATCCTTCAGACGCCACATCGAGCTGTACTTGAGGTTGTTATCCCACCGAATTTTTAGATCGGTATTACCAGTATCAAAATCAAATGCAAATGCCTGTACAGCCGTAAATGATCCGATGACCAATAATGCTGACGCAGGAACTCGGAGGTGCGGGGTTTTTCTCATCTTATCTTCTCCTCTCTCTTATTCTTATTGCTTACGTAGTTATTCTTATTGCTTATTTAGAACGTGATCTTACCCACCGCAGGCCTGGACCCACGCTGCTGAAACTCCGCCTTTATTTCAATTACGCTCTTTTATTACTGCAGCACGCAACAGGACTAACCCTGCAACCAAGTTAATATTCAGGCATGAATAATATCGATGCCGGAAAGCGTTCGCGCGATGTGCTCGAAAACATTCGAGCTGGTTTTTTTCGGTAAGCCAGAGCGGCTGCCGCAAGGAAGACAAACGCCAAACAAATAAACTGAGTTATTCATTGGTGGTAGGCCATTTCATCTCTTTGTCTCGGCAAGGCCTGGTAGCTGCGGTTGAAATAAACCAATCCACCTTGTTGCGGCTCGCTGGAAATGCAAATCTGCTTGATTTTCACGATAAAAATGCTGTGCGTGCCCACGTCGTACATGTCGGCGATAATTCCGTCCAGATTCACCAAGGCCCCGTCCAGCGCCGGCGCCCCCGTACTGAGCACGCGCCAAGGTGTCCGCGCAAAGCGTTCGTCGGAGCTCAGTTCGCGGTTGGCGAACAGCGCAGACGTTTCTTCCTGTTGTGCCATCAGCACGTTGATGCAAAGCGTGCCGTTCTTCACCAGGCAAGAATGCGAAAAAGACGAGCGGTTCACGCAGACCAGCATGGTCGGCGGCTGGTCGGTCACGCTGCACACCGCAGAGGCCGTGAAGCCGACTCGTCCTGCGGGACCGTCGCTGGTGATGACATTGACCGCAGCACCGAGTAGAGACATGGCTTCACGGAATTGGGTGATGGTCACTTCAGGTGTCATGGCTGCGCCACTCCTCGCAAATCATGCGCTTCTGGGGACTGCGACCGGCAAAACCGCTCGCCGATTGGACACCCCCGCGATTTTTGCCGCCTCGGCCGAGACGACGCCGTCGCGGAAGAACTCAAGGACGACACGATTCACGATCTCCGGCTTGTCCGTCTGGACCTGATGACCAGCACCGGGCACGTAGAAGAACTGCACGTTGGGCAGTACATCCTCCTGCAGGTGCGCGACTTCGACGGATTCGTTGGGATCAGCAGCACCAAAAAGGTAGATGCCTGGAATGTCGAGCTTGTCGAGTCGGCCCTTGGTGGTCATCTGGACCGCCTGGTTCGGGTCCTCGATGTCGCCGTTGAGTGACTGCCAAATCCAAGGAGCGACCTTGGCGTAGGTCTCTGCCTGGAGGTTCGCCGAGTAGGTGCGCATCGCCACCACGTCCGGATCGATCTTGGTCGGATCGGCGATAATTCTGCTCATCATCTTCCGCATTGATTCCTCGGTGCCGTCGAAACCTGCGTTCGGGTCGGACCAGAGTTCGGCGGCACGGTTGTCCGTCGCCTTGGTGATCGCGCCGGGGACAATGTCACCGATGCGTCCGGCGATCAGGAAGAAGCTCTTCACTCGCTCCGGGTGCGAGATGAGGTAGTTCGCCGTGTTGTTGCAGCCCATCGAGTTGCCACCGATGTGGAACTTGTCGAGGCAGAGCGCATTGGCGAAGTCGTGGATGAAGTCCACGAAGCCCCCCCAGCCGTAGGTGTAGCGATCGAAGGGGTCGCGGGTCAGTCCGAAGCCGGGAAGGTCAGGGCAGAAGACCCGGAACCCGTTGGCAGCCAGATACGGCGCGAGCAGACGCCAACCTGCAGCACCCGATCCCCCCAGAATTCCGCCGTGAAGCAGAATCACGTTGGGGCCATGGTCGCCGGCCGTCGAGTAGTGGGCACGCGCCCCGGTAGAGAGTTGCACCCACCTGCTGGCGAGGCCCGGCACATTAACGATGTGTTCGTCTGTCAAAGCCATGACTGCTGTACCTTTCTTCTCTGGATGATGGTTAGAACATGCCGACAGGTTCGGCAGCCGGGTCGAGGGTGATGGCAACGAAGGGGCCGTAGATCGTCGTCGGGTCACAGCCGTAGTGGCTTCCGCCGACCTGGAGGTCTCGGAAGTACTGCTCCATCGGCTGGTTCGTCCACCGCGATGCGGAACCTGCATGCAGCCAGAGTTCGTTCATCGACCTGAGCACACGCGCACAGCCCAGCTTCTGGTACGAGGACATGACGACCCGGTCGGCAACGGTGAACGGCTCGTTAGCAACTGCCTTGTTGTGCAGTCGGACCAACGCACTATCGAGCAGGGCTATGCTCGATTCGAGATCAACGATGGCGTTCGCCAACACGCGCTGCTGCTGGGGATCATGCTTGGCCTCAGCACCGAAGGTCGGTTTCCGGCTCGCCATGTAGGCGACGAAGTGATCGATGAAACCCTGGGCGATGCCGTGCAGAGCATGGGCGATGGAGGGACCGAACAGCGAATTGAACGGCCAACGGAACAGCGGCTCGCCGGGCTGCGCGTCGCCATAATCGCCGGCGAAAACCCGCTTCACGTCCACCATGCGGTAATCCGGGACGAACTTGTCATGCACCCGGATGCGGTTGCTGCCGGTACCGCGAAGTCCCATGACGTTCCAGGAATCCGGAACGATCTCGACATCGTCCCTTGGCAGGATCAAGTGCAACGCCTCGGGCGGGTTGGAGGTAGGCTTTCCGCTATCGTCCACCACCAGCCCGGCGAGGATGAACCATTCGGAAACGTCGCTGCCGGTGGAGTACAGGGCATCGGTCGTGAAGCGGAATCCACCATCCACCCGGCTGATCTTTCCGACCGGGGCATACGGAGAAGCTGTGATGGTGTTCGGATCCGAGCCGTAGACTTCCTTTCGCACGCGCTCATCGGCAATGGAGAACTCCCACGGGTGCACACCACCCACGCCTGCAACCCAGCCTGCGGACGGGTTGTAGCGGGCGACGGCGCGCACCCATTCCCCGAACACTGTGGGGTGCGCCGCATATCCGCCCAAGTCCTTGGACAGGAGGATCTTGAATCCGCCGGAAGCCTTGAGGATCTCGACGGTGCGGTCAGTCAAGTGACCCAGTTCCTCGCATTTGGCGTGCTCGGCACGCAGCTCTTCTTTGTGCTTCTCGATGTAGGCAGTGGTTTCGTGTGTCATTATTGTTCCCTTGGAACGTGCCGCGAGGCACAAATGGTCATGTGGTGATTGACGGTGCCCAGCCCGCGTTCCGGCTGCGCTGACGAGCCAAAGATTTGAGCGAGACACCAGGGTCGGTCAGTTCTGCAACGTCCACAGAGATTCTTTCCTCGATTAAGACCTTCGCCGCGCGCAGTTCACCAGGTGAGTCCAGTGCTGCGGCCGCTGATAGCACACCGTCGTTGACCCAGAAGGCGATCATCTGATTCGTGCTCTCCCCTAGACGCAGCACCAGTTCGTCTCCGGGCTTGGCTCGTCCGTACATCTGGAGGCGTAGACCGTACTGTTCCGACCAGAAATAGGGAGCTGCAGTGTTCGCCGTGAACACTCCAGCCATGGATGCGCCGACAGCGGCTCCGTGACGCTGGGCAACGTCCCAGTGCTCGATGCGCTGGCGACGGCCGGTGAACGGACTGAAGAAATTCGCGACATCACCAGCGGCCCAAATCCATGGCACGTTGGTCTGCCCGTAGTCATCGACCACGATTCCGTTGTCACAATGCACTCCCACTCCTCTGGCCAGAGCATCGTTCGGGATTACCCCCACCCCGACCAGGACAGTGGCAGCAGCGATGGTGGTGCCGTCATCCAGCACGACCTGCTCCACCGCACCTGAACCCTTGAACTCTGTTGCAACGCGCCCGGTGAGGATCCGGACGCCCGCGTTCGCATGTATGTCTCGCACCACGGTGGCGAGTTTCGTACCGAGGACGCCTGCCAGGGGGATGGGCATGGCCTCAACCACGGTGACGTCCATATCCTTTTCTTGTGCGACAGCAGCGGCCTCGAGCCCGATGAACCCCCCGCCGATGATCACGAAAGGCCCTTCCGTCTTGAGACGAGGCGCGAAAGCCCGGGCATCATCGATGTCCCGCAGCATAAGCACGTTGTCGAGATCCTCACCGGGGACGCCCAGTTTTCGAGGAGTTCCCCCCGTGGCGAGGAGAAGGGCATCCGCGTGCAGTCGCTCACCCGAATCGAGGATGACCGTCTGGTCCGATTCCACTGCGATGACCGAATGACCGAGCAAGAGCTCAATGTCGTTTTCGACATACATAGAATCAGGGGCGATCGGATGCACTGTGTTGAGGTCTGTCGACTTCGACAATGGTGGGCGCTCATAGGGCACCTCAGAGCCCGCATCAATCAGAGTTATCCGACCGTCGAACCCGTTATTGCGCATTGCCAGAGCTGCCGACACTCCTGCCGCACTGCCGCCGATGATGACGTGATGTTGCTTATTCACGTGGGCTCTCCTCAATCCTTGGCAAGGGCGGAAGGAATGCCGAAACTCTCGGTTGGACGGGCAGGAACGCCCAAGCTGCTGACATCGAAGACGGCACCGGTCACGGTTCGAGACTGGTCCTTGGCAGCCAGCAGCACGAAGGAGCCGGTATAGTCCTCGGCTTTAGCTGCGTAGTGCAGGCACAGGGACTGCTCCATGAAGTCGTCGATGGGTACGGCCTCCCCGATGGGCGTGTCTGCCAACCCCAAGGACGCAGGCCCGCGGAGATCGGTATTCATGCCGCCAGGCGCCACAGCGTTCACACGCACATCAGGCGCTAACTCATAGGCGAGCTGCTTGACCAGGCCCACCCCCGCGTGTTTCGACGCGACGTAGAGCGGCCCGCCACCACCCGGGTAGAGCGCAGCATTGGACAAGGTGAAGATGATTGAACCACCTGATGCTCGCAGGGCAGGATGCGCAGCTTTCGCGCCCAAGAGGTAGCCCTTCACGTTGACGCCGAAGAGTTCGTCGAACCCCGAGTCCAGTTTCTCAGCATCGGTGTCCGGGAGCGAACCGCCAAAATCCCACAAACCAGCGTTGCCTATGAAGGTGTCGAGCTTGCCGAAGGTGGTTACCGCCACCCTCACTGCTTCTGCGTTGTCGCGACTGCTGCGTACGTCACCTACCACTATCTCGACAGCACTTCCCAAGCGCACCTTGAGCGTCTTCAACTTTTCTTCCGAGCGATCGAACGCGACCACGCGAGCACCTTCTGTGATGAATCGCTCCACGATGGCCAAACCCAGCCCGGAACCTGCTCCGGTGACGACCACCGAGTACCCCTCCAACCAACCCATCGTCGTCACCCCTTGGCCTGATAATTGTTTGGCAGTGCCACGAAGACATCACCGTTAATGACCTCAACCGGGTGGGTAGCCACCGGGCACGAGGCCGGTGGCCCCAGTGGCTTCCCGGTACGGAGATCGAACTTGGCAAAGTGAAGAGAGCACTCGACGGAGCAGTTCTCGACCCATCCCTTGGAAAGGGGATAGTTCCCATGGGAACAAGTGTCATCGAGGCAGAAGTACTCACCCTCCCAAGTGAACACGGCCACCGGCGGGAGCGTGCTCAGTAAATACCCCTCGTCATCGGGGACGTCGTCGGTTGAACATGCCCTGCACCAGGTACGACCTTCGATCTCAGTTATTGTTTTTATGGTTTCCATCACTTGTCCTTCATCGGGTCACTTACAACAGGACACTCAAGCTGGGCGAGAGCAGCGTGGTCTGTTCAAGCACGATCTTGCGTTTGGCGATCTGGAACGGATAACCCGTTGCCTCCAGGTCAGCAGGCCGTAGCACGTCGTAACGCTCACCGACAAACCAGTCCTGGTGCCGCTCCAGGCGGCTCCGATAGACGTAGAAGTTAGAGCTCACTGCCAACTCCCCATTGTCGATAGGCGTGACACGGATGTTGGTGATCAACCGGCGGGTTCGCGACGGTGGTTCCTCAGACCAAGAGATGCCAGAGGTCAAGCGGCGCACCCTCCCCTTCAGGTAGAAGTACGAGTCATCGATGAATGCCGCCTGCTGTTCGTTCGCAATCTCTAAATGACGCTCACGGTTGGTCTTGGTCATCCGGGTAGGGAGCCAATAGCGGACGTCCTCGGTGAAGAGTTCGATCCACTCGACGTACCGATGGTCATCGAGCAACTGCGCCTCGGCGTAGAGGAACTGTTCGACAGCGTGCTGAGTAGCGACATCGACCGTACGGAACGCCGAACCTGCGACGCTGCTCTTGGGCGCCCCCTGCTCCAAGGTCTTGTTCACAGCTGCTGTGCTGGTCATGCTTGCTGTACCTCCTCTGCAAGGGGAAGTTCGCTTCGGCGAGTCTTGTCCAGCTCAAAGATGTCTGCCCATGACAGGCCGGACATCAGATCACCCCATCGACGGTAGAAACCTCGTGCCGCTTCTTCACTGAAGGGACGACGGCCAGTGCCGACACCCGGAATGTCCTTGTCGAGCGATGCATGGCCCAGCCCCATCTGAACGTTGAACTGGTTACTGCGAGACCTCCAGCCACGCAGCACCTGCTGTATCTCCGTCCAGTTTTCGCCGTCATCCGTTTCGAAAGCACCGGCAGCGCTGAAGGTGCGCTGGGTACCGAGACGGATGAGATCCTTGACCTCTTGTGGAGCGTCCTTCGGCATGTAGATCCATGCCCAGACCTCAATCTGTCCGGGGCCACGCGGGTGCCATACCCTCATCGTCAAGTTGTCGCCGAGGAAAGAGAAATTTGGGAACAGGGTCTGGTGGTTTGCCAGGCGCAGTGCCCGTTCAGGGCCGAGGTTCCTCAACTGCTCCTCGGAGCGGGAAACCATCCATTCGACATATTTCGGACCGTAGGCCGGATCTGGGAAGTCGAACGAGGGCTTGAACAGGAATCCCGACCCGTGACCGTTCCCCGAGGACTGGTGGCCTGGAGCATCCAGGAAGGCTGTAAGGTCCCAGCCTCCCCCCGGCTCAGCGAGCGCCAGCATGGCCGACATATGGGAGGTCGGCGCGTGGTACATGTCGCTGGCGGACTGCTCAGCCGGGATTTTCCAATTGCAGTCGATCACCCACTTGGTGGCGCCGGGGACGAACTCGAATCCGTTGTCCCAACGAGCCACGACGGAGTCGAAGTGGTACGCCATTTCACCGAGGTAGTCCTCAAACTCAGGCACCTCCTCCGACCATGTACCGAAAATGAATCCCTTATAGTTCGCAATCCTAGGGACCTTGGAAGCCCCCCACTGGCTCTTGTCGATTTCGCAGTGGTAAGCGCGATCTTCGCTCGGAACGTTGATCAGATTGCCCTCAAGGTCATAGGCCCAACCGTGATAGGTACACGTGAAGGTCTTGGCAGTGCCCCCGTCGCTTCGGCAAATGCGCATACCACGGTGGCGACACTGGTTGAGGAACGCTTTGACAGATCCGTCGCGCTGTCGAACTACCAGAACCGGATCTTCACCCATATAGGTCTGGACGAAGTTGCCGCGATCAGGAATCTGCGACTCGTGCGCGAGGAAGAGCCAACTCCGCCCGAAAACCATCTCGAGTTCTCGCTCGTAGATCTCTTGATCGGTATAGATCGTAGGGCTGACCAATCCTCCATCCGGGTCGACCAACCCTGAAACATCAAAATTTGTTCCGTCGTTCTTTTTGTTTTTGTGCATATCAGTGTCTCTTTGCTACGTGCCGCAAGCTACGAAGGGTTATGTTCTGATGGTGGCCGTGTGGATCACCCTGCGATCTTGTGCACGATGCCCGGTGGATGCTTGAGCACATCGGGATTGAGCTTGTGGCCCCAGATGCTGTGGTCGGTATAGGTTCGAGGAACCCATTCCGGAGTGATCTCACGGCCGGCGTAGCCGTATTCGATGTTGAACAGCGATGGAGTCTGGTGATAGAAGCTCACCATCTGGTCGTTGGTGTGACGACCCAGTGTGAGAGTCTCCTTTAGACCGAAGGCTTCCATGTTGTCGTAGGCCCAGCCGACGTCGTCGATCGAGTTGACCTGCAGCATCAAGTGGTCGAACACGACAACCCCTGCCGGCCCCTGTCCCAGCGCGAGCGTATGGTGGCGTGCGTTCACGTGATAGAAGCGTGCGTTGATCCACCCATCCGGGGTGATGATTTTGTCCGAGAGCTGGAAGCCCAGTACGCCACTGAAGAACGCGTGACCAGCCTCAAGGTCCGGGATTGCCAACACGACATGGCCGAGCCCCTGGCTGCCGGTCACGAAGCCGCCGCACATACCACGCCCGGGACGGAAGGCCTCCGGATCGGTCAACTGTCCCCAGGCAATCTCGTGAGGCATACCCCAAGGGTCAGTGAACTGGATCAGCTTGTTCACGCTGCGCTCGGCAGCTAGCTCGGCCGAACCCCACGTGACCTCTACACCGGTCTTACCAAGACGCTCGACCGCGACCTGCAAATCTTCCTCGGTGTTCACCAGCCAGCCGAAGAAATCGACCTTGTCGACTTCACCGGGCGTGATCTGAATGCGCCACTTTTCCTTATCGAATTTCAAGCGGACTGCGCCGTTGGGGCCGTCCGCAGCAATCTGGGCCCCAAGATAGTCGGAGCCATAGGTCCGCCACCTCTCGGCAGCCGGACTGGTGATACCCAAGTACCCAAGGGCCTGAACCAGGTTGCCGTTGACCTGCATTGAGCTCATTGCCGCGTCTCCCACATGTTGTTTTTTTGAGTGGTGACGCAAAGAATATCCATGTCACAAAATTAGTCAACAGAAACCATAAGGCACGTACCGTGTACGATTAACTGGAATATTCGTTTCACTGTATTGATATTCAGGAGGCACGACCAAGGTTCGCCGCTACAATCGGATGGTCGACGAGCCCCAGCAACCACACACAGAGAAGGATCAAAACCCCATGCCAGCCTCACCCGACGTAGTGCCTCTCGATGCGAGGGGACGGATACTCAAGGCGGCTTTCGATCTGTTGGCCCGAGAGGGCAGTGCAGCCGTCACGGCCAAGGCCATCGCCGAGGCCGCCGACGTGGCCATCAGCACGCTGTACCTGTCCTTTGACGATAAGGAATCCATCGTCGTTGAGGCGATCGAATATGGCACTCGACTCTGGCTCGGGAACGTACACCCCCTGCCCGCCCCCTCCGCGGATCTCGCCGTCTCGGTGGTAGCCGCGATACGCACGATCACGCAAGACTTACTCACCAGTAATGACTTCTGGCGGATCGGTCTTTTGTTCGCGCTGAGCAATCCTGGAACTGGGGCATTACGCGTGAGCGATCTGCGCACGCAGACCTTCGGCGAGGTTGCAGGCTGGTGGAGATCAGCGCTGGATAGGGTCGGCCTGCAGGCCAGCAAACAGCAGGCTAAAGCACTCGCCCTGCTCTTGCTCTCGTCAGTCGGTGCAATTCAGTTGGCCGGGCGAGCTGACGCGCACTTCATCGACGAGATTCCCCGTATCACCGCGCGCCTGGGTAGCGCGCTCTCCTCCGTCGCAATGCGTCTGGTGACCAGCCCTAACACCATCTACGCCGCCGACTCCCGTTGCAGGAAACACCTCATCTCTGCTGTTGCCCCCACTGCGCCCACCAAAGAGCACAAGCGCGACCTGATTCTCTCCAGCACGCTGTCACTGCTGGCGCATGAGGGTTACCGGAACACCACCATCGCTCGTATCACCAAGGAGGCAGGAGTAAGCTCCAGCTCGATTTACTGGATTTGCCCGAACAAGGAAGAGTTGTTGCAGCACGCCATCGACTGGGCAGCTGACGATTGGTACTCCACGGTACCGCCCTTCCTACCCATCGTTGATGCAAGCGGATGGGTCACCCGCTTCATCGACCAAATTGACCATTATCTCGCGAGCAACCTCAGGTCGCCGCAATTCCTGCTGGCAGGACTGCAACTCATCCTCGAGAATTATCCCGACGGCCCACCCGAAGCCTTGCATCACATGACGCGAATCCGTGCGACAGCCCGCAGCAGGATGGCTGCCTGGCTGAAAGATGTCGCAACCGGTTTCGACGAATCCTGTATCACTGCGGCAGAACTCGCCCTCTTCATCTCCGCGCTCCTGGATGAGACCTTTTCCCTGCACTTCGTCAACCAAGAGACCGGCATCCCCCCCCTGCATGTGCAACTCATCGGGCGTCTCGTTGAGGCTCTTACAGAACCTGCCGCCGACTGATTGGATGATTCACAACCGATTGACTATGTGACGCGACCCAACCTTTAGTGTGCTGTCTCTGAAATAGCCTTCCCCAAATCAACTGCTATACCTGCTGAGGTCAGCCACTGCAGGGGGAGCGGCAATGAGTTCTCTGGACATTGAGTTGAGCGAGGAAGAGCGGGTTGAGCTGAGTCGTCGGACGCGCTCGGCGACGATCAGTCAGCGTGACGGGCGGCGGGCGCGGGTAATCCTGCTGGCCGCCCAGGGACACTCCCGCAAAGCGATCGCGCAATTGACGGGCCTCTCCCTGGTATCGGTCACCCGCTGGTGCCAGCGCTTCCAAGCCGCCGATTGGGCAAGCTCGCTGGAGCTGTCGGAGCATGGCGCGGGTCGCCGGCATCTCCCCCGCCAGTGTGCAGCGGATCTGGGCGGCCAACGCCATCAAGCCGCACCTGACCCGCACCTTCAAGCTGTCCACTGATCAGCATTTCGAGGCGAAATTCTGGGATGTCATCGGGCTGTACCTGGCGCCACCGGACAAGGCCCTAGTGCTGTGCTGTGCTGTGCTGCGATGAGAAGAGCCAGGTGCAGGCCCTGGAACGCACGCAACCCGGCTTGCCGTTGGGAATCGGCCATATCCGTACGCAAACCCATGACTATGTCCGGCATGGCACCCTCACCTTGTTCGCCGCGCTGGACTACGCGCAAGGCCGGTTGATCAGTAGCCTGGAAACGCAGCACCGGCATCAGGAATGGCTGGCGTTCCTGAAGAAGATTCACCGTGAAACGCCCAAGGATCTGCAACTGCACTTGATCGTGGACAACTACGCCACGCACAAGCATCCAACCGTGAGGGCGTGGCTCGCGCGGCACAAGCGCTTTCACCTGCACTTCACCCCAACCTCCAGCTCCTGGCTGAATCTGGTGGAGCGCTTCTTTCGCGACATCACCCTCTACCTGCGCGAGGGCAGCTTCAGTTCGACCCGCGAGTTGGCCAGCGCCATCACCACCTTCCCGGCCCTGCGCAATGCCCAGCCCACCCGCTACGTCTGGCACGCCAAAGGCGAAGATATTCTGCGCAAGATCCAGCACGCGCGGGCGGCACTGGCGGCTCAGTACAACGAAAATGTTATTTCAGAGACAGCACACTAGCGGAGTTTCAGCGGGTCCACCAGTCCCGCCGTAATGGCCATGCCCACCAAGTCCGACAGGCGTTCGGCCTGCATGCGTTTCATCACGCGAGCCCGATAGAGGTCGATTGTCTTCACGCTGATGTCCAACTGCTCAGCGATTTCGCGGTTGGTATAGCCCTGCACCAGCGGGAGCAGTACATCGCGCTCGCGCGGGGTCAGACTATTGAGCCGCTCCTGGACCTGGCCCTGACCGCTCGAGGCCATACGCTTATGGTCAACGCCGGACAATGCTTGCTGCACGCTATCCAGCAGCAACTGTTCGTTGTAGGGTTTCTCGATGAAATCGCGGGCGCCGGCCTTGAAGGCGCGGACCACGATCGGCACGTCGGCGTGGCCGCTGACGAAGATCACCGGCAGGTCGAGGCCGCGGTTGCGCATTTCTTCCTGCACATTGAGGCCGCCCATGCTGGGCATGCGTACGTCCAGCAGGACACAAGCGTGGAGGTAGGCATCACAGGCGTCGAGGAAAGCGCGGCCGCTGGTGAAGGGCAGCGCCTTGAGGCCCACCGACTCCAGTAGCCAGACGGTGGAGTCGAGCATGCCCTGATCGTCGTCCACCACATAGACCACCTGTTCGCCGTTGGACATCGTTCCCCTCCTTTTCCGTTCCTGTTACGGCAGTGGCAGGCGGCAGCGCATCAGCAAGCCGCCCTCCTCGCCCAGCATCCCGTCGAGGGAGCCGCCAAAACCTTCGATGATGCTACGGCTCATCGACAACCCCAGACCCAGGCCATCCGGCTTGCTGGTGTAGAAGGGGGTGAAGATGCGCGCCAGTTCTTCTTCGCCAAGGCCCGGCCCCTGGTCACGAACCTCGATGGCCAGGTAGCCGTCGCCGGCCTGCGCCGTCAGGCGGATCAGCGAGCTCTGCCTGGGATGCGCCTCGCGGTTGGCATCGATGGCGTTGCGTAGCAGGTTGAGCAGTACCTGCTCCAGCAGCACGGGGTCGGCGTAGACCGGCGGCAGATTGTCCGGGAATTGCTCCTCGATCGCCACCTGGCTGGCACCGGCTTCCCAGGCACAGAGGCGCACCGCCTCGCGGGCGACTTCGGCCAGGTTCAGCGCCTGCATCTTGCGCTGGCCCTTGCGCAGGAAAGCACGCAGCCGCTTGATCACTTCCGAGGCGTGGTTGGCGTGTTCGGTAATGCGCTCCAGCCCCTGGGCCACGCGCTCGGCGGCCTTGGGATTACTGGCGAGCGACTGCAGGTAGCGCTGGCTGGCGCTGGCATAGTTGACCACCGCCGCCAGCGGTTGATTGATCTCGTGGGCGATGCCGGACGCCAGCTCGCCCAGGGTGACCAGGCGCGCGGTATGGGCCAGCTCGTCCTGGTGCTTGCGCTGCTGGGCCTCGCGCAACTCGCGCTCGGTCATGTCACGGGCCACCAGCGAGTAGTAGCGCTCGCCGCCCGCCGCGCTGTGGGCCAGCAGCACCATGGACACCGGCACCGAGGCACCGCCGCCGGGCGGCAGCAGGCGCGAGTCGATGCTCCACACGCCCTTGCGTTCGGCGCAGTTCCAGCCTTCGCGCTGCAGGCGCGCCAGGTCCTCCGCGACGATGACCTCGGCCAGCCCCGGCATCGCTTGCTCGGCACCCAGGCCCAGGGCGCGCCGCGCCGCCGGGTTGAGGTAGGTGATATGCCCGGCGGGGTCGACGAAGAGCACCGGGTCGGTATTGGCCTCCACCACTTCGGCAAGGCGCCGCTTGTTCTCCTCGGCCCGCACCCGCGCGGTGATATTGCGGGAGACGCTCACCACCTCCACCACCGCCCCGGTATAGGTCTCGCGGATGGCGCGACTGGCGGTCTCGAACCAGAGGTAATGTCCAGCGCGATGGCGGATGCGGTAGGTCATGGTGTGGTAGCCGTCCTGCTCCAGCGCATCGCGGGCGCGCTGCACCAGCTGGCCCAGCTCCTGGGGATGGAAGAGGCACTGGGCAAGCTGCCCGCGCAGCTCCTCCGGCCAGTAGCCGAGCAGGGTCCAGGAGGCTGGCGAGGCATCGAGGAAGCGGCCGTCCGGGGTATGGCGGGAAATCAGGTCGGTGGTGTTCTCGGTGATCAGCCGGTACAGCCGCCGCGCCCGCGCCGCCTCCCGTTCGGTGAGGATCTGCGCAGTGGCCTCGCGGCAGCGCGCCAGCACCCGGGACTCCTGCGAATCGGGGATGTAGGTCCAGATCAGCATGCGCTCGCCGCAGTGGGCCTCGACCCCTTCGATGGCCCTCTCCTGGGTCAGGCAGGCCCGCACCAGGGCAGCGTGATTGACCGGCAGGAAGCGCAGCACCTTGGCCAGGGGCAATTCGCCCAGCAGGGCCAGCAACGCGGCGTTCAACTCCAGCGGCCGCGCCTTGGCATCCACCAGCAGGCTCGGTTGCGGGTCGTGGCCGAGCAGCGGAGAGGCGCGCAGCAACCCGTTGACACTGCCCAGCAGGGAGGTTAGCAGTTCGTGCAGCCAGCCGAGCCAATCCAGCGCCACGCCTTCGCGCACTTCCACCAGCAGCAGCCCACGCTGACCGGCTTCCAACGCCAGGTCGAAGGCCTGGCCATGGCTGATGGCTGCCCGGCGCAAGCGGCCGGCCAGCCAGCAGTCGAGCTGGCACAGCTGCTGCAGCGTCAGGCTCCCCTTTTCGGCCAGGCGCGCGGCGAGGCGCTCGTCGCTGACCTCCAGTGGATCGCCCTGCCCCGGCGGCAACCGCTGCCCACTGCCCTCATGGCTGTAAATACACGCGCCAGACTGCCAGGCCAGGTAATAGGCATGGCGCACCTCGGGGCATCCGCGCAGCGCCCGGCACAGGGCATCGGCGCGGGCCGCCAGGGGCACGTCCTCGCGTTGCAGGCGCAGCCAGGTGTGGAGACGAACCGGGGTCTGGGTCATGGCGAGTCCAGCGGCTGGGGTCGTCAAGAATATACCGACTGCCGGCGGGCTGAAGCCCCCTCTAAGAACAGAAATACATATAGTGTTATCACTATACGAAACTAGTTGTATTTCCGTATAGCAACGATGCTGGTATATAAGTCATCCCAAAGAAATGCCGGCCTCTGCAGAAGCGCCGGTGAACAAGAGCAAATAATCAGCCACCGGGTATCCAGCATGTCGATCTACGATCAGGGCCTCGCCCCAGCCGCCGTCAACCATATCGCCCTCTCCCCCCTCAGCTTCATCGAGCGTACTGCCGCCGTCTATCCGCACTACCCGGCTGTCATCCACGGCTCCATCCGCCGCAACTGGGCCGATACCTACAGCCGCTGCCGGCGCCTGGCGTCGGCCCTGGCTGGGCGTGGTATCGGCAAGGGCGACACGGTGGCGGTGATGCTGCCGAATATCCCGCAGATGCTGGAGGCGCACTTCGGCGTGCCGATGATCGGCGCGGTGCTCAACACCCTGAACGTGCGCCTGGATGCCGAGGCCATCGCCTTCATGTTGCAGCACGGCGAAGCCAAGGTGCTGATCACCGACCGCGAGTTCCATGAGGTGATCCACGCCGCCATCGGCATGCTCGACCAGCCGCCGCTGGTGATCGATGTGGACGACCCCGAGTACGGCGAAGGCCAGGTGGTGAGCGAGCTGGACTACGAAGCGCTGCTGGCCGAAGGCGATCCGGACTATGCCTGGCAGTGGCCGGCCGATGAGTGGCAGGCCATCTCCCTGAACTACACCTCCGGCACCACCGGCAATCCCAAGGGCGTGGTCTACCACCATCGCGGCGCCTACCTGAACGCCCTGGGCAACCAGATGACCTGGAACATGGGCAACCACCCGGTCTACCTCTGGACCCTGCCGATGTTCCACTGCAATGGCTGGTGCTACCCCTGGACGGTGACCGCCCTGGCCGGTGTGCATGTGTTCCTGCGCCGGGCGGACCCGCAGAAGATCCTCACCCTGATCCGCGAGCACCAGGTCAGCCACCTGTGCGGTGCGCCCATCGTGCTCAACGCCCTGGTGAACATGCCGGAATCGGCCAAGGCCGCCATCGACCACCCGGTGAACGCCATGGTCGCCGGCGCCGCGCCGCCGGCCAAGGTGATCGGCGCAGTGGAAGAGATGGGCATCCGCGTCACCCACGTCTATGGCCTCACCGAGGTCTACGGACCGGTGACCGTGTGTGCCTGGCATGCCGAATGGGACGCGCTGCCGCTCGAAGAGCGTGCGCGCATCAAGTCCCGCCAGGGTGTGCGCTACCCCACCCTGGAGGGAGTCATGGTCGCCGCCCCCAAGACCCTCGAACCCGTCCCCCTGGACGGCCAGACCATCGGCGAGATCCTCATGCGCGGCAACACCGTGATGAAGGGTTACCTGAAGAATCCCAGCGCCACCAACGAAGCCTTCGAGGGCGGCTGGTTCCATACCGGCGACCTGGCGGTCTGGCACCCGGATGGCTACGTGGAGATCCGCGACCGGCTGAAGGACATCATCATCTCCGGCGGCGAGAACATCTCCACCATCGAACTGGAAGGCGTGCTCTACCACCACCCGGCGGTGCTGGAAGCCGCGGTGGTGGCGCGCCCGGACGAGAAATGGGGTGAAACCCCCTGCGCCTTCATCACCCTCAAGGCCGACCACCAGGACACCCGCGAGGCGGACATCATCGCCTTCTGCCGCGAACACCTGGCCGGCTTCAAGGTGCCGAGGACGGTGATCTTCACCCAGTTGCCGAAGACCTCCACCGGCAAGATCCAGAAGTACGTCCTGCGGGATATGGCCAAGAACCTCTAACCCGCCTCCGGCAGCGGCCGGACACAGCAGCGCTTCAAGAACAGGGTGGCAGCCAGCGGTTGCCACCAAGGGTCGTCGCATGCCCGAAAAAGCGGCGGCGGCCGGCAACAGGCATCGACAACAACAACAACAACAACAACAACAACAACAACAACAAGCGGAGCCCGTCATGAGTACGGGCAACACCCGTTGGTGTTCGGATGGCTTCGAGTTCCGCTGCGAGGATGGCGACAAACTGCGCGTGACCTTCGCTCTGGACTGTTGCGACCGCGAAGCCATCAGCTGGGTGGCCAGCCCAAACGGCTATAGCGGCGACGATGTCCGCGACGTGATGCTGGAAGCCGTCGAGCAACGCTTCGGTGACGCGCTACCGGAATCGCCGGTGCAATGGTTGAGCGATAACGGCTCGACCTATACCGCCGAACGGACCCGAGCCTTTGCCCGACAGATCGGTCTGCTACCCCTGACAACACCGGTATACAGCCCGCAGAGCAATGGGATGGCAGAGAGCTTCGTGAAGACCATGAAGCGCGACTATATCCGCCACATGCCCAAACCTGATCGAACGACGGCCCTGCGCAACCTGGCCATCGCCTTCGAGCATTACAACGAGGCACCCGCACAGCGCCCTGAAATACCGCTCGCCTCGGGAATTCAGGCGCTTGGCTGAAGCATCAACTTAACGGGGTGCCGGTGTCCGGTTTGATAGGGGCAAGTCCACAGGACGATCAGAAGGATCGTGTAACGTACGCGTCACAAGCGCCGGGGCAAGGCCCGGCCACAGCAAACCATGGCTATGAGCGTGAAAGAAAAGCCGTTCGGTAAGAACGATAAGCAGCATAATACATAGCGACACTCCTCTGCCTCACGCGGCTCCTCAGGGGGCTTGTCCCCTATAACTACGTGGGAGGGAACACGCTCGCAAAGCTTTTGCGTGACTGGTGCTCGCGCGCAAGAACTGAGCAAACCCTACGCTCCTACCAAACAAGGTGGTGGGGCTGGAAGAAAGTGAATGTCGATTCAACCTAGCATCTAGGCGTTGACGAATTGCACCAATCTGGCGCCCCCAATTGAAAACTCCGATATCTGCGCGCTGTTTTGGTGCCTTTCCGGAAACGCTCCGCTTTCCAGGACTTTTCACTACCGCACGATCCGCTGCCTGCGTCGCGAGCCGCGTCCCAGACACCCGCTGGCCTGGTAATTGCTGGCTCCTGGCTCCTTGATGTCATGCAGTAAGGAACCCCCTCGCATGTCCACCCTGCACAGCACCTCCATGCACCTGTCCGCCGCCGAGCGCGGCTGGCTGCCCTGGTTCGGCAAGACCGGCAAGCTGGCCATGGCCCGTTCCTGCTGGCTGAACCGCGCCATCTACCCGCAGATCGAGAAGAACTTCGAGGGCATCGCCCAGACCCGCGTGCGCATCCTGCAGAACTGGGCGCGGGCCAACTGGGAGCACATGGCCGAGCTGGCGACGGTGCTGGGGAGCGATTTCCCCGCCTGCGACGGCGCGCTGCTGCGGGAAAAGCGCCGGCAGGCGGCGGACTTCTCCGAACTCTTCGTGGTCGGCCGCGACGGTCGCGTGCTGGCCTCCACCCACGCCGCCCACGTTGGCGCCAGCGACCTGCTGCCGGCGGCGCTGGCAGAGGGGCACAGGCAGCCGTTCCTGCATGGCCCTTACGTCGATCCGCTGACCCTGGCCATCGGCCCTTCGACTTCGCGCTTCCACGACGCGGTGACGCTGATGTTCTACCAGCCGATCGAGGTGGACGGCGTGATGCAGGGCTGCCTGTGCGGGCGGGTGCCCAACGACGTGCTCGGCGACCTGATCCAGCGCGAGGCCGGGCACATCTACCCGGAGTCCGGCGACAACTACCTGTTCATGGTCGAGTCGCGTTTCGACCGGAGCATCGCCCAGGGCACCGCGCTGTCGCGCTCGCGCTTCGAAGACAACACCTTCAGCCACGGCGAGAACCTGAAGAGCGGCGTGCACACCGACTGGGGCGTGGTGCGCGTGCGCGAGCACACCGAACTGGAGCTGCGTTTCACCGACCCGGCGACCGGCCAGTTGCACCCTGGCGTGCGCGAGACCATCCGCAACGGCTCCAACCTGTTCGTCACCTATCCTGGCTACTCCGACTACCGCCACATCCCTGTGATCGGCAAAGGAGTGACCTTCCAGCTTCCCGGCTCGCCGGATCGCTGGGGGATGATGTGCGAAGCTGACTTGGAGGAGGTCTACCGCCGCCGCTCGCTGAGCATCGGCCTGATGAAGACCTACCTTGCGACGGTCGGCGTGCTGTTCGTCATCCGCAGCCTGCTCCAGCATTTCAGCGGCCTGCCGCTGTGGGCGCTGGACGTGATCGACGGCGGCATGCTGCTGCTCGGCGCCTGGTGCTTCGCCACCTTCGGACCGAAGCGCCTGGCCGCGCGGATGACGGGCATGACAGAGGTGATCCGCACCATCGCCGAGGGCGAGGGCAACCTGCGCCAGCGTCTCGACAGCAATCGTCTGGTGTCCGATGAAACCGGCGACATGGGGCGCTGGATCAACAGCTTCATCGACAACCTCGACGGCATCGTCGGCCAGGTGACTCAGGCTTCCCTGAGCGTCCGGCAGACCAACGAGGCGATGCTCGATCACAGCAGCGAGGCAGGCAAGACCACCCGCGAAGTGACCGAGGCGGTGCACCGCATGCTGTTGCTGGTCGAGGAGCAACTGGGCGAGATCCAGCAGGCGTCGATGACCGCTGAGGAGATGAAGCAGGCCATGGACGATGTGGTGGAGCGCTCCCGCGAGCGCTTCGCGGTGGTGCGCGCCGGCACCCAGTCGATCCGCGACGTGGTGGCGCGTTCGGCGCGCAACGTGCAGTCGCTGGACAGCCGCATGGGCGAGATCGGCAACATCGTCGGCCTGATCAGCGACATCACCAACCAGACCAACCTGCTGGCGCTCAACGCCGCCATCGAGGCGGCGCGCGCCGGCGAGCACGGCCGCGGCTTCGCCGTGGTGGCTGGCGAAGTGCGCACCCTGGCCTCGCGTACCGCCAGCGCGGCAGCGGACATCCGCAGCATGGTCGAGGGCCTGCAGAGCGAGACCCAGCAGGCGGTGGCCTTCATGCAGGAAGGCGTGCAGAACGTCGACAGCAGCCTGCGCATGACCGAGGAGGCGTCGTCGGAGAACCTGCACCTGCACCAGACCGTGGAGCGCATGTTCGAGATTATCCAGCAGCTCAACGACCGTAGCCTGCACTACGGGCAGAGCATCCGCAGCGTCGATCAGGCCTCCGGGGAGATGGGCGAGACCGTCGGCGTGCTGCACTCCAGCGCGGAGACCGTGCGCCATACGGCGAGCAAACTGCAGCGGCTTGTCGGGCAGTTCAAGGTCAGTTCGGCAGAAGTAGCGGCGTGAACCTCAGTAGGGGGTGCCGTGCGCACCGAAGAAAGTCCTGCAGGTTTCACCCCGGTCGGTGCGCAGGGGATACGCGATCATCCCGTGGATTCTGATGCTTCAACGGCCGCGCTGGAGAGCCGAGCTCGCTCGAAAGCGAGCGCACTTTGAGTCTCGGATCGCACAAGAGCTGGATCCTGTAAAACTGCAGTGGCTTCACAGAGTGGTTGAAGAGCTGCCGCTTCGCTACCACCTCGCCGAGAATCCCGAGCCGACTTACCAGCAATGCAAAAGGCTTTCGCAAATTGCGAACATAGCGAAGAAGGCCGCGTCGTTGCTATCAAAACACTGACGTCGATCATCAAGCGCGGCGCATTGATCGCTGTAGTCCAGCCACCTTGCACTCGCGCTGAGTGAACATCACTTTATCCCTACAACTCGCCTCTGACTCGCACGGGTTCCCCCCCAAAGGCTTGGCGTCGATGCGAGACAGAGGCACCCTATTTGAGATCGCGGCACTCTTCCCGCGTTGCTATCACAAGGATCGGACATGAGCGAATTGCTCGCTAGCCAGGGACGACGGACCTCTGGAAAAAAGCCTCAGGCGGATTTCGAGTACATCGGTGCACTGATTGAAGAGTTCTTCCATCAACGCAACGTGCGAGCCACCCTCCAGGCCGTATCAAATCACGGGATTACTGGCTGGGAGGTCTGGGCCCAGGTGGAGTTCGCAAGGTTCCTAGCAGAGCACGTCACAGAGCCTTACTGGGAGCGCGAGGCGCAG
Organism: Pseudomonas sp. PNPG3; assembly: GCF_023093815.1. Lineage (NCBI taxonomy): Bacteria > Pseudomonadati > Pseudomonadota > Gammaproteobacteria > Pseudomonadales > Pseudomonadaceae > Pseudomonas > Pseudomonas sp. PNPG3. Next base: position 146,064 of record NZ_JALLKV010000004.1, read on the forward strand.
CTCGAGTTCGATTACCGAAGGGAGAAGGAGCGATATTTCTTTCGGCCGGACTTCATCATTCGCAAGAAGTACTGGGCCCTCGATCGCTACGTTGCGCTAGAGATCAAGCAACATCAGCAGCCGGGAAACTGCATTACGAACATGACTTCCGACCTGACAAAGGTCGCGAAGATGAGACGCTCCGAGCTCAATGTGCGCTCGCTCTGGGCTCTCGGTGTCTTCTACACCGATAACGACCTGGATGTTTTCGAGATGATCGAAGAGAAGCTGACGGACAGCGACCTCAAATACTTCAAGTCTAGAACCACGGTCCGCAGGATCGCCGGCACAGATTTTAGCTACGCGCTCTTCTAGCCTGCTTGCTTGTACTGCCGGTCGCTAGCAATCGACCGGCAGCAAGTGCACAGCAGTGCTTACGACTCCGGACCGCGAGCTATGGCATAGAGGATCGAGAGAGCAATCTCGGCATACCCCTGGGCATGCAATCCCATCAATGGACGTCTGCCTGAGTCACGCAAGGTGACTTGGGCAGCCGCTTGGTACCCGTCCAGTTCGCTGCCATCAGCAGGCCCGGACGTAGACCAGGTACCACAATGTCGTCGAGGAAATCCTTCATCACTTGGTTAGCGCATCGCACCACCCACGAGTTGTATTTCTTGCTACTGAGCGGCCTGATGTCCACTTGGCAAAAGAATGCGCTACGCCACCTAACTGCCTCGATTTCTAGTCAGTATTGGCGGCGATCATCCCAGCGACCAAGATTCAGAACTGAGGCCAGGCCAGTGGCACCGAAGCATCGTTGGAACCGCAACCAAGAGCCGTCAGAACTCCAGCTCTCGTGCCAGGAAAGCCACCAACTCGAGCGGGCTCCGACTGTCAACCACTTTGTAGAGCAGATCGCGCTTGCTACGCGGTAACAACTTCACACAACGCTTCGCCGTCGCTCTCACCGCAGCATCGGTTCCGTGTATCCGCGCAGCCAACAACAGTGCGAGCGTGGCATCGCTAAGCGTCATAAAAGGGCCAAGAGAAAAAGGTGTTGGAAGTTTACCTTCACTTCCTCCACTGCTGAAACATATTCAGGAACAAGTGATGGATGATGAGAGACGGCGCGTCCTGACCAAAGAGGTGACAGGGATCTACGAGAAGCTATTCACCCCTTGGTGTTCTTTCCCTGGCAGACTGTCGCTCAAGACAGATCAGCACTACACGTTGATAAAGGAGCCTTGACCGGTATCAAGCGCCCCTCGTCGGTCCGGCTGAACCGACCCGGGTCTACTAGGGAGTCTGCGGCGGCACGCCGTTGCGGTACTGCTGCTGCCACATAATGTGGTTCATCATCTGCTGCATGTTTAGGTATCGACCTAGAGGCCGAGCCCCTAGGCGATCAGTGAGTTGGCTTGGCTCATGGTTGCACCATGCCAAAGCGCCCAGCCCGATGGGCGACCTTCAGGGGCAGAGCGGATCGGGCCCGGATGCAAGCAATGGCCACCGGGAAGCACATGGAGGGATTACAGATCAGCAGCTGCCGAGCCAGCCGTTCGGCGCCCAGGCCGTGGGCGATACTCAGGTGCTGCGAATGGTCGGTGATGACCAAGTATTCCCAGCCCAGGCGCTGCGCCGCCAGGGCCATCTCGCGCAGGCTGTTGCTGCCATCGCTGGCACGGGTATGGCAGTGCAGGTCGCCTGGTTCGATCAGCTCCGGCAGCGTATTCCGCTCGGCAGCGGCGATCTCGCCGCTATCCTCGCGCAGCTCTGGGGCGATCCAGGGCAAACCCCGTTCTCGGTCTCCCTAGCGAGCCGCTCGGTGCCACGGAACACGCCGTACTCGTTGAGTTTGTAACCCAGGGTGCGGGCTCGGCGGCGCAGCGCGATAGCGTGGGCCTTGCTGCCGGTAAAGTACTGCAGCGCCGAACCGAAGCTTTCCCGGCCGACGATGCGCACATCCACCTGCATCCCGCTGTCCAGGCGCAGACTGCTGCGGGTCGGCCCGGATGCCATCACCTTGGCGAACAGCGGGTAGTCCCGCAGCGCGGCCATGACCTGCGCAGCGCTGCCCCTTGCACAAACGACGATGTCCAGATCGCCGACGGTATCCCGGCGCAGGCTTCCGGCGACCTGCGCCGCGTCCACGCCCTCAAGACGACGTATGAATTCCAGCAGGGGTGGGCGGCCTGGGCCCGGGCGTCCGCTTGCAGAGACCGGCGTTCGCCGGGACTCCTGGCCTTCAATGCCTTGCCGAGCTGCGCCAGCAGGCGCGGTCCAAAGCCGTGCAGGCGGGCCAGACGACCATCGCCCATGGCCGCCTGCAGGTCCGCCATCGAATCGATGCCCAGTTCCTGGTGCAGCAGGCGGACCCGTTTCGGCCCGATGAAAGGCTACTGCAGTAGCTCGGCCGGGCCGGCCGGCACCTCGCCGTGCAGGCGATCGAGCAGAGGACAGCTGTCGGTAAGGCTGATGATCCGGATCTTTTCCGCCAGATCCTCGCCGACGTCGGGCAGCTTCGAAAACGGCTCGCCGGCCCGTACCTGCATGGCGAGCGGAGTTTCCGCACCGCGCACGCTGCGTGCGGCGTTGCGGTAGGCGCGGATGCGGAATGGATTGGCCTCCTCCAGTTCGAGCAGGTCGGCGATTTCCTCGAACACGCGGGCGATGTGCTCGTTGTCCGGCACCGCATCCACCCGGGGCTCGTGGCTTGCTCGTGGGGAGCCGGGCATGGCAGCGGACCTACATTTCTTCCGCGCGTTCGTTCTCTTCACGCAGGTTCTGGTAGCCCACCAGTTGCGAGAGGCCGCGCAGATTGTCGGCCAGTACACCAAGCAGGTCATCGGCGGAGATGACGCCTACCAGCAGCCCCCGGTCATCGACGATCGGCATGCGCCGTATGCTGAACTGGAGCATCTTGCCGATGACGTCGAACACGTCCTCGCTCTCCCTCGCGGTGATCAGGTCGCGTAACTGGATGTCGCCGACCTGGATGCTCTCCGGTTCGGTTTCGTTGTTGGCGACTATCTCCAGGACAATGTCGCGGTCGGTGACAATGCCCACCGGCCGGTAAAGCTCTTGCTCGAGCTGTTCGACGAGCACTAGGTCGCCGACGTGGTATTTGCTCATCAGCCGGGCGGCGGTCACGATGGATTCGGTGGGCGCCGCAATGACGACATCGCGGTTGCAGTATTCGCCGATGGCCATGATTCGTCTCCTGTGCGGGAAAGCGGGTTCGCTCGCCTTGCACGATGGGCGCGACGATATGGGGCAACTTTGATTTTTATCAGTCCGCCCCCGCGTTCGGAGCCCATGTCACGGAAAGCGGACGAACGGATCAGGCAAGGGAGGGAGTCGCCCCGCACCACCGCCAACTGCAGTACCTAGCCTATGTCGCACTGGCGGCTGCCCGCCATAGGCACGATGCACTTCAGGAGGCATTGCCTCGCTGCAGAAGAGCTATCGCTACGCCACCTTGGATAGAAAGGCGTACTTCCCTAGGAGGGTGCACAGGGCCAGGACACACGCCGGAAGCTAGCGGCCTCGTGGTTGCGTGTAGGCGACACCTCGGGTATTCGTCCCATGCCGCATACCGCCTTAGCTGAGACTCAGAAGCGGCTCGACGGGATGCCCCGAAGTTCCTCCAAGCCGCACAGCCGGTATAACCCCAGGCGGTCGAGCAAACGAACCTCACGGCCGTGGTATTCGATCAGGCCGGCCTGGACAAATCGGGTAAACAGGCGGCTGATAGTTTCCATCGTAAGGTCCAGATAGTTCCCAATCTCACAGCGGGTCATCGACAGGGTGAGCTGGTCTTGCGAGAGGCCGCACCGGCGGTAGCGGGCTGATAGGCCGAGGAGGAAGCTAGCCAGTCGCCGATCGGCGCGCTCGCGACTGCAGCTGTGGTGCTCGCGCTCGCCCTGGATGCCTTGGCTGAGGATATGTAGCAGTTGGCGGCGCAGGCCGGGAATTCGACCGGAGAGGTTTTCCAACTGCTCCAGATCGATGGTGCAGACTAATGAGATCCTCAACGCCATTGCAAAGCTATGGAAACGTGCCGCGCCTATGGCGTCCAGACCAAGCATCTCGCCAGGCAACACGAAGCCCGTCACCCGTTCGACTCCGTTGTCGTCAAGCAGGTAGCTTTTCAGCGCGCCGGAGCGCAATACGAAGACCTGTTGCATCGACTCGCCAGCGCGGAATAGGTATTCGCCCTTGTTCAACGGGCGATTGCGCCGGACGATGCGGTCTAGCTGATCCACTTCATCGTCGGAAAGGCTAGCGGGCAAGCACAGCCGGTTCAACGAACACGCCTGGCAACTGACCTGCGGGCATGGTGTTGAACGATGAGTGTCGGACATGGCGACGGCCCTGGCGGAAGGCAATTTTTCCACTATAGCCATTTCGCTGTGCCTCGCTGTGACCGCTGACGAAGGGGGCGGCACCCCCTACATCACTTGGCCAGCTTCTCCGGGAGGACTTTTGCCGGATAGAGTCCTACTACTTCGCCTATTGCCGGCTCCCTGGTGAGAACGGCAAGCCCAGAGACCTGTTCGGTGGCGGTCGTTACCTCGACCGCCTGGAGAAGTGCGGCCGCGAATGGCGGATCATCGAGCGCTCCGTGCAGTCCGACTGGTCACACGATACCCCGGGACTCGGCCGACTGGGGCGCGCCGACCATCAATGGCTTCGTCTGGCCACACGGGGCAGGTTCCCTAAGTATCCGCTCTACGCCTTGTTTGGGGCTGCAACCAGAGAGGCGCTTGCAAGCAGTGAGTGATGGTTGGAGATATCCAACTTGGCAAAGGAATGCGCGACGCCGCCTAGGGAAAGCATGAGCGTAATAACAAAGAAGGCCGAGAAAGTTCGCATGACGGTAGAAACCCTTGCAGCAGGGTTCAGCTTCGAGCAGTTCTTGGCCGCCTTCCAGGCTCTGTATCCGAAGGACTGGGAGAAAGTTCAGCGGGAGCATGCCAAGCATGAGCGGAAAACCAAGCCGGGCAAAAACCACCCCATGCCTGATCCTGTCCAGTACATGCGCAATGCACTGAACGTACACCTCGAAGCCACCAAGGCGCGAAGTGCCCATCCGGGAAACAAACAGTAACCTCGGATACAGCGCAGGGCGCTCCAACAGAGCACCCTGCGGTTGCACGTGACAAGGTGATGAGCGAGGTGTGGGCTCCCGTCACATCACCTTGCTGCGAACCTATCCAGCATCTGTGCTTTCGGTGGCATCTTTCGTTTGGTCATGGTCCGCGACCATACAACGCCTTTCCGCTACGAGCCCGATGACCTATGCAACCTCTTCGGAGAGAGAGCTGGCGGCCGCTAGGTCGAGACTGACCAACTGGATCATTTCATCGAGCTTGCCGGAAATGACCGCTTCGATGACGGAACGACCTCCCAGCGTCTCGTGGGGCTGCAACAGCAGCCGATAAAGCTGCCACGAATCGACATTCTCTATCTGTTGCAGCACGGCACGCACCAACTCCAGCTTGAGCGGATCAAGCTGCCAGTCAGGAATCCGTTGGCCGCGGTTGCCTACGTTCAGCGTCAGCAGCTTGCCGGCCTTGATCTCGCGGTTGATCTGGTCGCGTGATTTGCCGGCTAGCCTGGCGAACTGCACCACCGGCAGGTTGTGGGGTGCCTCATAGATTTCGAGCATTTCCATTCGCTCGCGCTGAAAGTCCGAAACTGCAACCTCTGCAGGCGCCACTGGTTCAGGAACGGCCGGCACAGCCGACAGGCGTTTGGCCGACGTATTGATCACCGATGACACCACGACAGGCAACGTATCAGGCGCCATCAAATCCACAGCCGCCCCGTTACCTTCAGCCAGAACCGGCATACCATCAATGCGGATGGATAGATGCGCGCTCGCGGCACCTACGTCACCCTGCTCCAGCAGATCGAGCCGATCAGCCCAGTCCTGAACCATCTTCCGACGGGGCTCCACGTACAGGGCGTGATTGTAAGTGGCACTGACCTTGTTGGGGTCCGCGTGCGAAAGCTGCGCATCCACCCAAGTCTTGAGGTAACCGATTTCGTTGAGGGCGGTGGAAATCGTGGCACGAATACCGTGGCCAGTGAGCAACCCCTCGTAGCCCATACGCTTAAGCGCTGCATTCAGCGTGTTTTCGCTGATGCGCTTTTTCAGATCGCTGCGGTGAGGCAGCAGATAGCGCTGTGCAGGTTTGACCTGCGCCAGCAAGTAGCGAGCAATCTCGATCGCCTGAACAGATAGAGGCACGATGTAGGGTGGAATGTCCTGCAGCCGCTTCCCGCGCTTGCGCGCGATGTCCTGTAGTTGCTTGACTACCTCGGCCGGAATGATCCACAGGCCACGCTCAAGATCGAACTGATCTGGCGTCGCTTGACGCAATTCCCCGGTGCGCACGCCAGTCAGCAACAGCAGCCGGATACCCAACTGCGTGGTGACCTTTCCGTCATAACGACGCAGCTTGCGCAGCAGGTCGGGCAACTCTTCCAGTCGCAGGAACGGGTTGTTGACAACAGGGGGCACGGGCACAGCCACCGCATCCAGGTCTGATGCCGGGTTGCCCTCCAACCCTTCGACCTTCACCAGGGCATAGCGGAACAACTGCCTGAACCAGGTGCGCACCTTCTCCGCAGTCGTGAACGCCTTGCGCCGCTCGACCCGGGCAATCACCTCCAGCAAATCAGCGCGGCGGACGTTGTAGATCGACATGGAGCCCAGCGTGGGCAACACGTTCTTGTCGAAGATGCGCTGGATCTGGGAGAGCGTGCTCTGCCGCCCTTCCTTGAGTTCGAGCTTGCGATGCGCCAGCCACTGCAGATAAACCGACTTGAAGCTATGCTCCGCTGCCAGGCACGCAGCTCGGAACTTCTGCTTCCGGTCGATCTTCGGGTTGATGCCCTTGGCCAACAGGGCTCGGGCCTCGTCGCGCAATTCACGCGCTTCCCGGAGACTGATCTCCGGGTAGGTACCCAGGGACATCCGTTGTTGTCGGGTAGCCCAGTAGTACCTGAAATGCCAAGACCTGCCGCCTTTAGCGGAGACGGCTAGCGAAAGGCCATCGCTATCACGGAGGGTATAGTCTTTGCCCGTAGGCCGGGCGTGCCTGATGGAGAAGTCGGTGAGAGCCATGATCGTGATCCTGAACATGAGTCAGGAGTAGATACTTTTCCCGTCGGCCCCACTCCTCCCAGCGACAATCCGGAAACCAAACTGCCCGCATTGATGTACTTAAAAAAGGACTCAATTTTCGCGGCTTGGGATGGTTTCCAGTGGCTTTCGCTGGAACGAAAAAAGGGCCTTGCGGCCCTTTTTTCAATGACTTACAGACTCCAGTGGATGTCTATAGATCATAATCTGGAGCGGGAAACGAGACTCGAACTCGCGACCCCGACCTTGGCAAGGTCGTGCTCTACCAACTGAGCTATTCCCGCGTCGTGATGGGTGCCATTCTAGCGATTTCTAAAACAGCGTCAACCCCTTGATTCAAAAAAACTTTTATTTCTGCTCCGAGCCTTCGCGCAGGTGCGGCCAGGCGGCCAGCAGGTAGTGCACCATCGACCACAGGGTCAGCCCCGCCGCCACCAGCAGCAGCGCGTAACCGAGAATTACCCAGAAGGTCACCGCCGGCGGGTTGGCCAACAGGATCACCAGCGCCAGCATCTGCGCCGCGGTTTTCCACTTGCCGAGGTTGGACACCGCCACATGCGCCCGCGCGCCCAGCTCGGCCATCCACTCGCGCAGCGCCGAAACCACGATCTCGCGGCCGATGATCACCGCGGCCGGCAGGGTCAGCCAGAAGTTGGCGTGGGTCTGCACCAGCAGCACCAGGGCCACCGCCACCATCAGCTTGTCGGCCACAGGGTCGAGGAAGGCACCGAACGGCGTGCTCTGCTGCAGGCGGCGCGCCAGGTAGCCATCCAGCCAGTCGGTGGCGGCGGCAACGGCGAACACGCTGCTGGCGGCCATGTAGCTCCAGTGATAGGGCACATAGAACAGCAGGATGAAGATCGGGATGAGCAGGACGCGTAGAACGGTGAGCAGGTTTGGAATATTCATCGGTACGACTGGCCGCAAGTTGAGCCCGCATTCTACTCGCTATGCAGGCTGGCATAAATCGACTCGGCAAGCTTTTTACTGATGCCGGGTGCTTTGGCAATTTCATCGACACTGGCGCGGTTGAGCTCCTGCAGGCCGCCGAAATGTTTCAGCAGGTCGCGCCGGCGCTTGGGCCCTACCCCGGCCACATCCTCCAGGCTGGACACCCGGCGGGCCTTGCCGCGGCGGGCGCGGTGGCCGGTGATGGCGAAACGGTGGGCCTCGTCGCGGATCTGCTGGATCAGGTGCAAGGCTGGTGAGTCGCCCTTGAGGGTGAACTCATGGTGCACGTCGTTCAGGTACAGGGTTTCGAAACCGGCCTTGCGCGTCACGCCCTTGGCCACGCCAAGCAGGGTCAGGTCGCTGAAGCCCAGCTCCTGCATCACGTCACGGGCCATGTTCAACTGGCCTTTGCCGCCGTCCACCAGTAGCACGTCGGGCAGCTTGCCCTCGCCATCCTTGATGCGCCCGTAGCGGCGGGTCAGGGCCTGGTGCATGGCGGCGTAGTCGTCACCAGCGGTGACGCCTTCGATGTTGAAGCGGCGGTAGTCGGACTTGAGCGGGCCTTCGGGGCCGAACACCACGCAGCTGGCCACGGTGGCTTCGCCGCTGGAATGGCTGATGTCGTAGCACTCCAGGCGCTGCGGCACCTCGTCCAGGCCCAGCACCTCGGCCAGGGCCTCGAAACGTGCGGCCATGTGCTGGCGGTTGGCCAGGCGCGCATTGAGCGCCTGCTCGGCGTTGGTCACCGCCAGCTGCTGCCAGCGGGCGCGGGTACCGCGTACCCGGTGGCTGATGGTCAGCTCGCGGCCACGCAGGGTCTGCAGGGCTTCGCTGATGGCGGCGAAGTCTTCGTGCACCACGTTGACGATCAGTTCACCCGGCAATTCGCGCTCGGCATTGCCCAGGTAGTACTGGGAAAGGAACGCGGCCATCACTTCGGCTACCTCCTCCTCGATGCCTACCTGCGGGAAGAAATTCTTGCTGCCCAGCACCCGCCCGCCGCGCACGCTGATCAGGTGCACGCAGGCGCCACCGGGGTTGACGAAGGCGGCGATAACGTCGACATCGCCGCTGCCGCCTTCGATGTACTGCTGGTCCTGGACGCGGCGCAGCAAGGCGATCTGGTCGCGCAACTCGGCGGCCTTCTCGAAATTGAGGGCCATGGCGGCCTTCTCCATCTCGGCATTGAGCTCGTTGCCCAGTTGCTGGCTACGCCCTTCGAGGAACATCACCGAGTGGCGCACGTCCTCGGCATATTCCTCGGCGGTCACCAGGCCCGTGCAGGGCCCTTTGCAGCGTTTGATCTGGTACTGCAGGCATGGCCGGGTGCGGTTGGCGTAGTAGCTGTCTTCGCACTGGCGCACCGAAAAGGCCTTTTGCAGCAGGCTGAGGCTTTCGCGAATGGCGCCGGCGCTGGGGTACGGGCCAAAGTAGCGGCCCTTGGCCTTCTTCGCCCCACGGTGAATGCCCAGCCGCGGAAACTCGCCGTCGGAAAGGAACACGTAGGGGTAGGATTTGTCATCGCGCAGCAGGATGTTGTAGGGCGGCCGCCACTCCTTGATCAGGTTCTGCTCCAGCAGCAGCGCCTCGGTTTCGTTGGCGGTGATGGTGGTTTCGACCTGGGCGATGCGGGCCACCAGCGCGGCGGTCTTGGGCGCCAGGCCGGTCTTGCGGAAATAGCTGGCCAGGCGCTTTTTGAGGTTCTTGGCCTTGCCCACGTAAAGCAGCCGGGCTTCGCCGTCGAACATCCGGTAGACGCCCGGGCGACCACTGCAGGTAGCCAGGAATGCGCTGGCATCGAAAACTTGGGACATGAGGTTTTACAGGCTTGCGTCGACCATGCCGTGGCGAACGGCCAGCAAGGTCAGTTCGACGTCGCTGGTGACCGAGAGTTTTTCAAAGATCCGATAACGGTAAGTATTGACGGTCTTGGGCGAGAGGCACAACTTGTCGGAGATGATCTGCACTTTCTGGCAGCCGACGATCATCAGGGCAATCTGGATTTCCCGTTCCGACAAGGCATCGAACGGTGAGCCCTGTGGCTGGAATGGCTTCAGCGCCATCTGCTGGGCAATCTGGGGGCTGATGTAGCGCTGGCCGGCGAAGGCCAGGCGGATGGCCTGGACCATTTCGTCGAGGCCGGCGCCCTTGGTCAGGTAGCCAGCAGCGCCGGCCTGCAGCAGGCGCGTGGGGAACGGGTCTTCCTCGCACACGGTCACGGCAACCACCTTGATGTCCGGGTGGCTGCGCAGCAGCTTGCGGGTGGCCTCAAGGCCGCCGATGCCGGGCATTTTCACGTCCATCAGCACCACATCCGGCTTCAGTTCACGGGCCAGCCTGAGCGCCGACTCGCCCGAATCGCCCTCACCCACCACCTGCAGGCCATCGATGTCGGCCAGCATGCGTGTAATACCGGTTCGTACCAGATCGTGATCGTCGACCACTAAGACCCTAATCAAGCACACACCTCGTCAGCAGGGCGATTGGATCCCGCCACCTTAACAAAATTTTTCACGGCGGACCTAACGCATTCCTTCCGTAAGAAACGCCTGACGTTCAACCGTGAGCGGCCTCACTGTCTGCCGGGATTTGTCGTTGTTGGTCAAACGCCGCAACAAGTGCCAGAGTGCGGCCTGATCGTCGCACGACAACTGCCGGAAAGCCCCCAGCAAACCGGACTCATCGGCGCTCAGCCCCTCGAGCGGTGCCGGGGTGCGGATACCGCTGAGCACATATAGTGCATCCACGCCTCGGGTTGCCAATGCCGCCAGGTAATCGAGCCGCGGCGAGCGTTCACCACTCTCGTATTTGCCCTGGGCATTGGGTTCGACGCCGCCGATATCGCCAAACACGCGCTGGGTCATCCCCAGACGCTCACGCTCTTCCCGCAGCCGCGGACCGATTCCATTCATGGGGGTTCTCCTTATCCCTGATCATACTCATGTACGGCCTACCCGCTGCAGGTAGCCGTGAACGCTTGGGTTCACTATGCCGATGCTCTCCAGTGGCGACAAGCCATCATTGAGCTATTGGTCGATCGTGCGTTGCATGCGCACGAAGCATTCGTCCTCACCCATTTCAACGAAGCCGTGGCGCTGGTAGAGCACGCGCGCCGGGTTGCTGCGAAACACCATCAGCCGCAGCAGCGGCAGGTGCCGCTGGCGGGCCCACAGTGCCAACTGCTCCAGCACCCAGCTGCCGACCCCGCACCCACGGTGTTCGGGTAGCAGGTGCAACTCGCGAATGAACAGCGCCTGGCGGTCCTGGCTGAGGCTGCAGAAGCCGAGTACCGCGTCGCCATCGGTCACCAGCCACTGCTCGCGCCAGTCCCAGGCTTCGTCGAAGGCTTCCTCTAGCCACAGCAGGTCGTATTCGCGGTAGTACGGCAGCATCGCGCGGCGCGTGAGGTCTCGGGCGAAGGTGCGGTGGGTGTCGTTGGCGGGGGTCAGTTTCAGGGACATCACATTTCATACTCTTCGGTTTGCCAGGTCCGGCCCTATCGCCAGCACAACGAATATCAATCATGGGGCGTAGCACACGGGCGAACTGCCGGGCCCACGCCGGTCCAGTTCGTCCTCCAGCCATTCAGCCAGCACCCGGGCATTGTTGTGCTCGGTATCCTTGCCCGCATAAAGCAATGTCAGCGTGCCCTTTCCGGCCAGATCCAGCAGCGGGTACCAGTGCTCGGGGTGGGCCGCCAGCTCTTGCTGGTAACGCTGGATGAAGCCGGCGAAATCCACTTCACCCTGGTGAAACGCCTTGCGCAACTCATCCGAGGGTGCAACTTCGCGCAACCACTGCCCGTGCAGGTCTTCCTTGCGCTTGTTGCGCGGCCAAAGGCGATCGACCAGCACGCGCTGACCGTCGTCTTGCTCAACCGCATCGTAGACACGCTTGCAGCGAATCATGGGTTTCTCCTGCCACTACCGTCCGTCTTGAGCCTAGATAAATCATTGATCGAGGTCACGGCCGGGTTACGAATTGTTTCTATGCTCAAGGCCTTCGGCACCCTTGCCCCACCCCGACCGGAGCCACCATGGCAACCCCTTCACTGGCCAGCCTGCCGCAACTGGCCCAACGCGATGCCCGCCCGCAACTTGCCCACAAGCCCGGGCGAGCCACCCTGGTGTTGTTCTTCGGCCTGCTGCTGGCCGGTATCGCCTACACCGCCTGGAGCCTGAAGCAGGATGTGACGGCCAGCGGCACGGTAATCACCACGGTCACGCCATTCCTGCTGCTGGGCCTGGCATTGCTGATTGCACTGGGCTTCGAGTTCGTCAATGGCTTCCATGACACCGCCAACGCAGTGGCCACCGTCATCTACACCCACTCGTTGCCTGCCCCCGTCGCCGTGGTCTGGTCCGGGCTGTGCAACTTCCTCGGCGTGCTGCTTTCCAGTGGCGCGGTGGCGTTCGGCATCATCGCCCTGCTGCCGGTGGAGCTGATTCTGCAGGTCGGCTCCTCGGCCGGTTTCGCCATGGTCTTCGCCCTGCTGCTGGCAGCGATCATCTGGAACCTCGGCACCTGGTGGCTGGGCCTGCCGGCCTCATCCTCGCACACCCTGATCGGTTCGATCATCGGCGTGGGCGTGGCCAATGCCCTGATGCACGGGCGCGACGGCACCAGTGGCGTGGACTGGGCCCAGGCCAGCAAGGTCGGTTATGCCCTGCTGTTCTCGCCACTGATCGGCTTTGCCTGTGCCGCCCTGTTGCTGCTGGCCCTGCGCGCGCTGGTCAAGCGCAAGGCGCTGTACCAGGCGCCGGAAGGCCAGACACCACCACCGTTGTGGATTCGCGGTGTACTGATCCTGACCTGCACCGGGGTGTCCTTTGCCCACGGCTCTAACGACGGCCAGAAAGGCATGGGCCTGATCATGCTGATTCTGGTTGGCACCCTGCCGATGGCTTACGCATTGAACAAGACCATGCCCAATGAACAGGCCCTGCAATTTTCCGCGGTCGCCGAGGTTACCCGCCAGGCACTGGTGCGCGGCGCCCCGCAAGCAGCACCGGCCGACCCACGCCAGGTGCTGACCACGTTCATTGCCGAGCCCAGGGCCAACCCGCAACTGATACCGGCGCTGGCGGCACTGACCGGCATGATCGGCGAAGAGGTCAAAGGTTATGGCTCGCTCAAGCGGGTACCGGCCGAAGCCATGGCCAACGTACGCAACGACATGTACCTGACCAGCGAAGCCATCCGCCTGATCGAGAAGAACCAGCTGGTGGTATTCGATGCAGGTACACGCAGCCAGGTGCTGCTGTTCAAGACCCAGCTGGATGATGCCACCCGCTACATCCCGCTGTGGGTGAAAGTGGCCGTGGCCATCGCACTGGGGCTGGGCACCATGGTCGGCTGGCGGCGCATCGTGGTGACGGTAGGCGAGAAGATCGGCAAGACCCACCTCAGCTATGCCCAGGGGGCTTCGGCCGAAGTGGTGGCAATGTGCACCATTGGTGCGGCGGACATGTTCGGGTTGCCGGTGTCGACTACCCATGTGCTGAGTTCCGGGGTGGCCGGGACCATGGTGGCCAACGGGTCGGGGATTCAGAAGCGCACGCTGGTCAACCTGCTGATGGCCTGGGTGCTGACCTTGCCGGCAGCGATGCTGTTGGCCGGCAGCCTGTACTGGCTTCTGCACCACATCTTCTGAGGCTGGAAACAGTTTCGCCTTCACTGGCCCTATCGCCGGCAAGCCAGCTCCCAAAGGAACACCACAGAGCTCAAGCCCTGTGCATTATCTGTAGGAGCCGGCTTGCCGGCGATAGGGCCCTTACAGCCAACCTCACCCTGGAATTTTCAGCCCGCGTTGCACGGCCGGCCGCTCGAGGAACGCCGCCAGCACTCGCTGCACTTCCTTGAACTGATCGAAGCCAACCAGGTCTCGGGCGTTGTAACGCTCAACCAGGTTACGCACCCACGGGAAGATCGCGATATCGGCAATGCTGTACTCGTCGACCATCCATTCCCGGCCCTTCAGATGCCGCTCCAGAACACCAAGCAGGCGCTTGGACTCATTGACATAACGGTCCCGCGGGCGCTTGTCCTCGTATTCCTTGCCAGCAAAGAAATGGAAGAATCCGACCTGGCCGAACATCGGCCCGATGCCACCCATCTGGAACATCAGCCACTGCAAGGTCTGGTAACGCTGGGCCGGGTCCTGGCTGAGCAACTGGCCGCTCTTCTCTGCCAGGTACTGCAGGATCGCCCCCGACTCGAACAGCGGCAGCGGCTGGCCGCCCGGGCCATTGGGGTCGAGGATGGCGGGGATCTTGTTGTTGGCGCTGAGCGAGATGAACTCGGGGCTCAGCTGGTCATCGTTGTCGAAGCTGACCTTGTGCGGCTCATAGGCCAGGCCGATCTCTTCGAGCATGATCGACACCTTGACGCCGTTGGGCGTCGGCAGCGAATACAGCTGCAGGCGCTCGGGGTGTCTGGCGGGCCACTTGCGGGTAATGGGGAAAGCACTGAGATCGGTCATGATCAACCTGGCCTGGGGAATGAACCTCTCACTCTAGAGACATCCCCGGCCGCTGACCATCACCGACCACTCATCAGCACCGGCGGCTCAGGCCTGGCCGTGGGCCTTGAGCTTGAGCTTTTCGGTATCGACGCGAACGAACACCGAGTCGGCAGTCACTGTCAGCACATCGTCGGCCCAGACTTCGCAGAGCACCCGGGTCTTGCGCCCCACCTCACCTTCCACACGCGCCTTGAGCAACAATTCGACGCCCATGGGTGTGGGCTTGAGGTAGTTCAGGCCAAGGCTGCCAGTGACACAGTCGATGCGCGGCAAGCTGCCCGCTTCGCGACCTTCGTTGCGGTAGTGGTAAGCCATTGCCGTCCAGTTGGAGTGGCAGTCGACCAGCATCGCCAGCAGCCCGCCGTAGACCAGGCCGGGCCAGCCGATGAAGGTGCTGTCGGGCGCGTGCCGGCACACGAGGTGGATGCCGTCGTCGTCCCAGCGGCTTTGCAGGTGCAGGCCGCTGGGGTGGGAGCAACCGCAGCCGTAGCAAGTGCCGTCGGGTGCGGCGAGGGCCTGGAGGGAAAGGGGGTGGTCGTTCATACGCTTCCTGTGCTTATTGATATGGGGGGCGCGCAACGCCCCCACATTAAAGCAGAAACATCAGGCCGTCTGGGCAACCACCCTGGCGCGCCGCTGGGTCAGCGAAACCAGCAGGATGAACGCGGTCACCCCGGCGGTCATCAGCGTCTCGTAGCGGTAGGCATCGCTGAACAGCATGTAGCCCAGCACCATGACGATGGTGCCGATCACCAGCCAGGTCAGCCATGGGAACAGCCACATCTTCAGCTCCAGCGGCCGCCCTTCGCGCTCGGCACGGGCCCGCATGCGCAGCTGCGAAACGGCAATCACCAGGTACACCAGCAAGGCGATGGCGCCGGTGGTGGACAGCAGGAATCCGAATACCTTGCCCGGGAACACATAGTTGACGAAGCACCCGGCAAAGCCGGCCAGGGTTGAGAAGATGACCGCCACGGTCGGTACGCCCGAGCCGGAGATACGCTTGGTAACGCTCAGCGCCTGGCCACGGGCGCCCAGCGAATAGAGCATGCGCGACGCAGTGTACAGGCCCGAGTTCATGCAACTGGTCACGGCAACCAGCACCACGATATCCACCAGCAGCTTGGCGCCCGGCACGTTCAGCACTTCCAGCACGCGCTGGAACGAACCTACCGCTTTGAGACCCGGGTCGTTCCACGCCACAAGCGACACCACAAGGAAGATCGACGCCAGGTAGAAGATGGCGATGCGGTACACAACAAGGTTGGTAGCGCGGCGGATCTTGTCTTTCGGGTTGGCGGTTTCGTCAGCGGCGATGGTGACGATTTCGGCGCCGAAGAACGAGAAGATGGTGATCAGTACGCCGCCGAGCACGGTGCCGAAACCGTTGGGCATGAAGCCGCCGTTGTCCCACAACCGGCTGACCCCGGACACCTCGGCCAGCGGCCAGACGCCGAACACCGCCAGGCTGCTGACCACGATGAAGGCGATGATCGCCACCACCTTGACCAGCGCGAACCAGTACTCGAAGGCACCGAAGTTCTTCACGCTGATCAGGTTGGTACCCGACAGCACCAGCATGATCAGGAAGGCGAACAGCCACGACGGCACGCCAGGGAAGTAGGCATGCAGGATGTCGGCGCCGGCAATGGCCTCGACCGGAATGATCAGTACCCAGAACCACCAGTACAGCCAGCCGATGGTAAAGCCCGCCCAAGGGCCGATGGCTTCGGAGGCATAGGTGGAAAACGAGCCGCTGTTGGGGTTGGCGATGGCCATTTCACCCAGCATGCGCATCACCAGCAAGACCAGCAGGCCAGTCATGGCGTAGGAGATGAGGATGGCCGGGCCGGCGGTGGCGATGGCGTTGGAAGAACCGATGAACAGGCCGGCGCCGATGATGCCGGCGATGGAGATCATGGATACCTGACGGGACGTCAGGCCGTGCTGCAGGGAGCGCTGTTTGTTGTTTGGCGAAGCCATGAAGAACCCTCGAATGGGTCGGCCGCAGCGGGGCGGCTGAAGACTGGAGCAGAATTCTTATAAATTTCTGATGTTCGTTTTTGTTGTTTTGCAGATGCCGGAAGCGGGTACTGACCTCCTCTTCGCACGACCGGTTGTAATCGTTGATCCAGGTCAGTATTAATCTATAGGCCGAGGTCAACAAACGACCTTTTCGAAACACATGATTCCGTTATGGAATGAACTCCTTCCTTTTTTGCTCGGTATTTGCCCGTCATGTCCAAACGCCTGATGCCTTCGACCACCGCCCTTCAGTGCTTCGAAGCGGCCGCCCGCCACCTCAGCTTCACCCGCGCGGCCCAGGAACTGCACCTCACCCAGAGCGCCGTCAGCAAGCAGGTGGCGCAGCTCGAGGACATGCTGTCGCACTCGCTGTTCCAGCGCATTCGCCGGCGCCTGCACCTGACCCCGGCTGGCGCGCTGTACCTCACCGAAGTGAACAAGATCCTCACCCAGATCGACATTTCCAGCCGCTACATCCTCAGCTACGGCGACGAGACCGAAGTGCTGCGCATCGCCACCCAGCCCACCTTCGGCGCGCGCTGGCTGGTACCTCGGCTGAAGGGTTTTGGCGACCGCTACCCGCGCATTCACCTGGATATCCGCAATGAGCTGGAGCCGTTCGACCTGGTCCAGGCCAAGGCCGACATTGCGTTTTTCTTCGGCCAGGGCACCTGGCCCGGGGCAACCTGCATCGAGCTGTTCAGCGAGGAAGTGGTGCCGGTGTGCAGCCCGCAGCTGCTGGCCAACCACCGGTTCAACAGCGCCCAGGCGCTGACCGAACACCGCCTGTTGCAGTGCGTGTCGCGCCCGGAGGCCTGGCACGAATGGTTCCTGGGGCTGGGGCTGCATAGCCAGAACAGCTACCACGGGCCCCGCTTCGACACGTTCTACCTGTGCATCCGCGCGGCCATTGCCGGCTGCGGCATCGCCCTGATTCCGCGCTACCTGGTGGCCGAAGAGTTGAGCGAGGGCAAGCTGGTGGTGGCCTGGGACCACCCGGTGGCGAGCAATGGCCGGCACTTCATCGCCCATGCCGAGCATGCGGCCGAAGTGCCCAAGGTCAGGGCCTTCGTGCAGTGGATTCGGGAGCGGGTGGCCGAGGGGGACTGATATCACATGGGCGGGCCTCTTCGCGGGTAAACCCGCTCCCACAGGGATCGCACACATTTCAAGCGTGGCGCCGTACCTGTGGGAGCGGGTTTACCCGCGAAGAGGCCAGTGCTAGTAATACAAAATCAGCCAAGATCAAGAATCCAGGGAATGACCGCAATCGAATAATTCGTTTGCGGAATAACCTGCCAACACGCTTGGATAATAAGAAATTCGAACAAAGGTCCGCGTGCCCATGAACCAGGAAAGTATCAGCCAATCCATTGCCATCGTTCACCCGATCACACTTTCCCATGGCCGTAATGCCGAAGTCTGGGACACCGACGGCAAACGCTACATCGACTTCGTCGGCGGTATCGGTGTACTCAACCTGGGCCACTGCAACCCGGCCGTGGTCGAAGCGATCCAGGCCCAGGCCGCTCGCCTGACCCACTACGCCTTCAACGCAGCCCCCCACGGCCCATACCTGGCGCTGATGGAACAACTGAGCCAATTCGTACCGGTCAGCTACCCATTGGCCGGCATGCTCACCAACAGCGGCGCGGAAGCTGCGGAAAACGCCCTGAAAGTGGCCCGTGGTGCCACCGGCAAACGCGCCATCATCGCCTTCGACGGCGGCTTCCACGGTCGCACCCTGGCCACCCTGAACCTCAACGGCAAGGTCGCCCCATACAAGCAGCGGGTCGGTGAACTGCCGGGGCCGGTGTACCACCTGCCCTACCCCAGCGCCGACACCGGGGTTACCTGCGAACAGGCCCTCAAGGCCATGGACCGCCTGTTCAGCGTCGAGCTGGCAGTGGAGGACGTGGCGGCGTTCATCTTCGAGCCGGTGCAGGGCGAAGGCGGCTTCCTCGCCCTTGACCCAGCCTTCGCCCAGGCCCTGCGCCGCTTCTGCGACGAGCACGGCATCCTGATCATCATCGACGAGATCCAGTCGGGCTTCGGCCGCACCGGCCAGCGCTTCGCCTTCCCGCGTCTGGGCATCGAGCCCGACCTGCTGCTGTTGGCCAAGAGCATTGCCGGCGGCATGCCGCTGGGTGCGGTGGTCGGGCGCAAGGAGTTGATGGCAGCGCTGCCCAAGGGCGGCCTGGGTGGCACCTACTCAGGCAACCCGATCGCCTGCGCAGCGGCCCTGGCCAGTCTGGCGCAGATGACCGACGAGAACGTCGCTACCTGGGGTGAGCGCCAGGAGCAGGCAATCGTGCGCCGCTTCGAGCGTTGGAAGGCCTCGGGACTGAGCCCGTTCATCGGCCGCCTCACCGGCGTCGGCGCGATGCGCGGGATCGAGTTCGTCAATGCCGACGGCAGCCCGGCACCGGCGCAACTGGCCAAGGTGATGGAAGCGGCGCGGGCCAAGGGCCTGTTGCTGATGCCCAGCGGCAAGGCGCGGCAGATCATCCGCCTGCTGGCACCGCTGACCATCGAGGCCGAAGTGCTCGAGGAGGGCCTGGATATCCTCGAGCAGTGCCTGGCGGAGCTGGGCTCCTGAGAGGAACGGGGGCTTAAAGACCCAGTTCCTGCGGGGTGAGCATGTCGGACTCGAAGGCAATCCAGCCGCCTTCGAGTTCGGCGTGCCCGTTGACGATCGGGCCGTAGTAGGTCAGGCCGTTCTCCAGGGTCACGCAGATGTGCGTGGCGTTCTTTTCGGGGGCTGCGAGCGTACCGACGAAATGCACCTTCTTCAGCGTTTCGGTCACCGCTTCCAGACCAACGCGCATATTGGGGTTTTCCGAGGCCTCGGCGTCGCCGCCACGGTCTTCGGCGCTGACGGTGATGGTGGCGATGTACGGGTACTTGGTGCTCAAGCGGGTTACCTCTGTGGGTGTATAGGCGTATGGGCGCGTAGAGTACGGCAGGTGATCTCTATTGTCTCTACTGGCCTCTTCGCGGGTAAACCCGCTCCTACAGTGACCGCACATTGCCCAAGGCCTGCGCAGTATCCGCGAAGAGGCCGGGCCTGCGAAAGGTGATCTGAGAGGCCCGATCTGTTAGGGTGCCCGCCGATGCACGCCACACCACACGAGGATCCCGAGTGAGCGCCGAAGAACCCCTGATCGCCGACCTGTTCGAAGTCGACAAACGCCTGTCCCTCAAGCCCGTGGTGGACTTCAACAGCTACCTGCGCAACGCCTTCGGCGAAGGCCCGTGCCGTTGCCATCGCTGCACCGAAGGGGGCGAACAAGGCACCTACAGCCACGCCCACACCTTCACCTTCGACGGCCGCCAATGGCACCGCCGCTTTGCCAGCACCTCCGGCAGCGACGTCGCCCAAGCCCTGAAAAAGGCCTGGCTGTCGTACACCAAGGCCGATCTCAACCTGGTCGGCGCACTGGACCTGGCCACCCTCAAGACCTTCACCGAAGCGGCCCTGCACACGCGCCTGCTGGCCCTGCTGCCTGCCAGCGGCCTGGCCCGCGAAGTGGATGGCCAGTGGCTGCTGCAAGCCCTGGCCGACTGACGGCCCGGCGGTAAAGCAGGATTCTCCCGTTCTGCTACCGTGGGAGAATCCGCTCATCCGCAGGTAGTCCGCCATGGCCCGTACAACGCCCATCGAGCTGTATCGCAATATCGGTATCGTCGCCCACGTGGACGCCGGCAAGACCACGACCACCGAGCGGATCCTGTTCTACACCGGGGTCAACCACAAGATGGGCGAAGTGCACGATGGTGCCGCGACCATGGACTGGATGGCCCAGGAGCAGGAGCGCGGCATCACCATCACCTCGGCGGCGACCACTGCCTTCTGGCAGGGCTCGACCAAGCAGTTCGCCCACAAGTATCGCTTCAACATCATTGACACCCCGGGCCACGTCGACTTCACCATCGAGGTGGAGCGCTCGCTGCGCGTGCTCGATGGCGCGGTAGTGGTGTTCAGCGGCGCGGACGGGGTCGAACCGCAGTCCGAGACCGTATGGCGCCAGGCCAACAAGTACCACGTGCCCCGCCTGGCCTACATCAACAAGATGGACCGCCAGGGCGCCGACTTCCTGCGCGTGGTCAAGCAGATCGACCAGCGCCTGGGCCACCACCCGGTGCCGATCCAGCTGGCCATCGGCAGTGAAGAGAACTTCATCGGCCAGATCGACCTGGTGAAGATGAAGGCCATCTACTGGAACGATGCCGACCAGGGCACCAGCTACCGCGAAGAAGACATCCCTGCCGAGCTGCAGGCACTGGCCGACGAGTGGCGCGCGCACATGGTCGAGGCAGCGGCCGAGGCCAATGACGAGCTCACCATGAAGTTTCTCGAAGGTCAGGAACTGAGCGTCGACGAAATCAAGGCCGCACTGCGCCAACGCACCATCGCCAACGAAATCGTGCCGACCATCCTCGGCTCGTCGTTCAAGAACAAGGGCGTGCCACTGATGCTCGATGCGGTCATCGACTACCTGCCCGCCCCGTCGGAGATTCCGGCCATCAAGGGCACCGACCCGGATGACGAAGAAAAGCACCTGGAGCGACACGCCGACGACAGCGAGCCGTTCTCGGCCCTGGCATTCAAGATCGCCACCGACCCGTTCGTCGGCACCCTGACCTTCGCCCGGGTGTACTCCGGCGTGCTCAGCTCCGGCAACGCGGTGCTCAACTCGGTAAAGGGCAAGAAGGAACGCATCGGCCGCATGGTGCAGATGCATGCCAACCAGCGCGCCGAAATCAAGGATGTGTGCGCCGGCGACATCGCCGCGCTGATCGGCATGAAGGACGTGACCACCGGCGACACCCTGTGCGACATGGACAAGCCGATCATCCTCGAACGCATGGACTTCCCCGACCCGGTAATTTCCGTGGCGGTGGAGCCGAAGACCAAGGCCGACCAGGAAAAAATGGGCATCGCCCTGGGCAAGCTGGCCCAGGAAGACCCGTCATTCCGCGTGCGCACCGACGAGGAGACCGGCCAGACCATTATCTCGGGCATGGGCGAGTTGCACCTGGACATCATCGTCGACCGCATGCGCCGCGAGTTCAACGTCGAGGCCAACATTGGCAAGCCACAGGTGGCCTACCGAGAGAAAATCCGCAACACCTGCGAGATCGAGGGCCGCTTCGTCCGCCAGTCCGGCGGCCGGGGCCAGTACGGCCACTGCTGGATCCGCTTCGCCCCCGGCGACGAGGGCAAGGAAGGCCTGGAGTTCATCAACGAGATCGTTGGCGGCGTGGTCCCACGCGAATACATCCCGGCTATCCAGAAAGGCATCGAGGAGCAGATGAAGAACGGCGTGCTGGCCGGCTACCCGCTGATCAACCTGAAGGCGGCGGTGTTCGACGGCTCGTACCACGATGTCGACTCGAACGAAATGGCCTACAAGATCGCCGCCTCGATGGCCACCAAGCAGCTGTCGCAGAAAGGTGGGGCGGTGTTGCTGGAGCCGGTGATGAAGGTGGAAGTGGTGACCCCGGAGGAGTACCAGGGTGACATCCTCGGCGACCTGAGCCGGCGCCGCGGGATGATCCAGGACGGTGACGAAACGCCGGCCGGCAAGGTGATCCGTGCCGAGGTGCCGCTGGGCGAGATGTTCGGCTACGCCACCTCGATGCGCTCCATGACCCAGGGCCGGGCCAGCTTCTCGATGGAGTTCACCCGTTATGCCGAGGCACCGGCGAGCATTGCCGATGCCATCGTCAAGAAGAACCGCGGGGAGTGATTCGTTCGCCTGTGCTGGCCTCTTCGCGGCTAAAGCCGCTCCTACAGGGGATATGCGTTCCCTGTGGGAGCGGCTTTAGCCGCGAAGAGGCCAGCACAGGCAACAACCCTTCTCAGTGCTGCTCCCCAGCCCGCTTCAGCAGCTTCTTGCAGCGCTCGGACAAATGCACCACCCGCAACTGCTTGCCCGCCCTCGCATACCGCTCCCGCAAGGTCTTCAACGCCGCAATCGCCGAATAATCGACAAAGCTCAAATGCTGGCAATCCAGGGTCACCTTGTCCGGGTCGTTAGCCGGGTCGAACTGGTTCAGGAACACCGTAGTCGAGGCAAAGAACAGCGTGCCATGCACCTGGTAATGCTTGCCCTCCTCTGCATCCTCATGGCTGTCGGCATACAGCTCCCGCGCATGCTGCCAGGCAAAGTTCACCGCCGCGATGACGATGCCGAACAGCACCGCCACGGCCAGATCGGTGAACACGGTGACCACGGTCACCGCGATGATCGCCAGCACATCGCTCAGCGGCACCTTGTGCAGCACCCGCAAAGACGCCCAGGCAAAGGTCTGCTGCGCCACCACGAACATCACCCCGACCAGCGCCGCCAGCGGAATACGCTCGATCAACGGCGACAGGAACAACACGAACAGCAAGACCATAACCCCGGCCACCACCCCCGATAGCCGACCACGGCCATTGGAGCTGAGGTTGATCATGGTCTGGCCGATCATCGCGCAACCACCCATGCCACCGCACAGGCCGGAAACCATGTTGGCCGCGCCCAGCGCCACGCACTCGCGGTCCGGGTAGCCACGGCTCTCGGTGATTTCATCGGTCAGGTTGAGCGTAAGCAGGGTCTCAAGCAGGCCGACCATGGCCATCAGCACCGCATAGGGGGCGATGATCTTGAGGGTCTCGAGGTTCCACGGCACGTCCGGCAGGGCCAGCTGCGGCAGGCCACCGGCGATGCGCGCCATATCGCCCAGGGTGCGTGTGGGCAGGCCAAGCAGGTACACCAGCAAACCAACGCCAAGGATCGCCACCAGCGCTGGCGGCACCGTACGGGTCAACTTCGGCAGCACGTAGACCACCGCCATGGTCAGCGCCACCAGTCCAATCATCAGGTACAGCGGCGTACCGCTGAGCCAGTGCCCGCCCTCCTTGAAGTGTTCCAGTTGGGCCAAGGCGATAACGATGGCCAGGCCGTTGACGAAGCCGAGCATCACCGGGTAAGGCACCAACCGCACCAGCTTGCCCAGGCGCAGCAAGCCGAACAGGATCATCACTACGCCGCCCAGCAAAACCGTGGCCAGCAGGTACTGCGCACCGTGCTGCACCACCAGCGCAACGATCACCACCGCCATCGAGCCGGCGGCACCGGAAATCATCCCCGGTCGACCACCGAAAAGCGCCGTCAGGGTGCAGATGATGAAGGCGCCATACAGGCCCATCAGCGGGTTCAGGTGAGCCACCAGGGCAAAGGCGATGCACTCGGGCACCAAGGCGAACGAGGTGGTCAGGCCGGCGAGCACGTCGGCGCGAAGTCGGGCGGGTTTCATGGGCATCCTGTGAGGCAATCCGGGCGGACGGTACAAAAACAAGGGGCGCGATGTTACGGAATTTGTCTGACAGCGGCCACCGCTCAAGGGGTTCTGTAACGTGAAACCAGCAGAAGCTGGGCAAATTTGCCATCATGAACATTCCCCCTGCGGAGATCATGGACATGCCGCTACGCCCCCTATTCGCCGCCTTGCTGCTGGCCGCCAGCCTCACCGCCCAGGCCGCCACCGAGGTATTGCCGCTACAACACCGCAGCAGCGCCGAACTGCTGCCCGCCGCCCAGGCATTCATCGGCAAGGACGGCACGGTCAGCGCCTTCGAGAACAAGCTGATCGTCAACGCCAGCCCCGAACGCATCGACGACCTGCGCACCCTGCTGCAACAACTGGATACCGCACCCAAGCGCCTGCTGATCAGCGTCGACAACAACGACAGCAACTTCCAGGACAACCGTGGCAACGCGCGCGTCATCCACTATGGCACCAGCAACCGTGACGGCGGCATGCAGCAGATTCAGGCCAGCGAAGGCCAGCCGGCGCTGATCCAGATTGGCCAGAGCATCCCGATCACCAGCACCAGCACCGACGGCTACGGGCGCATCCAGAGCAATACCGAATACCGCAACGTGACCCAGGGTTTCTACGTCACCCCCAGCTTGAGTGGCGATACGGTTCGTCTGCAAATAAGCACGAATAATGACCGTATCAGCCAGGAACGTGCTGATGTAGTGAAAGTGCAAAGCACCGACACGACAATTACCGGAAAGCTCGGAGAATGGATCACCCTGGCCGGCTACAACCAGCAGAGCCAAGCCGACCGTAGCGCCTCAAGCCACAGTTACAGCACCCAACGGGGTGAAAACATGACTTTGCGCGTCAAAGTCGACCTTCTCGACTAATCCCAGGCAATTCAAGGCCTCGACCAAAGGCCTTGAAACTGACTGCCAAGTCGCATTAGACCAAAGATGTAGTAAGTGAAAAAAACCACTACAAAACATTTGACAGGGTCTTTTTCCCAAGGGCATGATGGCCTCGCTCCCGCTAATCAGGGGCCCTGGCAAGGGCCTTCGAGGCGCGTTCCTCCCACCCCTGGAGGCGTCTCGTGTCTATACGGCCCACAAGGCGGTTCGACGGGATTGCGACTGCAACGAAGAAGTTGTCCCGAGGGACGGAAGCGCATCACCGCAGTACTGGCAATCGCGTAGCACCGCAGCAAGGCAACCACGAGCCGACCTGCCGGAGCACCCTTTCGCCTGGCCTGCACACCCTTCCCCTTCGAGCCTTCGCGTTCGCCGCCGCACTCCTGCGAACAGGACAGCCGCCAGCTCCTGATCTGCTCCGAGCATCAGCACAATTACCCCAAGATCGATGCGACGAGGTTTATTTCCATGGCACTGACACGCGAACAGCAAATTGCAGCCCTCGAGAAAGACTGGGCCGAGAACCCGCGCTGGAAAGGCGTGACCCGTACCTACACCGCCGCTGATGTCGTTCGCCTGCGTGGCTCCCTGCAGCCGGAGCACACCCTGGCCCGCCTGGGTGCAGAAAAACTGTGGAAGCTGGTCACCGAAGGTGCCCACCCGTCCTTCCGCCCAGAAAAAGATTTCGTCAACTGCATGGGCGCCCTGACCGGCGGCCAGGCAGTGCAGCAGGTCAAGGCCGGCATCCAGGCCATCTACCTGTCCGGCTGGCAGGTTGCCGCCGACAACAACTCGGCCGAGTCCATGTACCCTGACCAGTCGCTGTACCCGGTCGACTCGGTACCGACCGTGGTCAAGCGCATCAACAACGCCTTCCGCCGCGCCGACCAGATCCAGTGGAAAGCCGGCAAGAACCCGGGCGACGATGGCTACATCGACTACTTCGCACCGATCGTGGCCGACGCCGAAGCCGGTTTCGGTGGCGTACTGAACGCCTACGAGCTGATGAAGAACATGATCGAAGCAGGCGCCGCAGGTGTGCACTTCGAAGACCAGCTGGCCTCGGTGAAAAAATGCGGCCACATGGGTGGCAAGGTACTGGTACCGACCCAGGAAGCCGTGCAAAAGCTGGTGGCCGCGCGCCTGGCAGCTGACGTATCGGGCGTGCCGACCATCATCCTGGCCCGTACCGACGCCAACGCCGCCGACCTGCTGACCAGCGACTGCGACCCGTACGACCAGCCGTTCGTGATTGGCGAGCGCACCCGTGAAGGCTTCTACAAGGTACGCGCCGGCCTCGACCAGGCCATCGCCCGCGGCCTGGCCTACGCGCCGTACGCCGACCTGATCTGGTGCGAAACCGCCAAGCCGGACCTGGACGAAGCCCGCCGCTTCGCCGAAGCGATCAAGAAGGAGTATCCGGACCAGATCCTGTCGTACAACTGCTCGCCTTCCTTCAACTGGAAGAAGAACCTGGACGACGCGACCATCGCCAAGTTCCAGCGCGAGCTGTCGGCAATGGGCTACAAGCACCAGTTCATCACCCTGGCCGGCATCCACAACATGTGGCACGGCATGTTCAACCTGGCGCACGACTACGCCCGCAACGACATGACCGCCTACGTGAAGCTGCAGGAGCAGGAATTCGCTGACGCCAACAAAGGCTACACCTTCGTGGCGCACCAGCAAGAAGTGGGCACTGGCTACTTCGACGACATGACCACCGTAATTCAGGGTGGCGCATCGTCGGTGACTGCACTGACCGGTTCGACCGAGGAAGAGCAGTTCCACTGATAGTGGGTTGCTGTTGAAGAAAGGCCCGAGGCTTGTTAATGCCCCGGGCCTTTCTTTTTGGTCTGTACCACACCCTTCAAGGACAACAGGTTAGCGCCGAACATGTGGGAGCGGCCTTGCGTCGCGAAAGGGCCGCAAAGCGGCCCCGGCAATCTTGCGATGATGCACAAATCCCGGGGGCGCTTCGCACCCCAATCGCGACGCAAGGCCGCTCCCACAGGAGAAATCGCGCCTGTCGGTAGCACCTCAGTGCTTCATGCCCAGCTCGGCATCATCCATCAGCGCCTTGGCCATCGCGCTCAGATAGTGGGCGGCCCAGATCATCATCGGCTTCTCATCCATCAGGCCGGTGATGGTCAGTTCGCGCACATAGCCCATCAGCTCCGAGGACTGCTCGCGGGCATCCCGACAAGGAATGCCGGGCTCGATGCGGAACAATGGGTGGGTGCCGTGTTCGCCTTGGTAGAAGGTGGTCTTGCCGACAGTGAATTGGGTGTCTTCTGTGGTCATTTTTGAATCCCCTGAAAATTCTCGACTGCCTGGACGGGCCCTTTCGCGGGTAAACCCGCTCCCACAGGGACTGTGCAAGCCCTGAAGACTGTGGTGATCCTGTGGGAGCGGGTTCACCCGCAAAGAGGCCCGCCCAGACAACACATCACTCAAGCCTCAGTGCAAAGTCCGAGGCTCAGCAGGCATCTGCACCTGAATCAATGCCGACTCAAGCAAAGCCCGCAGCGCCTCAAGCTCATGCATCGAGGTCATCATCAGGATCGACGCCGGTGATTTGGGCTGCAGCAGCAAGGCCTGATGCACCACGGTCGCCGCGCACAGTGCGTAGTCGGTGGCCTGGATCAGGGTGTCTTCGAGGGAATGGGGGTTGTGGGGTGGATCGGGGACAACTTTCAGCATAGCTATTTACCTTCTATGGCCGGGCACCCGCCTGCTGTCAAACAGAAGGGTGGCAGCTGTACGTGGGTTGACAGACCGGCGGAAATAGCTAAGTTCCGGCGCACGCAAGCGTGCCCGCACGCACAGCCACCATAAGGGCGAGCCGCACACTATTTACCGTCACAGCCTGTCAAAGCTGTATCGTTGATGAGCAACGACATGCCGAGACTAGAGCGCTGCCTGAGCAGCGGCAACGGAAAATGCGCGGCAGGAGTATGTTTGGGAAATGGCCTACATGGAAGGGGACAAATCTGTTTTATGCCGCACTTCGGCAGCGCCTGCACCGGCCTATTCGCGGGTAAACCCACTCCTACATGGACCACCTATCGTTGTAGGAGCGGGTTTACCCGCGAAAGGGCCGGTACAGAAGGAAGCAAAACCCTGGATCAGGTCTATGCTTGAGGCAGCACAGCCGCAAGGACTGCCCATGCTTCGTCCAAGCCACCTGATGATTCTCGCCCTGACCGCCGCCGCCCTCTATATATATGCACTGGCCAGCGACAGCACCCTGCTCGCCCTCCTGGCCAAACCGATCCCGGTACTGACCCTGATCGCCTGGCTGCGCAGCACCCCTGCCACACCTTATCGCCGCTGGATCACCCTCGGCCTGGCCTTCTCGGTACTCGGCGACATCCTGCTGGCCATACCCGCCGACCTGTTCGTGTTCGGCCTGGCTGCCTTCCTCTGCGCCCACCTGGCCTACCTGCGCGCCTATTGCAGCCAGACCCTGCGCCCAGCCCTGCCCGCACTGCTGCTGAGCGGCATCACCGGCATCATTCTGCTCGGCGTGCTGGCCAGCCACGGCCTCGGCCCGCTGCTGATCCCGGTTGTGCTCTATGCCCTGGCCATCAGCGCCATGCTCTGGCGCGCCCTGGCCTGTGGCGGGCTCGCCGCGCTCGGCGCCTGCCTGTTCGTGCTCTCCGACAGCCTGATCGGTATCGACCGCTTCGTCAGCCCGTTCGCCGCCGCGCCGTACCTGATCATCCTCACCTACTGGCTCGGCCAGTGGGCGATCGCTTCATCAGCCAGTCATCGCACAATCGGTAAAGTATTGACCCAGGGCGGGGCAAGCGGCGTCAGAAGCTGCTAGAACAGGCGTTTTTCGCATTTGCAAGTAGGGGGAATCGCCAGATGAACTTTACAAGACACAGAACAACGGAAATATCAGACATCAGACCAAATGATATTAATTATCATTTCGAAACTTGCAATTCGTTACCATTCGCAGGAAACATAATTAACAAAACCGCACGCAATGCCCGAATCTCAAGGCTTTCAGCCAGTTACAAGCGGCTTTTGTACTTAATCCTACGAATAAATTTGCTACAGAAATTTTACTTGCACGGGGTTTACCCATAAAATCAGCGCGATTGATTCAGCTGCGACATTTGGTCACTGCATGTGCGACACCAGGTCGCCGCTCTACACTTATTTCAGACTGCAGAGCTGGGTCTCTGTATAAGGATCTCTAGCATGTCCGATTCGGCAGGACTCATCGCCCACAACTGGGGCTTTGCCATCTTCCTCCTGGGTGTCGTCGGCCTGTGCGCCTTCATGCTCGGCCTGTCCAGCCTGCTCGGTAGCAAGGCCTGGGGCCGCGCCAAGAACGAACCCTTCGAATCCGGCATGCTGCCCGTCGGCAGCGCCCGCCTGCGCCTGTCCGCCAAATTCTATCTGGTCGCGATGCTGTTCGTGATCTTCGATATCGAAGCCCTCTTTCTCTTTGCATGGTCTGTGTCCGTCCGCGAAAGCGGCTGGACCGGATTCGTCGAAGCACTCGTTTTCATAGCAATTCTGTTGGCTGGTCTTGTCTACCTATGGCGCGTCGGGGCACTTGATTGGGCTCCCGAAGGTCGCCGCAAGCGGCAAGCGAAGCTGAAACAATGAGGCTTTGGCATGCAATACAATCTCACCAGAATCGATCCGGATGCGCCCAACGAGCAGTACCCGGTCGGTGAACGGGAAACCGTCACCGATCAACTGCTGGAGGACCAGGTCCACAAGAACATCTTCATGGGCAAGCTTGAAGATGTGCTGCGTGGCGCGGTCAACTGGGGTCGCAAGAACTCCCTCTGGCCGTACAACTTCGGCCTGTCCTGCTGCTACGTGGAAATGACCACGGCCTTCACGGCACCCCACGACATCGCCCGCTTCGGCGCCGAAGTCATCCGGGCATCGCCGCGTCAGGCCGACTTCATGGTCATCGCCGGTACCTGCTTCGTCAAAATGGCGCCGATCATCCAGCGCCTGTACGAGCAGATGCTCGAGCCGAAATGGGTAATCTCCATGGGTTCGTGCGCCAACTCCGGCGGCATGTACGACATCTACTCGGTCGTTCAGGGGGTCGACAAGTTCCTCCCCGTGGACGTCTATGTGCCCGGCTGCCCGCCACGCCCTGAGGCTTTCCTGCAAGGCTTGATGCTGCTGCAGGAGTCGATCGGCCAAGAACGACGCCCGCTTTCCTGGGTTGTTGGTGATCAAGGTATTTACCGTGCCGAGATGCCAGCCCAGAAAGACCTGCGTCGTGAGCAGCGCATTGCAGTAACCAACCTGCGCAGCCCCGACGAAGTCTGATCCAGCGACCTGCCGCCCGCTCCCCTGGAGCCGGCGGCCTGGCTTCATTCTTAACGTTGACCCAAAGCGACCGAGACCATGACAGCGGACAACGCTATTTTCATTCCGCCCTACAAGGCTGACGACCAGGATGTGGTCGTCGAACTGCACAATCGTTTTGGCGCCGAAGCATTCGTCGCCCAGGAAACCCGCACCGGCATGCCCGTGCTGTGGGTCAAGCGCGAGCAGCTCAAGGAAGTGCTCAGCTTCCTGCGCGGCGTAGCCAAGCCCTACAGCATGCTGTACGACCTGCACGGCGTCGACGAGCGCCTGCGCACCCAGCGCCGCGGCCTGCCAGCCGCCGACTTCAGCGTGTTCTACCACCTGCTGTCGATCGAGCGTAACAGCGATGTGATGATCAAGGTGTCGCTCAGCGAAGGTGACCTGAACCTGCCGACCGTGACCGGTATCTGGCCGAACGCCAACTGGTACGAGCGCGAAGTCTGGGACATGTTCGGCATCGACTTTGCCGGCCACCCGCACCTCAGCCGCATCATGATGCCGCCCACCTGGGAAGGCCACCCGCTGCGCAAAGACTACCCGGCCCGCGCCACCGAGTTCGATCCCTACAGCCTGACCCTGGCCAAGCAGCAGCTTGAAGAGGAATCGGCACGCTTCAACCCTGAAGCCTGGGGCATGAAGCGCCAGGGCGCCAACGAGGACTACATGTTCCTCAACCTCGGCCCCAACCACCCTTCCGCGCACGGTGCCTTCCGTATCGTCCTGCAGCTGGACGGTGAAGAGATCGTCGACTGCGTACCGGACATCGGCTACCACCACCGTGGCGCCGAGAAAATGGCCGAACGCCAGTCCTGGCACAGCTTCATCCCCTACACCGACCGTATCGACTACCTCGGCGGGGTAATGAACAACCTGCCGTACGTGCTCGCGGTCGAGAAGCTGGCCGGCATCAAGGTGCCACAGAAGGTCGACACCATCCGCGTGATGCTGGCCGAGTTCTTCCGTATCACCAGCCACCTGCTGTTCCTGGGTACCTACATCCAGGACGTCGGCGCCATGACCCCGGTGTTCTTCACCTTCACCGACCGCCAGCGCGCCTACACCGTGATCGAAGCGATCACCGGTTTCCGCCTGCACCCGGCCTGGTACCGCATCGGTGGCGTTGCCCACGACCTGCCGCGCGGCTGGGACAAGCTGGTCAAGGACTTCGTCGAATGGCTGCCCAAGCGCCTCGACGAGTACGAAAAGGCCGCGCTGCAGAACAGCATCCTCAAGGGCCGTACCATCGGCGTTGCCGCGTACAACACCAAGGAAGCCCTGGCCTGGGGTACCACCGGTGCCGGCCTGCGTGCCACCGGTTGCGACTTCGACCTGCGTAAAGCCCGCCCCTACTCCGGCTACGAAAACTTCGAGTTCGAAGTACCGCTGGCCCACAATGGCGATGCCTACGATCGCTGCATGGTCCGTGTCGAGGAGATGCGCCAGAGTATCCGCATCATCGACCAGTGCCTGCGCAACATGCCGGAAGGCCCGTACAAGGCGGATCACCCGCTGACCACGCCGCCGCCGAAAGAGCGCACCCTGCAGCACATCGAAACCCTGATCACGCACTTCCTGCAAGTCTCGTGGGGCCCGGTCATGCCGGCCAACGAGTCGTTCCAGATGATCGAGGCGACCAAGGGCATCAACAGTTACTACCTGACGAGCGATGGCGGCACCATGAGCTACCGCACCCGGATCCGTACCCCGAGCTACCCGCACCTGCAGCAGATCCCTTCGGTGATCAAAGGCAGCATGGTCGCCGACCTCATTGCGTACCTGGGCAGTATCGACTTCGTTATGGCTGACGTGGACCGCTAAGCATGAACAGCACGCTTATCCAGACAGACCGTTTCGCCCTGAGCGAAACCGAGCGCTCGGCCATCGAGCACGAAATGCATCACTACGAGGACCCGCGCGCGGCGTCCATCGAAGCCCTGAAGATCGTCCAGAAGGAACGTGGCTGGGTGCCGGACGGCGCCATCCACGCCATCGGCGACGTACTGGGCATCCCGGCCAGCGACGTCGAAGGTGTCGCCACCTTCTACAGCCAGATCTTCCGTCAGCCGGTCGGCCGCCACATCATCCGCGTGTGCGACAGCATGGTCTGCTACATCGGCGGCCATGAATCCGTGGTCAGCCAGATTCAAAGCGAACTGGGCATCGGCCTCGGCCAGACCACCGCCGACGGCCGCTTCACCCTGCTGCCGGTATGCTGCCTGGGCAACTGCGACAAGGCCCCGGCGCTGATGATCGACGACGACACCTTCGGTGACGTGCAGCCGGCTGGCGTTTCCAAATTGCTGGAGGGTTACGTATGACCATTACTTCCTTCGGCCCGGCCAACCGCATCGCGCGCACGGCCGAAACCCACCCGCTGACCTGGCGCCTGCGTGACGACGGCGAGCCGGTCTGGCTTGCCGAGTACGAATCGAAGAACGGCTACGCTGCCGCCCGCAAGGCGCTGGCGCAGATGTCGGCCGACGACATCGTGCAAAGCGTCAAGGACTCCGGCCTCAAGGGCCGCGGTGGTGCAGGCTTCCCCACTGGCGTGAAGTGGGGCCTGATGCCCAAAGACGAATCCATGAACATCCGCTACCTGCTGTGCAACGCGGACGAAATGGAGCCGAATACCTGGAAAGACCGCATGCTGATGGAGCAACAGCCCCATCTGCTGGTCGAGGGCATGCTGATCAGCGCCCGCGCCCTTAAGGCCTACCGTGGCTACATCTTCCTGCGTGGCGAATACACCACCGCAGCGAAGAACCTGAACCGCGCGATCGAGGAAGCCAAGGCCGCCGGCCTGCTGGGCAAGAACATCCTCGGCAGCGGTTTCGATTTCGAGCTGTTCGTGCACACCGGTGCCGGCCGCTACATCTGCGGTGAAGAAACCGCACTGATCAACTCGCTGGAAGGCCGCCGCGCCAACCCGCGCTCCAAGCCGCCCTTCCCTGCCGCCGTGGGCGTGTGGGGCAAGCCGACTTGCGTGAACAACGTCGAAACCCTGTGCAACGTCCCGGCCATCGTCGCCAACGGCAACGACTGGTACAAGTCGCTGGCCCGTGAAGGCAGCGAAGACCATGGCACCAAGCTGATGGGCTTCTCCGGCAAGGTGAAGAACCCGGGCCTGTGGGAACTGCCTTTCGGCGTCACCGCCCGCGAACTGTTCGAAGACTACGCCGGCGGCATGCGCGACGGCTTCAAGCTCAAGTGCTGGCAGCCAGGTGGCGCCGGTACCGGCTTCCTGCTGCCCGAGCACCTCGACGCGCAGATGTACGCCGGCGGCATCGCCAAGGTCGGCACCCGTATGGGTACCGGTCTGGCCATGGCGGTGGACGACAGCATCAACATGGTTTCGCTGCTGCGCAACATGGAAGAGTTCTTCGCCCGCGAGTCGTGCGGCTGGTGCACCCCATGCCGTGACGGCCTGCCGTGGAGCGTGAAGATGCTGCGCGCACTGGAAAAAGGCCAGGGCCGCGCCGAAGACATCGAGACGCTGCTGGGCTTGGTCAACTTCCTCGGCCCTGGTCGTACCTTCTGTGCTCACGCACCAGGTGCCGTCGAGCCGCTGGGCAGTGCCATCAAATACTTCCGCTCGGAATTCGAGGCAGGTGTCGCTCCAGCTGTTGCTGGCGATGCGCTGCGTCCGAACCTGGCGAAGCCGATCGTGGTCGGCGCATAACAAGATGATTAAGGCGGGTGGTCCGTGCCACTCGCCAGCTTGCCGGCAGGCCCGAGAAATCGTGGCGTGTCGCAAGCTCACCGATTTCCATTAGCCACGCCCGCTCACGCGGGCCAACGAAGAACTTTGAACAATGGCCACTATCCACGTAGACGGCAAAGCGCTCGAAGTCAACGGTGCAGACAACCTGTTACAGGCCTGTCTGTCGCTCGGCCTCGACATCCCTTATTTCTGCTGGCACCCGGCGCTTGGTAGCGTTGGCGCCTGCCGGCAGTGCGCGGTCAAGCAGTACACCGACGAGAACGACACCCGCGGTCGTATCGTCATGTCCTGCATGACCCCTGCCTCCGACGGCACCTGGATCTCCATCGACGATGAAGAGTCCAAGGCGTTCCGCGCCAGCGTCGTCGAATGGCTGATGACCAACCACCCGCACGACTGCCCGGTGTGCGAGGAAGGCGGTCACTGCCACCTGCAGGACATGACGGTAATGACCGGCCACAACGAGCGCCGCTACCGTTTCACCAAGCGTACCCACCAGAACCAGGACCTCGGTCCGTTCATCGCCCATGAGATGAACCGCTGCATCGCCTGCTACCGCTGCGTGCGCTACTACAAGGACTATGCCGGTGGTACCGACCTGGGCGTTTACGGCGCCCACGACAACGTGTACTTCGGCCGCGTCGAAGACGGCGTGCTGGAAAGCGAATTCTCCGGCAACCTGACCGAGGTCTGCCCGACCGGCGTGTTCACCGACAAGACCCACTCCGAGCGCTACAACCGCAAGTGGGACATGCAGTTTGCCCCGAGCATCTGCCACGGCTGCTCCAGCGGCTGCAACATCAGCCCGGGCGAGCGCTACGGCGAACTGCGTCGGGTGGAAAACCGCTTCAACGGCTCGGTAAACCAGTACTTCCTGTGCGACCGGGGCCGCTTCGGCTATGGCTACGTCAACCGCAAGGATCGCCCACGCCAGCCACACCTGGCCGACGGCACCAAGCTGGGCCTGGACGCCGCCCTGGACAAGGCCGCCGACCTGCTGCGCGGCCGTACCATCGTCGGTATCGGCTCGCCACGCGCCAGCCTGGAAAGCAACTACGGCCTGCGTGAGCTGGTCGGTGCCGAGTACTTTTACTCGGGTATGGAAGCCGGCGAACTGGCCCGCGTACGCCTGGCTCTAAACGTGCTGAACAACAGCCCGCTGCCGGTCCCGACCCTGCGCGACATCGAAGACCACGACGCCGTGTTCGTGCTCGGTGAAGACCTGACCCAGACCGCTGCCCGCGTCGCCCTGGCCGTGCGCCAGGCCACCAAGGGCAAGGCCGAGGCCATGGCCGAAGCGATGAAGGTGCAGCCGTGGCTCGACGCCGCCGTGAAGAACATCGGCCAGCACGCGCTGTACCCGCTGTTCATCGCTTCGCTGGCTGAAACCAAGCTGGACGACGTCGCCGAAGAATGCGTGCACGCCGCCCCGGCCGACCTGGCCCGCATCGGTTTTGCCGTGGCCCACGCCATCGACCCGAGCGCCCCTGCCGTCGAAGGCCTGGACGCCGAAGCGAAAGCCCTGGCCCAGCGCATCGCCGACGCCCTGGTCGCGGCCAAGCGCCCACTGGTCGTAGCCGGTACTTCGCTGGCCGACCCGGCGCTGATCGAAGCCGCCGCCAACATCGCCAAGGCGCTGAAGCTGCGCGAGAAGAACGGCTCGCTGAGCCTGGTGGTGCCTGAAGCCAACAGCCTCGGCCTGGCCATGCTCGGTGGCGAGTCGGTCGATGCCGCGCTGGACGCGGTCATCAGCGGCAAGGCCGACGCCATCGTCGTGCTGGAAAACGACCTGTACGCCCGCGTACCGGCCGCCAAGGTCGATGCAGCCCTGGCCGCGGCCAAGGTAGTGATCGTTGCCGACCACTCGAAAACCCCGACTGTCGACCGCGCCCACCTGGTGCTGCCGGCCGCCTCGTTCGCCGAAGGCGACGGTACCCTGGTCAGCCAGGAAGGCCGTGCCCAGCGCTTCTTCCAGGTCTTCGACCCGCAATACCTGGACAGCAGCATCCAGATCCACGAAGGCTGGCGCTGGATGCACGCCCTGCGTGCCACCCTGCTGAACAAGCCGGTCGACTGGACCCAGCTGGACCACGTCACCAGCGCCTGCGCCGAAGCCGCCCCGCAACTGGCCGGCATCGTCAACGCCGCGCCAAGCGCCGCGTTCCGCATCAAGGGCATGAAACTGGCCCGTGAGCCGCTGCGCTACTCCGGCCGTACCGCCATGCGCGCCAACATCAGCGTGCACGAACCGCGTACCCCGCAAGACAAGGACACCGCGTTCGCCTTCTCCATGGAAGGCTACTCGGGTTCGGCCGAACCGCGCCAGCAGGTGCCGTTCGCCTGGTCGCCGGGCTGGAACTCGCCGCAAGCCTGGAACAAGTTCCAGGACGAGGTCGGTGGCCACCTGCGTGCCGGTGACCCGGGCGTTCGCCTGATCGAACCTCAAGGTGACCGCCTGAGCTGGTTCAATACCATTCCGGGCGCCTTCAACCCGGCCCGTGGCACCTGGACTGCCGTGCCGTTCTTCCACCTGTTCGGCAGCGAAGAAAGCTCCTCGCGCGCCGCACCGGTACAAGAGCGCATCCCGGCAGCCTACGTGGCCCTGGCCAAGTCCGAAGCCGACCGCCTGGGCGTCAACGACGGTGCCCTGCTGAGCCTGAACGTGGCTGGTGTGGCCCTGCGCCTGCCGCTGCGTATCAATGAAGAGCTGGGCGCTGGCCTGGTCGCGTTGCCGAAAGGCCTGGCCGGCATTCCGCCTGCCATCTTCGGTGCATCCGTCGAAGGTCTGCAGGAGGCAGCACAATGAGCTGGTTCACCCCCGAAGTGATCGATGTGATCCTGACCGTGCTGCGGGCCATCGTGGTCCTGCTGGCGGTGGTGGTCTGCGGCGCGCTGCTCAGCTTCGTCGAGCGCCGCCTGCTGGGCTGGTGGCAGGACCGTTACGGTCCGAACCGCGTCGGCCCGTTCGGCATGTTCCAGATCGCTGCAGACATGCTGAAGATGTTCTTCAAGGAAGACTGGAACCCACCCTTCGTCGACCGCGTGATCTTCACCCTGGCACCGGTAGTGGCCATGAGCGCCCTGCTGATCGCCTTCGTGGTCATCCCGATCACCCCGACCTGGGGCGTCGCCGACCTGAACATCGGCCTGCTGTTCTTCTTCGCCATGGCCGGCCTGTCGGTCTACGCGGTGCTGTTCGCCGGCTGGTCGTCGAACAACAAGTACGCCCTTCTGGGCAGCTTGCGTGCCTCGGCACAGACCGTGTCGTACGAAGTGTTCCTGGGCCTGGCGCTGATGGGCGTGGTGGTGCAGGTGGGTTCGTTCAACATGCGCGACATCGTTGAATACCAGGCCCAGAACCTGTGGTTCATCATTCCGCAGTTCTTCGGCTTCTGCACCTTCTTCATCGCTGGCGTCGCCGTGACTCACCGTCACCCGTTCGACCAGCCAGAAGCGGAACAGGAACTGGCCGACGGCTACCACATCGAGTATGCCGGCATGAAATGGGGCATGTTCTTCGTCGGTGAGTACATCGGCATCATCCTCATCTCGGCGCTGCTGGTAACCCTGTTCTTCGGCGGCTGGCACGGACCGTTCGGCATCCTGCCGCAACTGTCGTTCCTGTGGTTCGCGCTGAAGACCGCGTTCTTCATCATGCTGTTCATCCTGCTGCGCGCCTCGATCCCGCGCCCACGCTATGACCAGGTGATGGACTTCAGCTGGAAGTTCTGCCTGCCGCTGACCCTGATCAATTTGCTGGTGACCGCTGCGATCGTGCTCTACAACACGCCAGCCGTCGCGGCCCAGTGAGGATTTGACCCATGTTCAAGTATATCGGCGACATCGTTAAGGGCACCGGCACCCAGCTGCGCAGCCTGGCAATGGTGTTCTCCCACGGGTTCCGCAAGCGCGACACCCTGCAGTACCCCGAAGAACCCGTGTACCTGCCGCCGCGCTACCGCGGCCGCATCGTCCTCACCCGCGACCCCGATGGCGAGGAGCGCTGCGTAGCGTGCAACCTCTGCGCGGTGGCCTGCCCGGTCGGCTGCATCTCGCTGCAGAAGGCCGAGACCGAAGACGGCCGCTGGTACCCGGAGTTCTTCCGCATCAACTTCTCGCGCTGCATCTTCTGCGGCCTGTGTGAAGAAGCGTGCCCGACCACCGCGATCCAGCTGACTCCGGATTTCGAAATGGCCGAGTTCAAGCGTCAGGACCTGGTGTACGAGAAAGAAGATCTGCTGATCTCCGGCCCCGGCAAGAACCCTGACTACAACTTCTACCGTGTTGCCGGCATGGCAATCGCTGGCAAGCCGAAGGGCTCTGCACAGAACGAAGCCGAGCCGATCAACGTGAAGAGCTTGCTCCCATAAGGACAGAAAGATGGAATTCGCTTTCTACTTCGCATCCGGGATCGCCGTGGTCTCCACCCTTCGGGTGGTGACCGGCACCAACCCCGTGCACGCCTTGCTTTACCTGATCATTTCGCTGATTTCCGTGGCCATGATCTTCTTCGCCCTGGGTGCGCCGTTCGCCGGCGCCCTGGAAGTGATCGCCTACGCCGGCGCCATCATGGTGCTGTTCGTGTTCGTGGTGATGATGCTCAACCTCGGGCCGGCTTCGGTCGCCCAGGAACGGGGCTGGCTCAAGCCCGGTATCTGGGCCGGGCCGGTGATCCTCGCCGCCCTGCTGCTGCTGGAGCTGCTGTACGTGCTGTTCGTCACCCCGAGCGGCGCCGGCATCAGCGGTACCACCGTGGGCCCGAAAGAAGTCGGCATCAGCCTGTTCGGCCCTTACCTGCTGGTGGTCGAACTGGCTTCGATGCTGCTGCTGGCCGCGGCCGTCACCGCCTTCCACCTGGGCCGCAACGAGGCGAAGGAGTAAATCATGGGTGCTATCCCTCTCGAGCATGGTCTGGCAGTCGCCGGCATCCTGTTCTGCTTAGGTCTGGTTGGCCTGATGGTCCGCCGCAACATCCTCTTCGTGCTCATGAGCCTGGAAGTCATGATGAACGCCTCTGCCCTGGCGTTCGTCGTCGCCGGTGCCCGTTGGGTCCAGCCCGACGGCCAGGTGATGTTCATTCTGGTGATCAGCCTGGCAGCCGCCGAGGCCAGTATTGGCCTGGCCATCCTGCTGCAGCTGTATCGCCGCTTCCACACTCTCGACATCGATGCTGCCAGTGAGATGCGCGGATGAACCTTCTCTTCCTGACTTTCGTCTTCCCCCTCGTCGGCTTCCTGCTGCTGTCGTTCTCGCGCGGGCGGTTCTCGGAGAACCTGTCCGCCCTGATCGGCGTCGGCTCGGTAGGCCTTTCGGCCGCCACCGCCGCCTACGTCATCTGGCAATTCAACGTCGCCCCGCCTGAGGGCGGCGCGTACAGCCAGCTGCTGTGGCAGTGGATGTCGGTGGACGGCTTCGCGCCGAACTTCACCCTGTACCTGGACGGCCTGTCGGTCACCATGCTCGGCGTGGTCACCGGTGTCGGCTTCCTGATCCACCTGTTCGCTTCCTGGTACATGCGTGGCGAAGCCGGTTACTCGCGCTTCTTCGCGTACACCAACCTGTTCATCGCCAGCATGCTGTTCCTGGTGCTGGGCGACAACCTGCTGTTCATCTACTTCGGCTGGGAAGGCGTGGGCCTGTGCTCGTACCTGTTGATCGGTTTCTACTACAGCAACCGCAACAACGGTAACGCGGCACTCAAGGCATTCATCGTCACCCGTATCGGCGACGTGTTCATGGCCATCGGCCTGTTCATCCTGTTCGTCCAGCTGGGTACCCTGAACGTGCAGGAACTGCTGGTGCTGGCACCGCAGAAGTTCCAGGCTGGCGACACCTGGATGGTACTGGCAACCCTGATGCTGCTGGGTGGTGCGGTCGGTAAATCGGCCCAGCTGCCACTGCAGACCTGGCTGGCCGACGCGATGGCCGGCCCTACTCCGGTCTCCGCGCTGATCCACGCGGCAACCATGGTGACCGCGGGCGTGTACCTGATCGCCCGTACCAACGGCCTGTTCCTGCTGGCGCCGGACATCCTGCACCTGGTAGGCGTGGTCGGTGGCGTGACCCTGGTACTGGCCGGCTTCGCCGCGCTGGTGCAGACCGACATCAAGCGTATCCTCGCCTACTCGACCATGAGCCAGATCGGCTACATGTTCCTGGCCCTGGGCGTTGGCGCCTGGGACGCGGCGATCTTCCACCTGATGACCCACGCCTTCTTCAAGGCCCTGCTGTTCCTTGCCTCCGGTGCGGTGATCGTTGCCTGCCACCACGAGCAGGACATCTTCAAGATGGGCGGCCTGTGGAAGAAACTGCCGCTGGCCTACGCCAGCTTCGTGGTCGGTGGCGCTGCCCTGGCTGCCCTGCCGATCGTGACCGTGGGCTTCTACTCCAAGGACGAGATCCTCTGGGAAGCCTTCGCCAGCGGCAACACCGGCCTGCTGTACGCCGGCCTGGTCGGTGCGTTCATGACCTCGCTGTATACCTTCCGCCTGATCTTCATCGCCTTCCACGGTGAAGCCAAGACCGAAGCCCACGCTGGCCACGGCATCAGCCACTGGCTGCCGCTGGGCGTGCTGATCGTGCTGTCGACCTTCGTCGGCGCCTGGATCACCCCGCCGCTGGCAGGTGTGCTGCCTGAAAGCGCCGGCCACGCCGGTGGCGAAGCCAAGCACGCGCTGGAGATCACTTCGGGCGCCATCGCCATCGCCGGTATCCTGCTGTCGGCCCTGCTGTTCCTGGGCAAGCGCCGCTTCGTCAGCGCCGTCGCCAACAGCGGTATCGGTCGTGTCCTGTCGGCCTGGTGGTTCGCCGCCTGGGGCTTCGACTGGATCTACGACAAGCTGTTCGTCAAACCTTACCTGCTGATCAGCCACATCCTGCGCAAGGATCCGGTTGACCGCAGCATCGGCCTGATTCCTCGCCTGGCTCGCGGCGGCCACGTCGCCATGAGCAAGACCGAGACCGGCCAGCTGCGCTGGTACACCGCTTCGATCGCCGTTGGCGCAGTGCTGGTACTCGGCGCTGTGGTAGTGGCCGCGGTATGACCATGAACCTTGCGAACCTTGCGACCCTGCAAAAGGAAACGAACCCGTCATGATTTTGCCTTGGCTGATCCTGATCCCCTTCATCGGCGGCTTCCTGTGCTGGCTGGGTGAGCGCTTCGGCGCCACCCTGCCGCGCTGGATCGCGCTGCTGACCATGTCCCTTCTGCTCGGCATCGGCCTGTGGCTGTGGGGTAACGGCGACTACACCCTGGCACCCGCTCCGGGCGCCGAGCCTGCCTGGGCCCTGGAATACAAAGTCCAGTGGATCCAGCGTTTCGGCATCAGCATCCACCTGGCCCTCGACGGCCTGTCGCTGCTGATGATCCTGCTCACCGGCCTGCTCGGTGTGCTGTCGGTACTGTGTTCCTGGAAAGAGATCCAGCGTCACGTCGGCTTCTTCCACCTCAACCTGATGTGGATCCTTGGCGGCGTGGTCGGTGTGTTCCTGGCCCTGGACCTGTTCCTGTTCTTCTTCTTCTGGGAAATGATGCTGGTGCCGATGTACTTCCTCATCGCGCTCTGGGGTCACAGCTCGTCGGACGGCAAGAAGACCCGGATCTACGCGGCGACCAAGTTCTTCATCTTCACCCAGGCCAGCGGCCTGATCATGCTGGTGGCGATCCTCGGCCTGGTGCTGGTCAACTACACCGACACCGGCGTGATCACCTTCAACTACAGCGACCTGCTCAAGGCCGAACTGCCAGCCGGTACCGAATACCTGCTGATGCTGGGCTTCTTCATCGCCTTCGCGGTGAAGCTGCCGGTGGTGCCGTTCCACTCCTGGCTGCCTGACGCTCACGCCCAGGCACCGACCGCAGGTTCCGTGGACCTGGCCGGTATCTTGCTGAAGACTGCGGCCTACGGCCTGCTGCGCTTCGCCCTGCCGCTGTTCCCGAACGCTTCGGCCGAGTTTGCGCCAATCGCCATGACCCTGGGCCTGATCGGTATCTTCTACGGTGCCTTCCTGGCCTTTGCGCAAACCGACATCAAGCGCCTGGTCGCCTTCTCCAGCGTCTCGCACATGGGCTTCGTGCTGATCGGTATCTATTCCGGCAGCCAGCAGGCCCTGCAAGGCGCGGTGATCCAGATGCTGGCCCACGGCCTGTCCGCTGCCGCGCTGTTCATCCTGGCCGGCCAGCTGTACGAGCGCTTGCACACCCGTGACATGCGCCAGATGGGTGGCCTGTGGCACCGCATCGCCTACCTGCCGGCCATCAGCCTGTTCTTCGCCGCCGCCTCCCTGGGTCTGCCCGGTACAGGCAACTTCGTCGGCGAGTTCCTGATCCTGATCGGCAGCTTCGCCAGTGTGCCTTGGATCACCGTGATCGCCACCACTGGCCTGGTGTTCGGTTCGGTGTACTCGCTGATCATGATCCACCGCGCCTACTTCGGCCCGGCCAAGACCGACACCGTGCTGGCCGGCATGGACGGACGCGAACTGATCATGGTCCTGGGTCTGGCGGTACTGCTGATCCTGCTGGGCGTGTATCCGCAGCCGTTCCTCGACACCTCTGCCGCCAC
Organism: Pseudomonas sp. PNPG3; assembly: GCF_023093815.1. Lineage (NCBI taxonomy): Bacteria > Pseudomonadati > Pseudomonadota > Gammaproteobacteria > Pseudomonadales > Pseudomonadaceae > Pseudomonas > Pseudomonas sp. PNPG3. The sequence goes on from NZ_JALLKV010000004.1 coordinate 188,569, forward strand.
CATGAGTGGTGTGCAGCAGTGGCTCGGTTCCGCTTTCACTCAACTCGCTTCGGCCCGGTAAGAGCGCTATGGAATTCACCACTCAACACTTCATCGCATTGGCGCCGATGCTGATCACCACCATCACCACGGTGGTGGTGATGCTGGCGATCGCCTGGAAGCGCAACCACTCGCAGACCTTCCTGCTGTCCACCGTGGGCCTCAACCTGGCCCTGCTGTCGATCCTGCCGGCGCTGAAGGTTGCGCCGCTGGCGGTCACCCCGCTGATCACCATCGACAAGTTCGCCTGCCTGTACATGGCGATCATACTGGTGGCGACGCTGGCCTGCGTCACCCTTGCCCACGCCTACCTCGGCGAAGGCTCCAAGGGTTTCCCGGGCAACCGTGAAGAACTGTACCTGCTGCTGCTGATGTCGGCCCTCGGTGGCTTGGTGCTGGTCAGCGCCAACCACCTGGCCGGCCTGTTCATCGGCCTGGAGCTGCTGTCGGTACCGGTCTATGGCCTGGTGGCGTATGCCTTCTTCAACAAGCGCTCGCTGGAAGCCGGCATCAAGTACATGGTGCTGTCGGCCGCAGGCTCGGCCTTCCTGCTGTTCGGCATGGCCTTGCTGTACGCCGACGCCGGCAGCCTGAGCTTCGACCAGATCGGCAAGGCCCTGGCCGCCACCAGCATGCCAAGCCTGGTGGCCCAGCTGGGCCTGGGCATGATGCTGGTCGGCCTGGCCTTCAAACTGTCGCTGGTACCGTTCCACCTGTGGACCCCGGACGTGTACGAAGGCGCCCCGGCACCGGTCGCCGCCTTCCTGGCAACCGCCAGCAAGGTTGCGGTGTTCGCCGTTGTCGTGCGTCTGTTCATGCTCTCCCCTGCTGCCAGCAGCGGCGCGCTGAGCACCGTACTGGCGGTGATTGCCGTGGCCTCGATCCTGATCGGCAACCTGCTGGCACTGACCCAGAGCAACCTCAAGCGCCTGCTCGGTTACTCGTCCATCGCCCACTTCGGTTACCTGGTCATCGCCCTGGTCGCCAGCAAGGGCCTGGCCCTGGAAGCCATGGGCGTGTACCTGGTCACCTACGTGATCACCAGCCTGGGCGCCTTCGGTGTCATCACCCTGATGTCCTCGCCTTACGGCGGCCGTGACGCCGATGCACTGTACGAGTACCGCGGCCTGTTCTGGCGCCGTCCGTACCTGACTGCGGTACTGACCGTGATGATGCTGTCGCTGGCGGGTATCCCGCTGACCGCCGGCTTCATCGGCAAGTTCTACATCATTGCCACTGGCGTCGAGTCGCACCTGTGGTGGCTGGTCGGTGCCCTGGTGATCGGTAGTGCCATCGGCGTCTACTACTACCTGCGCGTCATGGTCACCCTGTACCTGGTCGAGCCGAACCTGCGTCGCCACGACGCCCCGCTGAAATGGGAACAGCGCACCGGCGGCGTCATGCTGCTGGCCATCGCCATTCTCGCCTTCGTGCTGGGTGTGTACCCGCAACCGCTGCTGGAAATGGTCCAGCAAGCCGGCCTGCAACTGATCGGCTGATCGCCCCGGCAAAACAAGACACCCCGCTTATGCGGGGTGTTTTTTTATCTGCACGCTTTTATCCGTGAGCATGAAGGCTTATTCACCAGGATTGTCCTGGACGGCCCCCGGCAGCGCTGCCTTGCGTAAATCACCGTTGGCCGAAGGCAGGTACACTTCCGGGTTGGGCATGCCACTGGGCGAGAGCTCATGGGTCATCTCGAACTCGGCACGCACCGACCAGCCACAGGCCTCGTTGGTGCATTGCAAATAGGCGATCCGCAGGAAAATATGACGCCCTTCACTGGTGCGTATACGCATCCGGCTGTGGCAATGCGGGCAAACCAGCTTGTATGTACTCACGGCAAGTACCTGCAAGCATTGTTCGGGCTTACCTTCTGTGAGAATAGTCGTCCGGTTTTGTCAGTATTGGCTGCATATATAGGTGTATTCTTCAGTTTGATGCTTCTCATTGCAGGAATGCTCCTTAAAACGCAGGGCTGTATTCATAACGAGTAGTTTAAGCCCATGGAATATCATTAAACCAGTCATGGATATTAGTTATGAGTACCCACGTACTTGCTTCGGTGCTGACGAGGCTGAAGCTTCTGACCGCTACGGAATCTGACGCTGAGCTGTCCAGAGCGCTCTCGATCAGCCCGCAGACATTGAGCAGCTGGAAGGTGCGCGACAGCATTCCTTATTCACTTTGCATAGACATCGCCAGGCAGTATGCATGCTCACTGGACTGGCTTCTGCTGGGTGAACCCGAACGACATCGCGCAGGCCTGGACGACGAAGGCTGGGAACAGGACATGCTCGCGCGCCTGCGCACCCTGTCGCTTGCCGATCGCCAAGCCGTTCTCCTGCTGGTTCAGGACAAGCAACGCATCCAGCAGCTGGAGCGGCAATTGAGCGCGCTGACCAGTCGCTCGCCCAATGCCGCCAGCGGCTAGCCCCGGCGGCGCCAGCGCTGGATGAGTTCACGCGGGTCCAGCGTATCCAGCCAGACCATCACCTTGAGGCTGATGGGGATCACCACCACGGCAGCCACGAACCCCGCCATGCCACGGCTCAGCAAGGGCACCAGTGACGAAACCAGCGGCTCGAACAGGTGGCCAACCCCCACGGTCACGAACACCAGCAAGAGTTTCTTGCCCAGCGTCAGGCGCCTGGCCTTGTTGGTGATCAACCGGTCACGCGCCGCGCTCACCAACAAAGCCCCCAGCAGCGCGGCGAACAGGACATTGCCATCCACGCCCAGCAACTCCACCAGCGCCGGGGCCAGGCTGTCGACAACAGATTTTTCACTCATGGGCAGCCCCTCGGTGTGCGGCGGGCAGGTAGGCGGTCGAGCCCAGGTTACGCATGACCGCGGCTTCGACAAAGCGGATGTAGCACACCTGCAATGCACGCCCGTGGTCATGCCCGGCCACATCCTCGAGGCGCTTGTAGCCCCGCTCTCGCAACACCGCGCGCCAGCGCGCAAATTCGCGTGCCGCATCGATGGCAGCGCAGCGTGCGGCCACTTCCAGCACAGCCTCACTGACAGGCCGCTTCAGGTTCAGGCGCTCACGCAGCCTGTCCAGGTCTACCCGTGGCCAGAAGGGGTCATGGCAATCGGCATAACGCCGTAACCGAGGATCGTTGCCCATGCTTCACCCCCTCACTGCTCGGCCAGCATGCCGTAACGAATGGCCTTGATCACTGCAGCCACCCGCGTGGGCACATCGAATTTGCGCAGGATGTTCGACACATGGAAGTTCACCGTCGACTCCTTGCATTCCAGGATCTGGCCAATCTCCCACGAGCTCTTTCCGTAGGCACACCACAACAGCACTTGCCGTTCACGTGGCGTCAGGCGAACCGGGGCGTCCGCCAGGGGTTGCTGCGAGTGTCGTGCGTTGTCAGTCATGTTTGAACTCCACGGGTGATTGAGCGAGGCATCGCTGCCGGTCTGCAATCACCTTACGAAGCGCGGGTCGCCCAGCTCCATCGCTGCGGCTTGTAAAGAACTTTCGTACAAAACCGTCTGACGAAGGTTGCGCGATATTTGTCGACTTTCCTCGTGCTCCAAGCGGCATTTCGCTCGTCTCAACGCCGTTGTCCATTCGCCTTTCGCCTGGAGTCGTACAATGCGTTGCGTTTTGCCCCCACCATCCTGCCTCGGCCTGCTGGCTGCTTTCGCTGCCTCCCAGCCCGCCCTGGCGGCACCTTCGGTCGAGTTGGGCCAGGTGCTGATCACCGATGAGGAGCAGAACGACCTGACCGCAGCCAGCGAACGCCTGCACGAAGTGACGGGGGCAAGCAACCTGGTGGACATGCAGCGTGTAGGGCAAGGCCGGGTTGCCAGCAACCAGGATGTACTGGCCTACCAGCCCGGGGTGTTCGCGCAATCGGCGGGCAACGATGGCATCAAACTGTCGATCCGCGGTTCGGGCATCAACCGCGCACCGGGGGCCCACGGCTCCGGGGTCTACACGATGTTCGACGGCCTGCCCCTGACCGGCCCGGGCGGTACGCCCTACGAGCTGTTCGAGCCGCTGTGGCTGAGCCGTGCCGAAGTGCTGCGCGGCGCCAACGGCTTCGACCAGGGCTCCCTCGCCCTGGGCGGTGCAATCAACTACGTCACCCACACCGGCTACGACGCCGCGCCGCTGCAGGTGCGCTACGAAGTCGGCAGCCGCGGCTACCAGCATCGGCACATCAGCTCGGGGCAGGTACTGGGCAACCTCGACTACTACGTGGCCCTGACCGATTCGGAATATGACGGCTACCAGGCGCACAGCAGCGGCAGTGCCAAGGGTGTGGCGGCCAATGTCGGCTACCGCTTCAACCCGAACCTGGAAACCCGCTTCTACCTGCGCTACCGGGAAACCGAGAACGAGTTGGCCGGGCGCCTGACCAAGGAGCAGATCAAGCATCACCCACGCGCGGCCAACCCGGCCTACCTGGCCCGCGACGACAGCCGCCCGCAGCCGGGCAGCACCTGGGTGGGCAACAAGACCACCTTCTACCTCGATGACGATGCGCGCCTGGAGGCCGGCCTGGTCTACCACGACTACCCGATGGACCTGCGCGAAGGCCCGATGCGCCTGAAGGTGGCCTATACCGATGTGAGCGGCACCTTGAACTACTTCCGCCGCGACACCCTGTTCGGCCACGAGAGCAAGACCACCGTCGGCTGGCGCACCACCAAGCACCTGCCCAACAGCGGTGCTTCACAGTTCACCCGCAATGGCGACGTGTTCGGTGAGCGCACCCGTGACTTCAGCTACCAGGGTTCGGACACCGTGCTGCATGTGGGCAATGACCTGGAGCTGGTACCGAACCTGTGGCTGACCACTGGCCTGGCGATGATCTATACCCGCCGTGAAAGTGATGTCACTTACCCCGCCGAGGGCGGCAAGGTGAGCATGCATGACTGGGACTACGCGCCACGCCTGGGGCTGCGCTATGACATCAGCCCGGACCTGCAGGTGTACGGCAACCTGAGCCGCTCGGTAGAGCCGCCACACCCGTGGTCGCTGATCTGGAGCTCGCCCAGCGTAGGCGGCAAGCAAATCCAGCCGATCGAGATGCAGAACCAGACCGCCACAACCCTGGAGCTGGGCGCGCGTGGCGACTCGGCGGTTGGCCGCTGGGACCTGGCCTGGTACTACTCGCAGGTGCGCCATGAACTGCTGGCCGTGGAAGTGGTGCCCAACTTCACTTCGGAATTCAACGCCAGCCCCACCGTGCACCAGGGCGTGGAAGCCGGCCTCGACAGCACCCTTTGGGAGCGCGCTGGTACTGGCAAGCTGAGCCTGCGACAGGCCTATACCTTCAGTGATTTCCACTACCGCGATGACGACAAGTTCGGTGACAACCGCCTGCCTGGCATCCCGATGCACTACTACCAGGCCGAGCTGCGCTATGACTGGCCGAGCGGCTTCTATGCCGGGGTGAATACGCAGATGGCGTCGAAGGTGCAGGTTGACTACGCCAACAGCTACCACGCCGATGAATATGCCTTGCTCGGCGCACGCCTGGGCTGGGATTCACCGAAGCAGGACTGGCAGACCTGGCTGGACCTGCGCAACCTGACCAACAAGCGCTATGCGGCGACGGTGACCCCCACCTACGACGATGCAGGCCTGGATAGAGCCCGTTCGACACCGGGCGAAGGCTTTGGCGTGTATGCCGGGGTTTCCTACAGCTTCCGCTAGGCCGCTGTGCACAGCTTTTTGTAGGAGCGGCCTTGTGTCGCGAAAGGGCTGCGCAGCAGCCCCGGCAATTTATGTTGCGAAGCTGAAATCCTGGGGCTGCTGCGCAGCCCTTTCGCGACACAAGGCGCTCCTACAGGGTTCGTGCGCTCAGCGATAATTGCTCAAGGCAGGTCAAACCGCCCTGTTCAACTTCACCCAGGAAGCAAACTTGTCGATAAACGCCTGCAAGAACGGCCGGGTCTTGTCATTGAGCTTGCCCGAATCCTCGAACAGGCTAGCCGCACCACCGATGTAGGCCTCGGGCATCTGCATGCATGGCATGTCCAGAAACACCAGCGACTGGCGCACGGCATGGTTGGCGCCAAAGCCACCAATGGCCCCAGGCGACACACTGACCACCGCCGCCGGCTTGCCACTCCAGGCGCTTTGCCCATAGGGCCGCGAGCCCACGTCGATGGCATTCTTCAGGCCGCCAGGTACCGAGCGGTTGTACTCCGGGGTGACGAACAGCACCGCATCACTGCGGCGGATCTCGTCGCGAAAACGCTTCCACGCTTCCGGCGCTGCTTCGGCCTCGACATCCTCGTTGTACAGCGGCAAATCGCCAATCTCGACGATCTTCAGGGCAAGGCTGGACGGCGCCAGCTCCGAGAGTGCGCGGGCGATCTTGCGGTTGTAGGAGTCCTTGCGCAAGCTACCGACGACAACCGCTACCGAATACACCTGGCTCATGGCAATTCCAACCTTTGCTGAGTAAAGGGACGTTGTAGTTATAGATGACCGTTCCTCGGCGCCTTGGTTTTTTTTCCACGGGGCGAAAACTTCCGACGCTGTTACACGGTCTATGCCTGCAGACATTTCCCACGCAATTCAGAGGTTTCCACCCAAATGGCAGCAGTAATGGTCGGCCAATTCCACGCCCGTGACGCCGAAGGCCGCATCTACCCCGTGCACGAGTTCCAGGAGTCGACCCTGCAAACCGACGGCAGCACGCTGGGCGCGCCCATCACCACCTATCGCCTGGCAATCGGCGACAAGGTCAACCATCTGGGTGAAAACCGCTTCGAACTGGCGCGCAGCGGCGTCGAGATCATTCGCATTCCTTGATGCAGTCCACCGTGTAGCGGCCGCTTTCATTCTGCAGGCCGTGCACGTCGGCGACGAAACCTGGGAAGCCCTGGTTGAACGCCCGGGCGAAGGCCAGGTAATCGACTATCGAGCGGGTCGCCTCGGTAAACCGCTCCCCCGGCATGATCAATGGAATACCAGGCGGGTACGGCACCAGCATCACCGCTGCCACCCGCCCCAGCAGCGCCTCGATCGGCACCGCCTCCACCTCACCGCGCACCATCTGGTCATAGGCCCGGGCCGGGCTCACGGCTACCTCCGGCAAGCGCGTGAACAACCGTTTCAGTTGCTTGGCCGTGGCATTGGCGCGGTAGCAGCCATGCAACTGGTCGCACAGGTCGCGCAGGCCCATGCCCTGATAGCGTGAGGCATCGGCAGCCACCACGCTCGGCAGGCAGTTGCTCAGGGCGGTATTGCCATCATAGTGGCGCTTGAACTCCAGCAACTCGGTGAGCAAGGTGCTCCACTTGCCCTTGGTGATGCCCATGGAGAACAGCACCAGAAAGCTGTACAGGCCGGTTTTCTCCACCACCAGCCCCCGCTCCCAGAGAAACTTGCTGACCACTGCCGCCGGGATGCCATGCTCGCCCAGTGCACCGCCCGCGCTCAGGCCCGGCATCACCAGGGTCACCTTCAGCGGGTCGAGCAGCACATAGTCGTCCGCCACTTCGCCAAAGCCGTGCCACTCCGCCCCCGGCTGCAGCAGCCAGTCCTGCGCCGCCAGGCGGTGGATGCCTTCGGCGCTCGGCGGCTGCCAGATGCTGAACCACCAGTCGTCGGCGGCGATGTGCTCGCGCAGGTTGGCCAGGGCACGGCGAAAGCTCAGCGCCTCGTCGAACATTTCTTGCAGCAGCGAACGCCCGGCCGGGCCTTCCATCATGGTCGAGGCCACGTCCAGCGAAGCGAGGATGCTGTACTGCGGCGAGGTCGAGATGTGCATCATGAACGCTTCGTTGAAGCGGTCACGGTCCAGCTGGCGCCTGGCCCCGTCCTGCACATGAATCATCGAGGCCTGGCTGAACGCGGCCAGCAGCTTGTGGGTGGAATGGGTGCTGATCACCAGCGGGCTGTCTGCCGCGCAGGCCGTGCCCATGGCATAGCGCCCGGTAAAGAACTCGTGGAATGCCGCATAGGCGAACCAGGCTTCGTCGAAGTGCAGCACCTCGACACTGGCGCCCAGGGTCTGCTTGATCAGCCCGGCGTGGTAGCACAGGCCGTCGTAGGTGGAGTTGGTCACCACCGCCAGCTTGATGCGCTGCCCGCGATCGCGGGCAAGAGGGTTGGCCTGGATCTTCGCCTGGATCGCCTCGGGGCTGAACTCGCTGAGCGGGATCGGGCCGATGATCCCGAGTTCGTTGCGCTCGGGGCACAAATAGAGGGGAATGGCACCGGTCATGATGATCGCATGCACCACCGACTTGTGGCAGTTGCGGTCCACCAGCACCAGGTCGTCGCGGCCGACCATGGCGTGCCAGACGATCTTGTTGGCCGTGGAGGTGCCGTTGATGACGAAAAAGGTGTGGTCGGCGCCAAAGTTGCGCGCAGCCCTGGCTTCGGCTTCGGCCAAGGGGCCGGTGTGATCGAGCAGCGAGCCCAGCTCGGGCACGGAAACGGACAGGTCCGAGCGTAGGGTGTTTTCCCCGAAGAACTGGTGAAAGGCCTGGCCCACTGGGCTTTTGCGATAGGCCACGCCGCCGCCGTGCCCCGGGGTGTGCCAGGAATAATTGGACTGCGCGGTGTGCTGCACCAGGGCCTTGAAGAACGGCGGCAGCAGGCCGTCCAGGTAGATATGTGCGGCACGCGCCACCTGGCGCGCAAGAAACGGCACGGTGTCTTCGAACAGGTAGAGGATGCCCCGCAACTGGTTGAGCTCGCTCATGGCTTCGGCGGGGGCGTTTTCCAGGGTCACCTGTTCGCCCAAGGCGAAAATCGGCAGGTTGGGGGCGCGCAGGCGGGCCAGGCGGATCAGCTCGGCCATGTTCTGCAGCAGGTGGGTATTCTCGCCGACGCCCTCGGCGGCAATCAGCATGCAGGCCAGGCCATGGTGGGTGGCAGCGACAAGGCAGGCCTCGGCATGGTCGGCGGCGGCGAGGATGGCAAAGCCGTCCTGGCGCAGTTCCTCGGCGATGCCCCGCACACGCTCGCCAGCGACGCTGTCAACCTTGATGGCGCGGTGCACGATGAGGATGGGGAACTTGAGGTCCTTGTACATCAGGTGGCTACCTCCGAAGGACATGGCGTCCATTTCAGGGTAGTAGAACCTGTGTGGTCAGGGCCGGCATCGCCTTCAAGACATGCGCAGGATCTGTAGGAGCGGGTTCACCCGCGAAAGGGCCGGAGCAGGCGAAAGATCAACCAACAGGTGTCTCGGTCAGAGCCTGCCACATGGATGGCCCACCCGCCGACTTGGCAATGGCCGCCAGGCGCTCGGCATGCGCCTCCAGCTCCTCGGCACTGGCCATGATCACCCGCCCGGGCACACGCCCGGTAATACGGCGAATCTCGCTGCCACCAGCACCCGTCCCTTCATCCCCGGCTTCTGCCCCATGCGCGGCCAGCGACAGGCTGGTCTGGCCACCGGTCATTGCCAGGTAGACGTCAGCCAGCAATTCCGAGTCGAGCAATGCGCCATGCAGCTCACGGCCCGAGTTGTCGATATCGTAGCGTTTGCACAGCGCATCCAGGCTGTTGCGCTGCCCCGGGTGGCGCGCGCGCGCCAGCAGCAGGGTGTCGAGGATGGTGCAGTGCTGCGAAATGTCCGCGCGGTCCTGCTGGCCCAGCAAGGCAAATTCGTTGTTGATGAAGCCAACGTCGAACGCCGCGTTGTGGATGACCAGCGTAGCGCCCTGGATGAACTCGAAGAACTCCTCTGCGACATCGCCAAAGCGTGGCTTGCCGACCAGGAAGGCATCGGTGATGCCGTGGACGTTGATGGCGCCCTCGTCACTCTCGCGGTCTGGCTGCAGGTAGACGTGGAAGTGCCGCCCGGTCAGGCGCCGGCCGATGACCTCGACACAGCCGATCTCGATGATCCGGTGGCCTTCGCTGACCGGCATACCCGTGGTTTCGGTATCGAGAATGACGAACCGTTTATCTTGCTGCTGCTCCACGCGGGGCGCTCCAACTTGCATCAGTTACAAAGGCCGGAATTGTACCCCAGCTCAACGCTTGGCGCGCACTTCATCGACCCCACGGTTGGCCAGCTGGTCGGCGCGTTCGTTGCCGGGGTGGCCGATATGCCCGCGCACCCACTTCCAGGTCACCTTGTGGCGGTTGACCTGCTCATCCAGCTGCTGCCACAGGTCGGCGTTCTTCACCGGCTCCTTGGCCGCGGTTTTCCAGCCGCGCTTCTTCCAGTTGGTCATCCATTCGTTGATGCCCTTCATCACGTACTGCGAGTCGGTGGTCAGCACCACTTCGCATTCGCGCTTCAGCGCCATCAAGCCCTGGATCGCGGCCATCAGTTCCATGCGGTTGTTGGTGGTTTCGCGTTCGCCGCCCCACAGTTCCTTCTCGACGCCCTTGTAGATCATAAGGACGCCCCAGCCGCCAGGGCCAGGGTTGCCCTTGCAGGCACCATCGGTAAACATCTCGACGCTTTCGCTCATGTACCACTCATGTTCAGTGCTTTTCAGTATCCGGGTTGGCCGCCGTGCGGTTGACCTTGGCCAGGGGCAGCGGCAGCAGCTTGCCCATCGGCTCGCGACGCTCCTGGCGCAACGGCCGCAGGCCCACCACCATCTTGCGTGCTACCAGCAGGTACACACCGCCACCGGAACTCTGCCAGCCGCCAGCCACCCGTTCCCAGCCCGCCAGGCGCTGCTGCCAGGCCGGTGAGGCAAGCGGCGGACGATAGCACCCGAAGCGGCGTTTCTCCAGCGCGAAGCCCAGCAGGTTGAGCCAGTCGCCCACCCGTGACGGCGAGATGCAACGGGCCTTGCGCAAGGCCCCATGGCTGAAGAAATGGCGCATGCCCCAGCTGCTCCAGGGGTTGATCCCGACGATCAGCAGGTGCCCGCCAGGGCGCACGGCGCTGGCCGCCTCGCGCAGCAGGCCGTGGGGCGAAAGGCAGAAATCCAGGCCATGCTGCAGCACCACCACGTCGGCGGCGTGCTCGCTCAGCGGCCAGGCCTGCTCCTCGCAGACAATCTCCACCCCCGGCAGCGGCGCACCGAGGCGCACGTTGCGCTGCACCTGGGGCGCGCTGGGCGGTGGCTCGGCGCAGGGCCCGTAGTGCACAAGGTAACCCCCGAAGAAGCGCCCGAGCTCTTCTTCCAGCAGTTTTTCCTCCTCCCTGAGCATCAGTTGGCCGAGTGGGCCGTTGAACCACTCACGGGCCAGGCTGATCAGCTTGACCCAGTCCGGGTCGGCCTGGGCAAAGGCTTGGTCGGTCATTGCGCTCTCCCTCGAAGGTTCTCGCACCGCGCCATCGCGGATAAGATGCCTTCATGTGCCACGCTAGGCGAATCGGATCCGCACCATGATACAGATCGATGCTCTCCCCGCTTTCTCCGACAACTACATCTGGTTGTTACAGGATACTGCCAAACGCCGCTGCGCGGTGGTCGATCCGGGTGACGCCGGCCCAGTGGAACGCTGGCTGTCGGCCAACCCCGGCTGGGTACTGAGTGACATCCTGGTCACCCACCACCACAACGACCATGTCGGCGGCGTGGAAAGGCTCAAGCAGCTGACCGGGGCCCGGGTCTGCGGCCCGGCCCACGAGCGCATCCCCTGCCGTGACCTGGCGCTGGACGAAGGTGACCAGGTGACCGTGCTGGGCGTGACCTTCCAGGTGCTGGCCGTGCCCGGCCATACCCTGGGGCACATCGCCTTGTTCAGCGACCAGCCGGCAACGCCGGTGCTGTTCAGTGGCGACACGCTGTTCGCCGCCGGTTGCGGGCGCATGTTCGAAGGCACCCCCGAACAGATGCAGCCAGCCCTCGCCCGCCTGGCAGCCCTGCCAGAGCAGACCGAGGTGTACTGCGCCCACGAATACACCCTTAGCAACCTGCGTTTCGCCAAGGCGGTGGAGCCCGAGAACCCGCACGTTCAGCAGCGGTTCGAGGACGTTACCCGTTTGCGTGCCGACAATCGCATCACATTGCCATCAACGATCGGTCTGGAGCGTCTGACCAACCCCTTCCTGCGCACCTCTGAAACATTAGTTAAACAAAAAGCAGACGAATGGAAGGGACATTCAAACCCCTCGCATGTCGCTGTTTTTGCTGCCTTGAGGTCTTGGAAGGACACCTTCTGATAACCTCAAGATATATCGCAAGCGATGGTCAAAGGTTGACCAGGCCCGGAGCGGTTTCTAGAATCGCCGAAATTTTTCGCCCGGAAACCTGTGTCAGCCGATGTCTTCACGTAGCCGCAGAACCTCTCATTCCGTCGCCCTGACGCGCCTGGCCCAAATCAGTGCGCTGGCCCTGGCCGCCACTTTGGTGGGCTGCCAGAGCACCCGTCAGCTCGACGAATCCGATAGCGTTCGCGCGCACAACTACCAGGCGCGGATCAAGCACAAGCCTTCACCGCTGCTGGTAAAGCCGGCCGAACAGGCACCGCAGGACGTGTGGGAACGCATGCGCCAGGGCTTCGCCCTGCAGGACAACATCGACGTCAACCCGCGCATCGAACAGCAGCGCCTGTGGTTCGCCAGCAATCCAAGCTTCATCGAAAGCGCCGGCGAGCGTGGCAGCCTCTACCTGCACTACATCGTCGAGCGCCTCGAAGAACGCGACATGCCGCTGGAGCTGGCCCTGCTGCCAGCCATCGAAAGCGCCTACAACCCGATGGCCTACTCGCGCGCCCATGCCGCGGGCATGTGGCAGTTCATTCCGTCCACCGGTCGTCACTTCAACCTGCGCCAGACCAACTTCTACGATGGCCGTCGCGACGTGACCGCCTCGACCAACGCCGCACTGGACTACCTCAGCCGCCTGCACGACATGTTCAACGGCGACTGGTTGCTGGCCCTGGCTGCCTACAACGCCGGCGAAGGCACGGTCAGCCGAGCCATAGAGCGCAACGAGCGGCTCGGCCTGCCCACCGACTACTGGAACCTGCCGCTGCCGCAGGAAACCCGCGACTACGTGCCCAAGCTGCTGGCCCTGTCGCAGGTGGTACTCACGCCGCAAGCCTATGGCGTGAACCTGAACCCGATCGCCAACGAACCCTACTTCGAGGCGGTGGCCATCAACGACCGCCTGGACCTGTCGCGGGTAGCGGCCTTCGCCAACATCGACGAGGACGAGCTGATCCAGCTCAACCCGGCATTCAAGAAGCGCATGACCGTGGACGGCCCGCAGCAGCTGCTGGTACCCACTGCCAAGGCGCAGCTGCTGAGCGACAGCCTGTCCAACCTCAAACCCGAGCAGCTGGTCAGCCTGCAGCCGAACAAGGCCGTATTCGCCCGCGCCGTGGCCGAAGCCAAGGCCCCTGTGGCGGCGCGCAGCTACCGGGTCAAGCGCGGCGACAACCTGGGCGCCATCGCCAAGGCCAACCGCGTTTCGGTCAAGGACATCAAGCGCTGGAACCGTCTCTCCGGCAACAACGTGCGCGCTGGCCAGGTCCTGGCCCTGCGCGGCGGCAGCGCGCCGAGCGCTGCTGGCAATCGGGTAGCCGCCTCCGGGCAGCGCTCCACGCAGTACAAGGTACGCAAAGGCGATTCGCTGTACCTGGTGGCCAAGCGCTTCAACGTGGAAATGAAACACCTCAAGCGCTGGAACCCGCGCAGCGGCCATGCCCTGAAGCCAGGCCAGACCCTGACCGTCTACCTCTCGCATTGATACGAAGCCCGGGGTCTTTGCGCGGCCCTGTGGGAGCGGCCTTGTGTCGCGAAAGGGGCGCGAAGCGGCCCCAGGATTTCAGCTTCGCCGCGTAAACTGCCGGGGCTGCCATGCAGCCCTTTCGCGACGCAAGGCCGCTCCCACAGGTACCGCGTCACCCGCAGCGACCGGCAACTGGCTGAACCACTTGCCCCACCTTCAAAACCTCTCTTTTTCCAACCCCACCAAGCTGTTACTGTACCCCGATCAAAGCCCAACGCCTCTGGATCGGATGCCGACTTGATACGTCCCCTCCTGCTGTCTCTCAGCCTGGCCTTGAGCTTTCCCGCAGCCGCGATGGTGAGCGAAAGCCACGGATACGCGCAGTTCGGCACGCTCAAGTACCCAGCCACATTCACCCATTTCGACTGGGTCAACCCGCAAGCGCCCAAGGGCGGCACCTTGCGGGCGATGGCTTTCGGAACCTTCGACACCCTCAACCCCTACACCTTCAAGGGGTCGAGCCCGATTACCACGCCCAATTTCCAGCAGTACGGCATCAGCGAGCTGAACGAGCCGCTGATGGTCGGCACCGGCCAGTACGACCCGTCCGGCGACGAACCGACCTCCAGCTACGGCCTGATCGCCCGCTCGGTGGAGTACAGCGAGGACCGCAGCTGGGTGGTGTTCAACCTGCGCCCGGAGGCCCGCTGGCATGACGGCAAGCCGATCACCTCGGCAGACGTGGCCTTCTCCTACCGCACGCTGCTCAAGGATGGCCACCCGATCTACCGCACCAACCTGCAGGAAGTGCAGCGGGTGGACATCCTTGGCCCGCTGCGCATCCGCTTCGTATTCAAGCGCGCCGGCAACCCGCTGCTGATCCTGCGCCTGGGCGAAATGCCGGTGCTGCCCAAGCACTACTGGCAAAAGCGTGACTTCAAGGCCACCACCTTCGAGCCTCCACTGGGCAGCGGCCCTTACCGCATCACCCAGGTCCAGCCTGGGCGCCGGCTGGTGTTCGAACGGGTGAAGAACTACTGGGGCAAGGACCTGGCGGTGAACCGTGGCAAATACAACTTCAACCGCGTGGAATACGAGTTCTACCGCGACGCCACGGTCGCCTTCGAAGCGTTCAAGGCTGGCGAGTTCGACATCTATATCGAGCACCAGGCGAAGAACTGGGCCAACGGCTACAACTTCCCGGCCGTGCGCCGGGGCGAGGTGATCAAGGCGCAGATCCCGCACCGCATCCCCACGCAAACCCAAGGCCTGTTCATGAACAGCCGCCGGGCCACCTTCAGCGACCCACGGGTACGCCAGGCACTGGGGCTGATGCTCGACTTCGAGTGGACCAACCGCGCGCTGTTCAGCGGTGCCTACCGCCGCTCGACCAGCTACTACCCCAACAGCGAATTCGCCGCCACCGGCCTGCCCACCGGCAAGGAATGGCTGTTGCTGGCACCGTTTCGTGACCAGTTGCCGGCCAGCCTGTTCAGCGAACCCTACAAGGTCAGCCATACCGATGGCCGTGGCATCAACCGCCAGACCCTGCGCCAGGCCCTCGGCCTGCTCGCCGAGGCCGGCTGGAAGCTGAACGGCCAACGTCTGGTCGACAGCAAGGGCCAGCAGCTGCGCATGGAACTGCTGCTGGTAAACCCCAACCTTGAACGCATCCTGCAACCTTATGTCGAAAACCTGGCCAGCATCGGCATCGATGCGCGCTTGCGTACCGTGGACCGCGCCCAGTACAAACAACGCCTGGACCAGTTCGATTTCGACATGATTCTGATGACCCTGAACCAGACCCTGAGCCCGGGCCTCGAACAGTGGCTGTACTTCCACTCCAGCCAGGCAACCACCAAGGGCAGCAAGAACTATGCTGGGGTCAAGGACCCGGTGGTCGACCATCTGCTCGACACCCTGCTGGCCGCCCGCACCCGCGATGATCAGGTCGCCGCCGCCCGCGCCCTGGACCGCGTGCTCTCATGGCAGTACTACATGATCCCCAACTGGTACCTCGACAATCATCGCCTGGCCTACCGCAACCGGTTCGCCTTCGTCACCACGCCGCCCTACACCCTTGGGCTGAACAGCTGGTGGATCAAGACTTCGGAGAAAGCCCAATGACGCCAACGCACCGACTGCGCCGGTTGGCCGGCAGCCTGTTGCTTGCCTGCCTGAGCCTTCCCGCCCTGGCCGCACCGCAACACGCGCTCACCCTGTACGACGAGCCCCCAAAATACCCCGCCGACTTCAAGCACTTTGCCTACGTCAACCCTGACGCACCCAAGGGTGGCACCTTCCGCCAGTCCAGCTTCGGCGGCTTCGACAGCCTCAACCCGTTCATCAACAAGGGTGTGCCGGCCGAGAACATCGGCAGCATCTACGACACCCTGATGCGCCAGAGCCAGGACGAGCCGTTCACCGAGTACGGCCTGGTGGCCGGCAAGATCGAAAAAGCCCCGGACAACAGCTGGGTGCGCTTCTACCTGCGCCCCGAGGCACGCTTCCACGACGGCCACCCGATGCGCGCCGACGACGTGGTGTTCACCTTCAATGCCCTGATCAAGGACGGCGCGCCGCTGTACCGCCAGTACTATGCCGACGTCGCTGAAGTGGTCGCCGAAGACCCGCTGACGGTGCTGTTCACCTTCAAGCACAAGAACAACCGCGAGCTGCCGCTGATTCTCGGCCAGCTGCCGGTACTGCCCAAGCACTGGTACGAAAGCCGCGAGTTCAACCGCGGCAACCTGGAAATCCCGCTGGGCAGCGGCCCTTACAAGGTTGCCGAGGTCAAGGCCGGGCGCTCGGTGCGCTACGAGCGAGTCAAGGACTACTGGGCCAAGGACCTGCCGATCAACCGCGGCTTCTACAACTTCGACGTCATGACCTTCGACTCCTACCGCGACACCACCGTCGCCCTGGAAGCACTCAAGGCCGGGGCGTTCGACTATGCGCTGGAAGTCAGCGCGAAGAACTGGGCCACCGCCTACAACGTACCCGCCGTGCGCGATGGCCGCCTGATCAAGGAAGAGTTGCCCAACGGCAACCCCACGGGCATGCAGGGCTTCATCTTCAACATCCGCCGCCCGGTGTTCCAGGACGTGCGCGTGCGCCAGGCGCTGAGCCTGCTGCTGGACTACGAGTGGACCAACAAGCAGCTGTTCAACGGTGCCTACACCCGCACCGGCAGCTACTTCGAAAACTCGGAAATGGCCGCCCGCGGCCTGCCCAGCCCCAGCGAACTGAAAATCCTCGAACCGCTACGTGGCAAGGTCCCCGAGCAGGTATTCAGCGAAGCCTTCCGCAACCCGGTCAGCGACGGCAGCGGCATGATCCGCGAACAGCAGCGCCAGGCCTACAAGCTGCTGCAGGAAGCCGGCTGGAAAATCGTCGATGACAAGATGGTCGACGCCCAGGGCAAGCCGGTGAGCATCGAGTTCCTGCTGGCACAGACCGAGTTCGAACGCATCCTGCTGCCGTTCAAGCGCAACCTCGCCGACCTTGGCATCGACCTGAACATCCGCCGGGTCGACGTGTCCCAGTACATCACCCGCCTGCGCTCGCGCGACTACGACATGATCGTCGGTGGCTACCCGCAGTCCAACTCGCCGGGTAACGAGCAGCGCGAGTTCTGGTCCAGTGCCGCCGCCGACAACCCCGGCAGCCGCAACTTCATCGGCCTGCGAGACCCGGCCATCGACCAACTGGTGGAACAGCTGATCAATGCCGATTCGCGGCAGAGCCTGATCGACCACTGCCGGGCCCTCGACCGCGTGCTGCTGTGGGGCTACTACGTAATCCCCAACTGGCACATCAAGACCTGGCGCGTGGCCTACTGGAACCACATCGGCCACCCGGACGTCTCGCCCAAGTACGACATCGGCATCGACACCTGGTGGATCAAGCCCGGCGTAACCCCGGCCGCCAACGCAGCCGCTGCGGACGAGGCCGAATAACATGCTGGCCTACATCCTGCGTCGCCTGCTGCTGATCATCCCGACCCTGTTCGGCATCCTGATCATCAACTTCATCATCGTCCAGGCCGCCCCCGGCGGCCCGGTCGAGCAGATGATCGCCAAGCTCGAAGGTTTCGAAGGCGCCACCAGCCGCATTGCCGGTGGCGGTGCCGAAGTGTCCGTGGCCGGCTCCAACTACCGTGGCGCCCAGGGCCTGGACCCGGCACTGATCGCCGAGATCGAACGCATGTACGGCTTCGACAAGTCGCCGCCCGAGCGCCTGTGGATCATGATCAAGAACTACGCCCGGCTGGACTTCGGCGACAGCTTCTTCCGCGATGCCAAGGTTATCGACCTGATCATCGAGAAGATGCCTGTGTCAATTTCGCTGGGGCTGTGGAGCACGCTGATCATGTACCTGGTGTCGATCCCGCTGGGCATCGCCAAGGCCGTGCGCCACGGCAGCCATTTCGACGTGTGGACCAGTTCGGCGATCATCGTCGGCTACGCCATCCCGGCGTTCCTGTTCGCCATCCTGCTGATCGTGCTGTTCGCCGGCGGCAGCTACTTCGACTGGTTCCCGCTGCGCGGCCTCACCTCCAACAACTTCGACGAACTGAGCACCACCGGTAAGGTGCTGGACTACTTCTGGCACCTGGTGCTGCCGATCACCGCGCTGGTCATCGGCAACTTCGCCACCATGACCTTGCTGACCAAGAACAGCTTCCTAGACGAGATCAACAAGCAATACGTGGTCACCGCCAAGGCCAAGGGCCTGAGCCGGCCACGGGTGCTGTACGGCCATGTGTTCCGCAACGCCATGCTGCTGGTGATTGCCGGTTTCCCTTCGGCGTTCATCGGCATCTTCTTCACCGGTTCCTTGCTGATCGAAGTGATCTTCAGCCTCGACGGCCTTGGCCTGATGAGTTTCGAGGCGGCCATAAACCGTGACTACCCGGTGGTCTTCGGCACCCTGTTCATCTTCACCCTGCTGGGGCTGGTGGTGAAACTGATCGGCGACCTGACCTACACCCTGGTCGATCCACGCATCGACTTCGCCAGCCGGGAGCACTGACATGGCCTTGTCCCCTCTCAACCGCCGGCGCTTCGAGCGCTTCAAGGCCAACCGCCGTGGCTGGTGGTCGCTGTGGCTGTTCCTGATCCTGTTCGGCCTGAGCCTGGGCGCCGAACTGATCGCCAACGACAAGCCAATTGCCGTGCGCTACGACGGCGAATGGTACTTCCCGGCATTCAAGCGCTACCCGGAAACCACCTTCGGCGGCGAATTCCCGCTGGAAGCCAACTACAAGAGCCCGTACATCCGCGAGCTGCTGGAGAAGAAAGACAGCTTCGTGCTGTGGGCACCGATCCCGTTCAGCTACCAGAGCATCAACTATGACCTGCGGGTACCCGCCCCGGCCCCACCGTCGGCGGACAACTGGCTGGGCACCGACGACCAGGGCCGCGACGTGCTGGCACGGGTGATCTACGGCTTCCGCATTTCCGTGCTGTTCGCCCTGACGCTGACCCTGCTCAGCTCCATCGTCGGCGTGATCGCCGGCGCCTTGCAGGGCTTCTATGGCGGCTGGGTCGACCTGGCCGGGCAACGTTTCCTGGAAGTCTGGTCGGGCCTGCCGGTGCTGTACCTGCTGATCATCCTCGCCAGTTTCGTGCAACCCAACTTCTGGTGGTTGCTGGGCATCATGCTGCTGTTCTCGTGGATGAGCCTGGTGGACGTGGTGCGCGCCGAGTTCCTGCGCGGGCGCAACCTGGAATACGTGCGCGCAGCCCGCGCCCTGGGCATGCGCAATGGCGCGATCATGTACCGGCACATCCTGCCCAACGCCATGATCTCGACCATGACCTTCATGCCGTTCATTCTCACCGGCGCCATCGGCACCCTCACCGCCTTGGACTTCCTCGGCTTCGGCCTGCCGCCGGGCGCACCGTCGCTGGGCGAACTGGTGGCCCAGGGCAAGTCCAACCTGCAGGCCCCATGGCTGGGCATCAGCGCCTTCGCCGTGCTGGCGCTGATGCTGAGCCTGCTGGTGTTCATCGGCGAATCCGCCCGCGATGCCTTCGACCCGAGGAAGTGACATGAGTGAACAGAACCTGATCGAAGTGCGCGACCTGGCGGTGGAGTTCGTCACCGGGGACCAGGCCCACCGCGTTGTGAACGGCATCAGCTTCGACATCCGCAAGGGTGAGACGCTGGCACTGGTGGGCGAGAGTGGCTCGGGCAAATCGGTTACCGCGCACTCGCTCCTGCGCCTGCTGCCCTACCCCCTGGCCCGCCACCCCAGCGGCAGCATCCGCTACGAGGGCAAGGACCTGCTGCAGCAGAACGAGAAGACCATGCAGCGCATTCGCGGCAACCGCATTGCAATGATCTTCCAGGAGCCGATGACCTCGCTGAACCCGTTGCACTGCATCGAGAAGCAGATCAACGAAATCCTCCTGCTGCACAAGGGCCTGACCGGCAAGGAGGCCACGGCGCGCACCCTGGAGCTGTTGGAGATGGTCGGCATTCCCGAGCCACGCAAGCGCCTGAAGGCCTTGCCCCACGAGCTGTCGGGCGGGCAGCGCCAGCGGGTGATGATCGCCATGGCCCTGGCCAACGAGCCCGAACTGCTGATTGCGGATGAGCCGACCACGGCGCTGGACGTGACCGTGCAGTTGAAGATTCTCGAACTGCTCAAGGAACTGCAGGCGCGTCTGGGCATGGCCCTGCTGCTGATCAGCCATGACCTGAACCTGGTGCGACGCATCGCCCACCGTGTGTGCGTGATGCAGCACGGGCAGATTGTCGAGCAGGCCGAATGCGCCAAGCTGTTCAGCGCACCGCAGCACCACTACACGCAGATGCTGATCAATGCCGAACCCAGCGGGCTGCCGGCGCACAACCCGGTGGGCGCGCCATTGCTGGAGGTGGATGACCTCAAGGTGTGGTTCCCGATCAAGAAGGGCCTGCTACGGCGCACGGTCGACCATGTGAAGGCGGTTGACGGGGTCAACTTCAGCTTGCCGCAAGGGCAGACGCTGGGGATTGTCGGCGAGTCCGGGTCGGGCAAGTCGACTTTGGGTTTGGCGATCTTGCGGCTGATCTCCAGCCAGGGCGGCATTCGCTTTCATGGGCAGGATCTGGAAGGGCTGAACCAGAAGGCCGTGCGCCCGTTGCGCCGTGAAATGCAGGTGGTGTTCCAGGACCCGTTCGGCAGCCTGAGCCCGCGCATGTGCGTGGAGGACATTGTCGGCGAAGGGTTGCGCATTCACCGCATCGGTACGGCGCAGGAACAGGAAGCAGCGATTATTGCGGCCTTGGAGGAAGTGGGGCTGGATCCGCGCACGCGGCATCGCTATCCGCACGAATTTTCCGGTGGGCAGCGCCAGCGCATTGCCATTGCCCGAGCGTTGGTATTGAAGCCGGCGCTGATCCTGCTGGATGAACCTACGTCGGCGCTGGACCGCACGGTGCAGCGGCAGGTAGTGGAATTGCTGCGCAATCTGCAGCAGAAATACAACCTGACCTACCTGTTCATCAGCCATGACCTGGCGGTGGTCAAGGCGTTGAGCCACCAGTTGATGGTGATCAAGCATGGGCATGTGGTGGAACAAGGGGATGCGCAGGCGATCTTCCATGCGCCGCAGCATCCGTATACCCGGCAGTTGCTGGAGGCGGCGTTCTTGGAAGTGGATGCGGCTAGTTAGCTTTTGACCGCGCCGGCTTCAAGCCATGCGCTATCCCTGTGGGAGCTGGCTTGCCGGCGATGGGCCGCAAAGCGGCCCGCTTTCGGCGAGGTAAAAAACAGACTTATCCGCTTCCTTGTAGGCCATTTCCCAAACATACTCCTGCCGCGTGTTTTCCGTTGCGGCTGCTCTGGCAGCACTCTGTCTCAGCACGTCGTTGCTCATCAACGACACGGCTTTGACAGGCCGTAACGGTATATGCACACGGCTCGCCTGTTTTGGCGGCTGTACATGGGGCACGTTCGCGTGCGCCGGAACTTGCATAGTCCGCCGGTCTGTCAACCCATGTACAGCTGCCACCCAACTGTTTGACAGCAGCCAGGTGGAAGCCCCACCAAAGGTACTATGCGATGTTGAAGATGGTCCCCGATCCACCCCACGATACCCATTCCCTCGAAGACACCCTGATCCAGGCCACCGACTACGCGCTATGCGCGGCCACCGTGGTGCATCAGGCCTTGCTACTGCAGCCCAAATCGCCGGCTTCGATCCTGATGATGACCTCGATGCATGAGCTGGAGGCGCTTCGGACTTTGCTTGAGTCGGCACTGGTTCAGGTGCAAATGCCCGCTGAGCCTCGGACTTTGCACTGAGGCTTTAGTGTTACGTTGTCTGGGCTGGCCTCTTCGCGGGTAAACCCGCTCCCACAGTATCTCCACAGGCCTTGAGGTAGATGCAGTACCTGTGGGAGCGGGTTCACCCGCGAAAGGGCACGTCCAGGCAGTCGAGAATTTTCAGGGGATTCAAAAATGACCACAGAAGACACCCAATTCACTGTCGGTAAAACCACGTTCTACCAAGGCGAACACGGCACCCACCCACTGTTCCGCATCGAGCCCGGCATTCCCTGCCGCGATGCCCGCGAGCAATCTTCGGAGCTGATGGGCTATGTACGCGAACTGACCATCACCGGCCTGATGGATGAAAAGCCGATGATGATCTGGGCTGCCCACTACCTGAGTGCGATGGCCAAGGCGCTGATGGATGATGCCGAGCTGGGCATGATGCGCTGATTGGCATCACAGGCCATAACGCACATATGGGAGCGGTCTCGTGTCGCCAAAGGGCTGCAAAGCAGCCCCGGCGATTTATGCTTTCATGCAGAAATCTGGGGGCCGCCCTGCGGCCGTTTCGCGACACAAGGCCGTCCCCGCGAGAGATTGCACACCCCGGGAGGCCGGCGCCAGCTGGCCTACGTAGATGCAGCTCAGAGCCGGCCCAACAACTCCTGCCGCTCGCGCCAGATCTCCTGTACAAAGGGGTCGGTCACCCCATAGAGCCCATGCCCCCGACGCATGATCAGGTTAGCGGCCAGCAGTTCGTTGGCAACCGGCTGTATCTCTTCGACACGCACTTCACGCCCCACAGACTTCGAATACTCCGCCGCCGCTTCGTTGGAGAACACCCCACGCGCATCGCCCTCGACCGATGCGATCCGGGCAAAAATCGCTTCAGCCAGGACGCCCAGCTCCTCTACTTTCATCAGCTCCAGGTCAGCAGCAGCCGACCGCAGCGTTGATGCGATTACCGGCAGCACCTCATCCGGCCCCATCCCGGACGCAGGTGAGTGAACCAACTGCCGAAGTGCACGAATGAACTCCTCGGGCCTGCTGCCCAGCGTTTTGAATGCCTGTGCCGCGACATCCAGCGACGGCAAGTTGCCCAGGCCATCTTTTGCGAGCCGCTTGAGCCAGAATTCGACATAGTCCCTGTCCAGCACCGGATACGGCACGTTTGTGGCACCGGCAAAAGCCTGGTTACGCCGCGCGGTCAACTCGTTGACCATCGCCCGGTGAGAGCCAGTGCCGATGAACAGGAAGTGCCCTGGCGTGTTCGGGCGCGGATTGATGGCATCGCGCGCAGCCTTGAGCGCCAGCATCATCTGTTGGCCGTCCTCGGTTGTGATTGCCTGCTGCACCTCATCGACGACCAGCACGACGTCAGTCCTGGCCTGGTCCACAACCTCGGTCAGCGCTTCCGCAAGTGTGACACCGCCCTCTGTGCCCAAGGTTTCCAGGTTGAAGCCAAACTTCAGCCCAGCCACTTCGACCTCCGCGCCACGCAGGGCCTTGAGTTTCTGCAAGAAAGCCGAGGTAGGTTTCTGAAGATCAGCAAGGGCTTTACGCACTGCGGCGAGGACCAGCACGACCGGGCTGGTCTGGGTATCACTCCAGAGGTCGACATAGATCACCAATGCACCCATTTCCTCCAGGGCAGGGATCAAGTCGTTCTTTAAAAAGGTGGTTTTGCCAGTCCTGCGCAGCCCGGAGAAAAATAGCCCTGATCTCAAGCCGATATCCAGGGCAGACGGTTTCAACAGCTGCCTGGCCATGTCGGCAGCCAGTTCACGGCGCGGGAAGATGTCGATCATGGCTTTATCCGAAATTATTGAATAACAATAATTATTGGCAGAGAATAATTTAATGTAAAGGCGTACAGGCAGGTCGGCTCGAAAGCCGTCATCAAATTTTCTGACAACAATCATCTTCCATCATCAGCCAGATCGGGCATAAATTCTCCACCGTCAACCCCAGCAGCAACGGTAGAGCCCCATGTCCAGCCCACACCACCAGCCCGCCTCCCCTGCCCTGACCACGCTGATCCAGCGCTCCGGCCTGCCCAGCCCTGCGCTAGGCGAAGCCCAGGCACATGCCGTGCTGCAAACGCACTACGGCATTGCCGGCAACCTCTCGGCATTGGGCAGCCAACAGGACCTGAACTTCCGTGTAGACGCACCACAAGGCCGTTTCGTGCTCAAGGCCTGCCACGGCAGCTACGCCCAGGTGGAGCTCGAGGCCCAGCACGCGGCCCTGGCCTACCTGCGCGAACAGGGCTTGCCTGTGCCCGCCGTGCGCCCGGCTAGCGATGGCCAGATGCTGCTGGCGTTGGAAATAGACGGGCAACCGCTGCGCATGCGCCTGCTCGACTACATCGAAGGCCAGCCACTGACCCGCCTCAAGCACATGGAGCCACGCCTGATGGCCGAACTCGGCGGGCTCTGCGCGCGGCTGGACAAGGCCCTGGCCACTTTCGACCACCCGGGCCTGACGCGCACCCTGCAATGGGACCCGCAACATGCCCAGGCACTGATCCAGCACCTGCTGCCCGTGCTGGGCAACGCCGAGCAACGCGCCCGCATCGAGCAGGCCACCCAGCTGGCCGCCGAGCACCTGGCGCCGCTGGTCGACCAGCTGCCAAGCCAGGCCGTGCATCTGGACATCACCGACGACAATGCCGTCTGGGCCCGCGATGTCGAGCGCCAGTGGCAGTTGCAAGGGGTGATCGATTTCGGCGACCTGTTGCGCACCTGGCGCATCGCCGACCTGTCGGTGACCTGCGCCGCATTGTTGCACCACGCCGAGGGCGACCCGCTGCGCATCCTGCCGGCCGTGCGTGCCTACCAGGCGCTCAACCCGCTGAGCGAAGCCGAACTGCGGGCGCTGTGGCCACTGGTGCTCAACCGCGCCGCCGTGCTGGTGCTGAGCAGCGAACAGCAACTCACCGTCGACCCCGGCAACCAGTACACCCGCGACAACATCGCCCATGAATGGGAAATCTTCGACACTGCCACCGCCGTACCTTTCGCGTTGATGGAAGCGGCCATCCTGCAAGCTGCGGGCCTGCAGCCCGCCACGCCGGACCTGAGCGGCTGCGCCCTTCTGCTCCCTGAACTGGATCGGCAGGCAGTGACGCGCGTCGATCTGGGCGTGCTCAGCGTGCATTGCGAGGCGGGCAACTGGGAGCAACCGGGCTTCGACCAGCACCTGCTGACCACGCAACCAGCACCGGCTTGCAGCCTGCACGGGCAGTATCGCCTGTCGCAAACCCATATCGACCGCCCCGAAGAGCCTGCCACCTGTGCCCTGGGCGTCGAGCTGCATGTACCCAACGGCAGCCTGGTGCAAGCGCCAGATGCCGGCACCTGGCAGCGCCATGGCGACGGCCGTGGCTGCCTGCGCAGCGCGCACTGGGCGTTGTGGCTGCAAGGCCTGGAAGACGCGCCTGCAGATGGCCAGGCCGTGGAAAAAGGCCAGTCGCTGGGCAGCAGTTGCGGCTTCCTCAGTGTGCAGCTGTGCCTGGATAGCGGCATTCAGCCGCCGTTCTTCGCCACCCCATCCCAGGCGGCCGCCTGGCTGGCCCTGTGCCCGTCACCAGCTGCGTTGCTGGGCTTCGACTGCAATGCCGAGCCGCTGCCCGACCCACAGGCCCTGCTGGCCCGCCGCGATGCCAGCTTCGCCCGCTCGCAGAAGCATTACTACGCGCAACCGCCTCACATCGAACGCGGCTGGCGCAACTACCTGATCGACATGCAGGGCCGCTCGTACCTCGACATGCTCAACAACGTCGCGGTGCTGGGCCACGGCCACCCGCGCATGGTCGCCGAGTCGGCACGGCAGTGGTCGCTGCTGAACACCAACTCGCGCTTCCACTACGCGGCCATCACCGAATTCTCCGAACGCCTGCTGGAGTTGGCACCCGAAGGCTTCGACCGGGTGTTCATGGTCAACAGTGGTACCGAAGCCAACGACCTGGCGATTCGCCTGGCCTGGGCCTACAGCGGCGGGCGCGACCTGCTCAGCGTGCTGGAGGCCTACCACGGCTGGTCGGTGGCCACCGATGCCATTTCCACTTCCATCGCCGACAACCCGCAGGCCCTGGAAACCCGCCCGGACTGGGTGCACCCGGTCGAGGCGCCGAACACCTTCCGCGGCCGCTTCCGCGGCGCCGACAGCGCCACCCACTACCTGCGCGACGTCGACGCCAAACTGGCCGACCTCGACGCCCGTGGCCGCCAGTTGGCGGGCATCATCTGCGAGCCGGTGTACGGCAATGCCGGTGGTATTTCGTTGCCGGCCGGTTACCTGCGCGAGGCCTATGCCAAAGTTCGTGTCCGGGGCGGCGTGTGCATCGCCGACGAGGTACAGGTCGGCTATGGCCGCCTGGGCGAGTACTTCTGGGGCTTCGAGGAACAGGGCGTGGTGCCCGACATCATCACAATGGCCAAGGGCATGGGCAACGGCCAGCCACTGGGCGTAGTCATCACCCGCCGCGAGATCGCCGAAGCGCTGGAGGCCGAGGGCTACTTCTTCTCCTCGGCCGGCGGCAGCCCGGTCAGTTGCCGCATCGGCATGGCGGTGCTGGATGTGATGCAGGAGGAAGGCCTGTGGGACAACGCCCGCGACACCGGGCGCTATTTCAAGGCGCGCCTGCAGGCACTGGTCGACAAGCACCCGCTGGCCGGCGCGGCGCATGGTTCGGGCTTCTACCTGGGGCTGGAACTGGTGCGCGACCGCGCAACGCTGGAACCGGCCACCGAGGAAACCATGGCCCTGTGCAACCGCCTGCGTGACCTGGGCATCTTCATGCAGCCGACCGGTGATTACCTGAACATCCTCAAGATCAAGCCGCCGATGTGCACCACCCGGGCGAGCGTGGACTACTTTGTCGACAGCATTGATCGGGTGCTCTGCGAAGACCTGTAAAGAATTGCGAAGCTGGCCGAGGAGTGTTCATACTTTTCGGCCACAACGCTTCCTCGTCATCAGGTTTACTGACAATGGCCTTTACCAGCGACTCCCTGGCAATCTTCCTCGCGGTGCTGGAGGCAGGCTCGTTCTCTGCCGCCGCACGCAAGCTGGGGCGTGTGCCTTCGGCCGTGAGCATGGCCATCGCCCAGCTGGAGGCAGAGCTGGACCTGGTGCTGTTCGACCGGGCCACGCGCAAAGCCTTGCCCACCAGTGCCGCACTGGCCCTGGAGCCCCAGGCCAGGCAGGTGATCTGCCAGCTCAACCTGCTCGACGCCCAGGCCCTGCAACTGCACAAGGGGCTGGAAAAGCGCCTGACTATCGCCATGGCCCCCGAGCTGCAGACCGGCCGCTGGAGCCAGCCGCTGGAAACCCTCGCCCAGGAATTTCCCAGCCTGGAAATCGAAGTACGCTCGGCCACCCAGGCCGAAGCCATCCGCCTGCTGCATGACGGCAGCGTGCAACTGGCACTGGTCTTCGAAAGGCCTGGCATCGACGAACGCGAGTCATTCCTGGAGGCCGGCAGCCAGTTGCTGGTGGCCGTCGCCTCCCCCCGCCATCCGGCCGGGCAGAACAGCGGCACGCCGTTGCCGGAAGAGACTTTCGCCGAACAGCGGCAGATCATCGTGGCGTCGGGCAAGGCCACCGGGTCGGACCCACGCATGGTGCTGTCGCGGCGCATCTGGCTGACCGACAGCTACCTGGCCACGCTGGACCTGGTGCAATCGGGCCTTGGTTGGGCCTACCTGCCGCAGCCTTTGGTCGAGCCGTTGATTGCTTCGGGCGCGCTGGCGGAGGTGCGTTTCGACAACATGGCCAGCCGGTTGCGCTTGTGGGTGGACATCATCTGGGTCAAGTCGCGCCCGTTGGGCCTGGGCGCGCGGCGTTACCTTGACGTGATGCGCCAATGCTTTGAAACAGAATCCCCGAGGTCCTGAGCGATACGACTGCCTCGTCCGACAGCGAAAAATCCTACAGCTGGTTAGGAAGCCGATAACTACCTGCAGCATTGATTCCCCGTTAGGTTTCTGCTCGCCATCAAGAAGAAAAGGAACTTCTCATGTCGAGCCAGTCCACGCAGGGCTACGTGCAGTCGGTCGATCACTTCGCCAACCAGCAGCGCCAACCAGAAGAAGCCCTCTACCTTTTACTGGACCCATTCGCCGGCTGCCCACCTGAGCACCCGCTGGCCATCGCTGCCCTCAGCGAAGCGCTGGGTAGTGATGCCGTAACGCGCGTCGACTGCAGCCGCCTGGTGCAGGATCCTGAGTGCTGGCCAGCTCTGGTCCAGCTCGCCGAACCCGGCGATGCGCCCACAGCCCTTGCCCCATTAAGCGCGACCTGCGCCGCTCGTGAATCGGCAGCTACCTGGCACTACGTGTGTGGCTGGCTGATCAGCGATCAACCCGCCGACCTCATCGCCCAGCACATCAGCCACCAGTGTCAGGTGCTGCACCAACCAGAACCGCACGGTATCACCGCCTGGTTTGAACCCGTGCGGCTGGCGCTGCTACGCGCGACCCTGAAAAACGCAGGCGAAGTCCTCGGGCCTGTTCGCAGCTGGCTACATCCCGATGGTTGTGGCAGTTGCGAGGTATTCGAGCGAGAACCCATGGCTGGCGAACTGGCCGTCCCCGAGGCCGTGAGGGCAACCCAGCACGTCGCACCGCAGATCATTCAACTGCTCGGTGCCTGGCATCGCCTGAGTGCCGTGCAGCATCCCCATGCACCCTGGCACTTCGCAGGTTCATCAGGCCTGCCGGAAAACGCACCCACCCATGCCATGAACCTGATCCTCAAGGCCTTCAGGCAAGGCCTGCGCGACCGTGCCGATATCCAGTGCATGTGCCTGCACATGCTCATGATCCACCCACTGCTCCTTCAGCACCCGACCATCCAGCACGACGTGGAAAAGGCAGCTGCCGGCGAGCAGCGCCTGGCGGACCGCTTCGCCAGCTACGACGAATGCACCTGGTCGCACATCGTCGCCGGCCTGCCGAAGGCAAGGAGTTACCCATGAGCATCAGCAAAACCATCCACATCGCCATGCAGGAAGAGATCCCCAACACCTACGGCACCTGCAATGCCTGCGAACGCTCCGGCCTGCCGATTCTGCTGCTGCGCGAGGCCTACGCCCCACGCCCGGACACAGGGCGCCCCTATCGCCTGGCAGACGATAGCGAAATCGTCTTCCACCCGATGCACACCGACCAGTTGCGCCTCCTGCGCCAGGGTTATGTCTACGTACTGCTCGACCAGGAAATCTGGCAGGCCTACGAGGTAGCGGCGGAAGGTACCTTGCAGCGCTTTCCGGTGTCGCAGATGCCCTTGGGGCCACCCAGGTCGTTACCCAAGGTATGCGCCACCGAAGGCCACGATGTGATTGCCTCGTTCATCAACATCGATACCCTGCTCTACCGCAAGGCCTGGATCGCCTTCGCCAACGACCCTTGGCCCCGTGCGGTACTCGACCGCTATCGGCAAGGCATCGTCGACAGTGACCCGGGCACCCTCGCCCGCTTCGTCGAAGTGGACCTGAACAGCGCACGCAACGACCCTGCCAGCCTCGGCATCGCCATGACCGACAGCTTCCGCTTCGGCCTGGAACAGGTCCTGGAGTTTTCCACCTTTTCCTCTGCCAGGTTTACCAGCGCTCATGGCTTTTACAGCCGCCTGGGCCGCTGGCATGAAACCCGCACGCATGTGCGCAATGTCATCGAGCAGGAACAACTGCCCAATGGCCTGCTGGCGCTGACGCTACCCGACCCGGTCGGCATGGTCATGGAGCTCAACGCGCAACGCACTGGCTGGGTGCAAGCCCTGCAGGAATGGCGGGCCCAGCCGCAGCGGCACTTCGAATACTTCACCTCGCAAGCACTGCTGGGCATCCGCGAATTGCACGCGGCCATGGCGGCCGTGCAGGGTGCCGAGGACGCGCAGCGGGAAGCCCGGCAGATCGAGCAGTGGAACGACAGCCCGATCGCGGCCAAGGCGTATCTGCCGCCGGTGGACATCGACGCGCAGGCCGAACGCAACACCGCGCGCAAGCAGCAGGACGCCCGCGAGCGGCTGGAAGAGCGTTACGACGAAAGCGCCCGCGCGGCGTTCCAGGCTGATTACGACCGCGAACTGAAAAACTGGCAGTCGATGATCGACCAGGTTGGCGATCTGTATGCGCGGCACTATGCCAAGCGGGCGTTTCAGCAGATCGGCTACTACGACTATGACGCGACCTCCCCCGTTTCGGTGGAGTACTTCATCCAGATGATGGCCGCCTGCCTGGCCGGCGGGCCCACTGAAACCTTGCCGCAGGAGGGTCAGCCGCTCGGGATCACCCAGCATATCTGGCAGCAGCTGCTGGAAGACGACCGCAGCCTGCTTTACCAGGCACTACTGGCCAAGAACCAGAAGCTGATGCAGCAGGTGGCCAACGCGCTGTCCGGGGACGACTTCGGCAAGGTGTACGACATCATCAAGGGCATCGCCGGGACCGCCGATGGCCAACTGCTGATGATCAAGCCGATACAGGATGCCGTTGGCCAGTTGCTGGCCGCGACCAACAGCGCCGGGAATGCACTCAGCCAGCACCTGAGTGAACGGACCAAAACCCTGATCGGCCATGTGCATCGCTCGGCGTTTGCCCTGTTTGCGGGGCAGCAGGTAACGCCGCTCCGGGTGTCGCTGACAGTGGGCGAATACATGAGCCTGCTCAATGAAGCCCTGGAGGCGCGGACCGATGCGTTTCTGCAGAAGGTAGACAAGCAGTTCCGTGACCCACTGGGCCGCAAGGTGCGGGCCATGGTGTTGAGTGGCGCGATCAATATTGCGGCAGCGGGTAACCGTAGGCAGATGATCGAGGTGATGCTCTGGACGTTGGAAAGTGCTGAAAGTTTACAGGCGCGGCTGGTGCAGTTGCGCGAAGGTGCAGCCGGTGGCGTCGGGGCGCTGGTACGCAATATTGCTATTGGTGCGGGTACGCTGCGTGCGCAGGTTACGGGTGGTTTGAAGATCAGTTCTACGGCCGCGCAAAGCGTGGCAAGCGATGCCATGCGCAGCCTGCGGGATGCTGCAGCGAGTAGCGGAAGCGTCGGGCTGCTATTTGCCTTGGGCAGCATGTGGTTCCATCAGGACAGCCTGGGCAAGAACTATCGAGCGTTGCAAGAGACGCATCAGGACAACCCGGAGGCGCTTGCGGCGATCTGGTCTTCATCGCTTGGGTTGTTGGGAGTGAGTGTCGAAGCGGCAGGGCTTGCTGTCACACTTGTACGACCGAAGATACCGTGGCCCGGAACGGTAACCACAGCCTTACTAGGAAAGAACCTAGCCAAGTATGGCGGCGCCATCGCTGCACTCGCCAATGCCATGGATGCAGTGCAATACGTGAATGCGCTCGCCAGAACTAATAACCAAGGGGACAGCACCTCTGCAAACCAGTACGCTCGCGCGGCCGTGCTTGCTACAGTTTCCACTGTCTCTGGTATTTACTCGGCATTATTCGCAAGTTCGCTACTCGGTCCCTTAGGCTTTACGATCATCCTTGGTCTGGCAGCCTATACGCTGGCGATGGATGCCAAAAATCAAGAATCTTCACTATTAGAGCTTTGGTCCCGACACAGTAGATGGGGAACACCAGAGGAACATCGTCGCTGGATGAATCCACAAGATCTGGATATCGCAATTGGCTCACTGAACGCGGCAGCCTTGGGAGTTCAAGCGCAGGCTTCAATTGAGACAAGATTTCAACCAACTCACAGTACGCACACGCTAGACCAAACAAAAGCGTTCATCAGCGATGACGCTGCTGTCGCGGCAGGTTTTTATCTCGACTTGTACATAAGTTTGCCAAATTTCAGTACTGAAGACGCACAGTACAAATGGCAACTGACTGTGTACCCAGCAGGGCAAAATCGACTGCCTTTTCATCTCTCTGGTAATAGTTCACATCCAAAAGTAGTCGAATATGTGCCCGAAGAAACCAAAAAAACCTTTGCTAGACCTGAAAGCGTCAGCGAACGAATAATTTTTAAAACTACCGATAAGACCCTGCACTGAATCGCCCCTGGTTTTCTAGACACTCTCCAAGCTCAGGAAATAGCGTTTC